>JBGPYB010000111.1:0-16057 GCA_041493035.1 Vicinamibacteria bacterium | reverse complement strand
GCATGGCTATCGATGCCCTGCGGATGACCGAGAGCTTGCAGCGCGAGCAACAGGGCCACAGCTCGCTCTACGCGATCCTGGCTCTCGCTCGCCAGCAGCAGCGCCTGGCCGGCCGCAAGACCATCCTCTATTTCGCCGACGGCCTCCAGGTGCCGCCTCAGCTCGAACACGTGCTGCTCGGGGCGATCAGCGAAGCGAACCGGGCCAACGTCAGCGTTTACGCCGTCGACACCCGGGGTCTCGGTGAGACGCGGCCCCTCGAAGCCACGGCCGACACGCTGGGCGAGGTGCAGCTTGCTCACCAGCGCGAGATGACGAGCGGTGGCGTGGGCTCCGTGACCAAGGAGCAGGTGAAGGTCAGCGAGAACGCCCTCGCCGCCCTCCGCATGGACACCCAGGGGGCCCTGGCCGACCTCGCGGTGGGGACCGGCGGCCTGCTCATCGCCAACAGCAACGACGTGCGCAAGGGCATCGAGCGCGCGGTCGGCGACCTGCGCGGGTATTACGAGGTCGTTTACGAGCCCGCGCGTAGGGAATACGACGGGAAGTTCCGCCGCCTGGAGGTCCGAGTGAGCCGCCCGGGCGTCACCGTGCAGACCCGCAGCGGGTACTTCGCCATCCCTCCCGAGGAGGGCTCCGCTCGCTTCGCCTACGAGGTGGATCTCCTGCGCGCACTCCGCGCGGAGCCCGCGCCCGCCGAGTTTCCCTTCCGGGACCGGGTCTTCCGGTTCGGGCCAGAGGCCGCAGACGTGCGCTACACCGCGGTCCTGGAGGTTCCGCTCGCCGGCATCCAGTTCGAGGCCGACGACCGCGGCGGTGTCGATCGGGCGCACTTTTCCATCATCACCGTCCTCCGAGACGTATCGGGGGCGGTGATCGAGAGGTTCAGCGAAGACTCCCCGGTCTTCCTCCCGCGCCAGCGGCGGGACGCACTGAAGCAGGGCAACGCCGTCTTCACCCGCTCCTTCCGTGTCGCGCCGGGCCGGTACACCCTCGAGACGGCGGTCGTGGACCAGCTCGGAAAGAGGCGGAGCGTCCGGCGCTCTCCGCTGGTGGTCGCGCCATCCATCACACGGGTGAGCCTGTCCGACCTGGCCATCGTGAAGCGCAGGGAGACGGTGCCGAAGGGCGCGCTCGCGACGGAAGACCCGTTCCGGATCGGGGAAAGCCGCCTCGTCCCCTTCCTGACCGAGCCGCATCTCAATGGGACCGAGCCGCTCTCGCTGTTCCTCGTGGCCTACTCGCGGCACCCGGAGCCGCGGCCCGAGCTGCTGGTGGAGCTGGTGCGGGACGGGACGCTCGTCACCCAGTCGCTGCTCGAGCTGCCCGCGCCGGACGGGTCGGGGCGGATTCCCTACCTGGCCAAGCTCCCCGTGGACGGGCTAGCTTCGGGGCGGTACGAGGTGCGCGTTCTCCTGAAGCAAGGCGGCGCTTCGTCGCAGGGCAAGACGCTCTTCACCATGGACGGGCCCGGGCCGGAGGCGGCGCCTCCGATGGCCCTCGAAAACGTGCAGGGCGCCGGAAGTAGCCCGTAGAAGACGGATCCGACGGGCGGAGGGGAGAGGACGCCGATGAGAAGGACAACGGTCTGGGCGGGTCTTTTCGTGTGGATGGCTCTTTCGGCGTCCGCATTCGCACAGGCCACCACCACGGCCGAGGGCTTCGTGCTCGACAACGACGGCAACCCCATTGCGGACGCGAAGGTGCTGCTCGACTTCAAGGGCCACGTCATCCAGAAGTACCACACCAAGACCGACAAGAAGGGCAAGTTCGTCCACGTCAACGTCTACGCGGGAACCTACGACGTGACCGTGAGCAAGGAAGGTTTGGGCGAGGCGACCTTCAAGGATTTCGCCATCCATGACATTGGGAGCACCGAAAAGGCGCCTGTCTTCCGGATCGGGCGGAAGAAGACGAGCGAGGCCGCGGCCTCCCCCGACATGGCCGCGGCTGGAGCGGCGCCCGGTGCCGAAGCTGGTATGGCGCCGCCGGCCGCTCCCGCTCCCCTCCCCGCAGAAGTGGCCGGGGCACTGGCCGCTGACCTGGAAAAGGCCGGCGCGGCCATGAAGGCCGGGCGGCTCGACGAAGCCATCGCTGGCTACGAAGCGGTGGCCGCGAAGGCTCCGAACCTGCCCCAGCTCCACCACAACCTCGGCCTCGCCTACGCTCGCAAGAAGGACATGCCGAAGGCGGAGGCGGAGTTACGCAAGGCTGTCGAGCTGAAACCCGACTTCACCGAGGCCCACAGCGCCCTGAGCATCGTCCTCTACGAGAAGGGCAACCGCGAGGAGGCCCTCTCCGAGGCGGCTCATGCCGTGGAGGGCGCGCCGGACAATGCCCGGCTCCAGTTCAGCCTGGGCGTGATGTACGCCGACGCGGGCAGGGCGGCGGAGGCGAAGGAAGCCCTCCTGAAGGCCGAGAGTCTGGACCCGACGGACGCCGAGGTCGAGTTCCAGCTCGGCACCCTGGCGGTGGCTGCGAACCAGAAGGCCGAGGCCATCAGCCGGATGGAGAGGTACCTGGGTATGGCGCCACCCGGCGCGCGGAACGTCGCGTCGGCGAAGGGGATGATCGCCGCCCTCAAGCGGTAGCCGCTTCCATCGGCCGAAGGTGGCCCTACAGCCGCTGTGCATCAGGGAGTTTCGCGAGTCCGCGATCGAAAGTCCCAAGCGGCAGGTGCCCGGCCTTCCGGGCGATCTCGAGGATCAAACAATCGGAGAAGCTGACAGCCGGCCGCTTCCGAAATTGTTCCAGCGCGATCGCGACCGGAGTACCGCGGTAATTGATCTCGGTCAATGAGATCAGCCGACGACGGTGAACGGCTCGTGGCTCTCGAGGGTCCTGCCCGTGATCTCATCCTTCACGGTCAGCACCAATTCGTATTGGCCTGGATTCGCGGTGCTGAGGGAGATCCCGTGGAAGCGGATGAGGGCGCCCAGCGAAGTGGGGTTCAGGCGGCTTGCGGGCGCGGACTTCAGGAGCGAGCCGTCGGCCCGGCGGATCTCGTACCCGGCGGACACCTGGGGGAGCTGAGAGGCCGCGCCGCGGGTCGCCCCCAGAACGCTGTATTGCACGTACAGGGTCGAACCAGGGGTGAAGCGCCGGCCCACCTGGAGCACCGGCCGGGGCGGCCTGTCCCCGGCCGCTTCCTTCGCCTCCACCGCGTCCGAGAGTATGGGTGACGTGATGCGAAACGCCGACTGGTCGGGCACGTCGAAGTCGTGGATCACGGAACCCAACCGGCCGTTGCCGAGGTCGCGCACGACCACCTTGATCTGGTAGCTGCCTGCCGGGAGCACGAACTCGCGTGAGACGGTGTAACCCGTTCGCAGAAGGCCCGTCCGCGTCTCGGGGAGGAGCGCCATGTCGATCTGCTGGTCGTACTTGAAGACCTCCCCGCTCTCGCGGCGCTGAGCCTCGATGAGAAAGGCAAGGCTGGCTTTGGCTCGCCCGTCCTCCTCGCGGAAGGCCAGGTCCCGCACCTCGATGTCCGCCGCTACGATCGTGTTGCACTGGTGCGAGAACGCTTCGTCGAAGGCGAAGGCGGTCGCTCGCAAGGGCACATCCCTCCTCTCGAAGGGCGAGTCGAGGGCACGGACGATCTCGGGGTCCACCGACGCCTTTGAGGTGGGAGTGGGGACGTCCGAGGGCGCGTAGTAGCCGCGACGGGCACGCAGCTTGAGGCCCTTCGCCCTGGCGGGGTTGAGCTTCACCTCGATCTTTCGGAACTTGCCGTCCCGGGCGGTGTTGCTCGGGCTGTAACCCAGCAGGTAGTAGGCCTGCGACTCGTTCGAGACCCGAAGAATGCCGCTTTCAAGGTCGTTGGTGTTCTTGATGACGAAGCCTCCGGTGTCGAGGGCCACCGCCTCGGAGCCCTCGGCCTCCCGGGCGATATCGCCGAGCACGGCCAGCGTGTCCTGAACGTCGAAGGTCGACGGAAACTGTGCGGTCATGAAGTCGGGAAGCGCCTTGAGGCCCCGCGTATCGATGAAGTAAACCGGGACATTGACCCGCAAGGACGCGCTCACGAGGTCCTTCATCTCCTTGAAGTCCTGTTCGTAGATGAAGCCCTCGGACACGAGGACCATCGACTTGCGGCCCTTGACCTCGACGAGGGCCTTGAGCGCTCGCGTCATCACCGAGAGGGTGATCTTCAGCTTCGAGACCGCGGCGGCGTAGACCTCCTGGGACCGGGCCCGGACATAGGGGTCGATGGTGCCCACGGCGGAATTGGTATCGGCCACATCGGCAAACTGGTGATCGCCGATCTTCTGGCGACCCCGCGCCCCGTAGGCATCGAACCTCTGGGCGACGAGCCGCCCCACGGCCGCGTCGTCGAAGGCCATGATCCGCATCGCCTCGTAGTCGGTTACACGGTCGGGCGAGCTGTCGGGGACGAGGCGACCATCGAGGCGCTTGAGGATGCTGACGAGGTGGTCGCGCCCCTCAGGCATGCGCTCAAACCACCAGGCTCCACCGCCCGTCGCAATGAGCCCGACGCGATCGCCGGCGCGCACGCCCGTGCGCAGGAACTGGCCCATCACCACCCGCGCCCGCTGTGCCTGGAGGACGGTGAGGTGGATGTCGTCGAACACCAGCAGGAAAGTACGGCCGTGGCGCGTCTCGGGGGACTGATTGCTCGAGTAAGCCGGCCGTTGGGTGGGAGCCGCGATCGCCGCCGGCGGCTCGTCGGGCAGGACCACCGCCTCGAAGCGCGTGACTTTCTGAGGAACCCCATTTTCGAGCACGGTGAAGTCGGCTTCGGCGAGGCCGGGCGTCGCGCGCCCTTCCTTGTCGACCACCACGGCATCGACGGTGACCAACTCGACCCCGGTGGGAAAGGCGGGGGTCTCGCCGGTCTGGTCCTGGGGGGGTTGGGGGGGCGACGCCTGGGGCGAGGCGCCGAGCAGGATGATGACCGGGAGAAGGTGGAAGAGACGACTCATAGAGCCAATGGGAAACTTCACAGAATTGATTGTACCCGAGGCCTTCCGTTCCGCTCGCCGGCTACGGGACGAGAGTGAAGGTCGCCCGCTCCTCGGAGGTCCCGCCCGGTTGGGCTAGCGCGACCCGGACCTCGTACCGGCCCGGGGTGAACTTCTGGATCGGGAACGTGCCGACGTAGCGGATCTTCCCATCGGCCTCGGGGGCTGGCAACGCGGGCTCGGCCCGGGCCAGGGTCTTGCCGTCGCGGGAGAATTCCAGGGTCATCCTCGGCGGCTCGCGGTCTTTGGAGGGGTAGGCGATGAAGAAGAGCGAGAGTTTCTGGTTGGCCGCGGCCGAGATGGGCAGGTCGAGGTTGGGCACGACCCGGCCGCCGCCCACGTCGAGGGGATCGTCGGTTTTTTCTGCCCCGGCGGTCCCCGGCTCGATCCGCCGGATCAGGGCCAGGCTGCTCATGTTCGCGCCCTCTCCTCCGGACGGCACCTCGAAGGTCTGCCGTGTCACCGCGGTCCTGCTCGCCGCGCCGTCCTGGCCCGCGACCTCGAGGGTGTAACGGCCGGGAGTCAGCGTGAACCTCCGCTTGAGGACGATGTTCCCGAGCTTGAGGCCTTCGGCCCTGTCGAGGGGGCCCGTGAAGGGATAGTCCTCGCTGAAGCGCTCGACCATGGCGCCATCCTCATTGCGCACCACGGCGAGCAACGAGAAGTGGACGCTGTAGGTCTTCTTGGCCTCGTCGGTGATCATCCTCAGGCCCGAGATGGGCACCTCCACGATGAGCCTGTGCTCGCGGCCGGCCGGACCCTCCTCGAAGTGCAGGGCGCCCGCGCGGATGTCGAAATCCTTGGGTGGGGGATTGAGGCTCAGGGCCCCGAGGAGCGGGACCTCGTAGGCAAACATGGCCGAGGACGAGCCGGCGGGAAAGGCGAAGTAGCCGCTGCGGTTCTGGACCACGACTCCCTTGCGCGCGACCTTCACCTGGAGGGTCCGGAAGCGGCCGTCGTAGGGCGCCGGTGGCGGGGTGTAGTTGACCTCGTAGTAGCCGGAGAGGTCCGCCGCCAGCCGCTCGGAGCCCTTCTTGAAGTCGTTGGTGTTCGCGATGAGGAAGCCGCCGGTTTCCTCGGCGATATCGCCGAGGGTGCCCTTCACGTTGAGGCGCAAGGCGTCTTCGGCGGTGTCGGCGAGCTTGACCTCCGCCTGGGTCACCGCTCCGCCGCGCCGCTGATTCGATAGCTGACTTGCCCGGCGTGCCTCGGTCAAGGCGTCGCCCGCTGCGGTGAGGTCGTTCTCGGAGCTCAAACCACGCGCGTCCACGGCGTAGACGCTGACGTTCGCTTTGTTCGCCGCGCTGATGGTCGAGCGGAACACCTGCTCGAGGTTGGGGGGGACCTGTAGCCCCTCCGAGATATAAAGAAGGCTCTTGCGGCCCGCCAGCGTCTCGTGCCCCCGCACGATGGCGAGGAGCGGGTAGAGGGACGTGGTTCCCAACTGCTGCCGCTGTAGCGTGCTCGACATCCGGAGCATGTTGACGAGGGCCTGGGCTTGGGCCCGTGCCGCAAACCCCCCGCCGCTCGTCGCGGTGGCCTCGGGAGCTCCGGAGTCGGCGTTCGCCAGCTCCTCCTGCGCCTTGGCCATCGCTGCCTGGTCATCGGTGAGGGCCTTGTAGACGCTGCTCGTAGCGGAGCTGATGGCGGCCCTCAACTTGCTCGCGTCGTTCGTGAACGGTTGCAGCAAAGCCAGATGCTGGTCGATCTGGAAGACCGCCATGAAGGTGTTGGGCCGCAGTCCCTTCTCGAGGAAGGAGAGGGCGGCCTTGTTCGCGAGCTTGCGGCCTTCGATGCCGAGCTGATCGAAGACGAACGACACCAGGTTGATCTGCTTCGAGGGATCGGGGCGGGCCTCAGGCGGCGGAGCGCCCTCCACTTGCAGGCTCTCGGTCTGGACCCAGCGGAAGCCGTCGAGCTTCTGTTTGACACCATCCTCGAAGACCTCGACTTCTTCGGGCTTGACGTCGAGCAGGGGCCGGCCGTTCTTCTCGCGGATGACCACGTCGAGGAGTACCGCCGCGGTGCCGGAGGCGAAGACGGTGGCCCCGGGCTTCTGGCCCTCCCTGGCCGACTGAGGAAGGGCGGGGCGGGGAAGGGCGCAGATGAGACCCAGGGCGGCCGCCAGGAACCGTCTCGAGTTGCCGCTCGCGGTGGCAAGACGCACGACAGCCAGCCTACGTCGCAGGGCGCGGACGGTCAAGGCGTTTGCCGGGCCAGCCGGGCCAGGGTGAACCGGGGCGCCTGGCGCTCGTGCCAGGCGTCGTCGAGCTCGCGGATCTCCAGGAAGCGATTCACTGGCACGCGGCTGAAGGTCTGTGTCGTGCGGCTCACTGGCCAGAAGACCTCGAGAGAGTCGATGACCTTGGCCTTCCCCAGGCCGATGTGCTGCGCCAGGCTCCCGGCCCCGAAGGACCCGCCGCTCGTCACTTCGCGATATCGCAAGGGAGAGCCCCCTCCCGCATCCCGCAACCGGAGGGTGATCCGCGCCCCGATCGCCGCTCGGTTGGTCTTCACGCCCACGAGCTTCAGCGAGGTCCAGTTGTTGCCGTATCCGCCGGGGTTCTCGAAGAGGGCCTCGTCGTAGTTGTCTCCCGGCACCGCTCCCCCCACGTTCAGCATCACGTCCTCGTCGCCGTCGTTGTCGAGGTCGGCGAAGGCGATGGCGTGGCCCTTCTGGAGGTGGCCGGTGCCCGTGGCCTCGGTCACGTCGAGGAAACGCTGCCCGCGGTCGTTCTTGAGCATGATGTTGGGCATGAGGGCGCCGTACGAAGGTGCGCCGGTGCCGAGGTACATGTCGAGGAAGCCGTCGTTGTCGAGGTCGCCGAAGTTCGCTCCCATCGTTGGAACGACCCAAGCGAGCCCCACTCGCTGGCTCACGTCCTCGAAGGTGCCATCGCCGCGGTTGCGGTACAGGGTCAAGGTCTCGGCGGAGGGCGGATTGCCTAGGTAGTGCTTGACGAACTCCGACAGCGAAGGGACGTAGGAGGCCACGAAGATGTCGAGCCAACCGTCGTTGTCGTAGTCGAAGAACCAGGTGGGGAAGCTCATGAAGGGCTTCTGAACGCCGAGCTTGGCCGCCACGTCGGTGAAGGTGCCGTCGCCGTTGTTGTGGTAGAGGAAGTTGTCCCCGGTGAAGTTCGAGACGTAGAGATCCGGGAAGCCGTCCTTGTCGTAGTCCCCCCAGGTCGCGCCCTTGGTAAAGGCGGTGGCCCCCACGCCCGCCCGGGCGGTGACGTCCTCGAAGGTGCCGTCGCCCCGGTTCCGGAAGAGCTGGCTCGGCGTCAGCTCGTGGCCCACGAACACGTCGAGCCAGCCGTCATTGTCGAAGTCGGCCCAAGCCGCGGAGTGAGTGGCGTGAGCGCCGGAGAGGAGCCCCGCCTCCCGGGTCACGTCGGTGAACGTGCCATCGCCGTTGTTGCGGAGGAGGGAGTTGCGCATGGGCATCTGCCAGCCTCCCCTCATGACGAAGATGTCGAGCTTGCCGTCGTTGTTGTAGTCGGTCTGGGCGAGGTTGAGGCCCCCGAGCTGGCCGAGGATCCCCGCTTGCTCCGAACGGTCCTCGAAGGTGCCGTCGCCACGGTTCCGGTACAGGCGCAGGGGCGAGCAGTGGTCGACGCTGGAGAGAGCCACGTCCAGGAGGCCGTCACCATCGAAGTCGTCGGTGATCGTGCCCCCGGCGATGTCCCTCTGGCCGAGGCCGACCTGCGGGGCAACGTCGACGAAGCGCGGCATCGGCGCCTCGGAGGCGAAGGCGGCGGGCGGGATCAGCGCGCTCTTCGGGACGTCCTGTGGATAGCGCCCGAGGACCATGTAGGCCAGGTTCAGCAGCCAGCGCACGTCGAGGTTGTCGGGATCCATGACCAGGCGGGCCTGGAAGCGCTCGATGGCCGTCTCCGCTCCCCGGGGTCGCCCGTGGTGCCCGCCCGGCCGCAGCGGGAAGAGGCAGCGGTCCGCGCTCGGGTTCGCCAGGCAGTTGTCGATCTCGCCCTGGCGCATGCTGGCGACACCGGCAGCCTCGAGGAGGTCGAGAATACGTGGGCGAAGGTCGGGATACTCGGCGAGACGTGATGTCAGGGTCTCCCGGCCCCTGTCGAACTCGGCAGCCGCCACATCCATCTTCCCCTCGAAAGAGGCGACGGCGCCGAGGACCCGGTACAGATCCGCCCGCTTCTCGATTGTGACGGGGTCATCCCAGCCCGCGATTCCGCGAAGCTCGGTCTCGGCGCGCTGGCGGGCGAGGACGACTCCCTCCCGCTGCGCCTCGCACAGCGCGACCAGGTCCTCGGGGTTCGGGGGGCGGGGCGCCTCGGCCACCTCGACGAAGCCCGACGTGTCGACGACGGGGCGATAACGTGCCAGGACGTCCTTGACCCTCGCCCAGGACGAAGACGATTTCGATTGCTGCTGCTGCGCGGCCGTCCCGAGGGCCGTCAGGACGCCCGCGAGCAAAAGGCCCGCGAGAAGGAAGGGGAGGTGGGGCGAGGCGCGACCGGCCACGCCCTAGGCTAGCACGATCCAGTGCCCCGCGGGCTCGACAAAGCGAAGCAAAGGCCCGGACCTGTAACGTGAGGAGTAGCGGTTCCGTGATACAAAACCGTAGCAATGCGCTTGTGGCTGGCCGTCGGTGTCTGTGTAGTGACCGCCGGGAGCCCCTCTTTCGCCCACCGCGTGGTCGCTGGCGACCGCCAGCCGGCCCCGGTGATGAGCTTCGAGGGGGCGGCTTGGCTCGAGCGTGAGGGGCGGGAAGAGGAGCAGCGCCCTGCCGAGATCATCCGAGCCATGGGCTTGCATGACGGACAGGTCGTCGCCGATCTCGGATGCGGGACAGGTTGGTTCGCCCGGCGGCTCGCCCGAGCGGTGGCCCCGTCCGGGAAGGTCTACGCCGTCGACATCCAACCCGAGATGCTCGAGCTGATGAAGGGGCATCTGGCGCGAGAGAGGATCACGAACGTCATTCCGGTTCTCGGTGCGAGCGACGACCCCAGGATCCCCCGGGGTTCTCTGGACTGGGTCCTCATGGTCGACGTGTACCACGAGTTCCAGCAGCCCAAGGCGATGCTGGCCCGCATCCGGGAGAGCCTCAACCCCGGGGGAAAGGTGGCCCTCGTGGAGTACCGGACCGAGGGAGACTCGGCCGCCCACATCCGCTCGGAGCACCGCATGTCGGTGGACCAGATCCTCAGCGAGTGGACTCCCGCAGGCCTTCGGATGACGGCTCGCCGCGAGGATCTGCCGACCCAGCATCTTCTCGTTTTCGAGAAGGAGTGACGCCTTTGGCGCAGAAGGCCAAACTCGTGGTCGCGCTGCTCGCGGAGGATCAAGAGTTTCAAAGGATGCAAGCGGACGACGCGCGGACCGCGTCCGCCCACGCCGGGTTCGACGTCGAGATACTCTTTGCCGAGAACAGCGCCATCCTCCAGATCCAGCAGCTCTACAAGGCCATCCATGCTCCCGAGGAGCAACGACCGAAGGCGATCATCGTGGAGACCGTGGTGGGGGAGGGCCTCGGCCGAGTCGCGAGCGCCGCGGCCCGCGCCGGCGTGGGCTGGGTCCTCATCAACCGGAAGGTGCCCTACCTCGAGGGGCTGCGCCGGGAGCACCCAAGTCTCCCGATCGCCGCCCTGGGCACCGATCAGGTCGAGGTGGGGCGCATCCAGGCGCGACAGTTTCACGCCCTCATCCCCTCCGGGCAGGGCCTGGTGCTCTACCTCCAGGGACCGGCGGACACCTCGGCGGCGCAGGAGAGGCTTCAGGGAGCGCGCGACGGGCTGGCCGGAACCCGGATTGATCTCAAGGTCCTCGACGGTCAGTGGACCGAGGCCAGCGGAGAGCAGGCCGTGCAACGTTGGCTGCGGCTCAAGAGCTCCGAAGAGCTGCGCCCCGACGTCGTCGGATGCCAGAACGACGCCATGGCGTTGGGCGCGCGGAAGGCTTTCGAGGCGTGGAAGGCGCGTCCCGAGCTGGCCCGTCTCCCGCTCACCGGCTGCGACGGTCTTCCCGACGGTGGTCAGCGTCTCGTCAACATGGGACAGCTCGCCGCCACGGTGATCGCCCCCTCCAACACGGGCCCCGCGGTGGAGGCGGTGGCACGGGCGCTCAAGACCCGGCAGCCAATTCCCGCCGAGGTGCTCCTCAAGCCGTCGTCCTATCCGAACGAGGCGGAACTGGTGCGCCGTCTCGCGTCCCGTCGTACTCCGGGCTAAGCGGGGTACGGCTGAGCCAGGAGTTGCAGGGTCTCGTCGAGCAGCCGACCGTTCGTGGCGAGGCCGTTCCCGCCGTCGATCGTGGGCCGCCCGCTCCAGTCGGTGAAGGAGCCGCCGGCTTCCTCGAGGATCGGCAGGAGCGCGGCACAGTCCCAAGGCTTCATCACGGGGTCGAGCATCAGGTCGGCCCTTCCCGTCGCCACAAGCGCGTAGCCGTAGCAATCGCTCCAACCCCGTTGGAGGCGCGCTGCGCTTTCCAGGCGAGACCAGGCGGCGGGGGCGTGCCGGCGCATCTCGGCTGTATCAGTGCAGAGCAGAACGGCGTCAGCCAGGCGTTCCGTGGTCGAGACGTGCGCCGGTCGGCCGTTCCAGCGGCAGCCGTGACCCTTCGCGGCCGCAACCATCTCGCCCAGGGCGGGGTAGTGCGCCACTCCCACGGCCATCTCCCCGGCGATCTCGAGGCCGACGAGGACCCCGAACAGGGGAACGCCGCGGATGAACGACTGTGTTCCGTCGATCGGGTCCAGGATCCAGCGGTGGTCGGCGCCCGGCTTCGATTCGCCCAGTTCCTCGCCCACGATCGCGTGGTCCGGGAAGCGGGCCTCGATGAGGTGGCGCAGCAGTCGCTCGCCCTCGCGGTCGGCGACGGTGACCGGGCTCTCGTCGGCCTTCCGGTCCACGGCCACCGCGCGCTGGAAGTAACCGAGGACGAGGCGTCCCGCCTGCCAGGCGGCGTCCATCGCAAAGTCGAGGAAGACGGCGTGATTCGAAGGCACCCGGCCAGGGTATGATGCCGCACCTTCCTCTGGAGGTCCACTGATGAAGACCCCCGGCCGTAGGGCCGCCCGACTGACGATCCTCGCTCTGGCCCTTGCTGTTCCTGCCGCAACCCGAGCCGAAGAGGCCTACCAGCCGACGCCGGCCAACCTCGCCTCGCGCTCGTGGTTCCGAGACGCGCGGTTGGGTCTCTTCGTCCACTGGGGCGTCTACAGCACGCTGGCCGACGGCGAGTGGGTGATGAACCAGAGGCACATCAAGGTCAGCGAGTACGAGAAGCTGCCGGCCTTCTTCAACCCCCAGGCCTACGACCCCGCGGAATGGGTGGCGATGGCCAAGGCAGCGGGGATGAAGTACATCACGATCACGAGCAAGCACCACGACGGCTTCGCGATGTTCGACTCCAAGATCTCCGACTACAACATCGTCGCACGCACGCCCTACAAGAAGGACGTCCTGAAGATGCTGGCCGACGAGTGCCACAAGCAGGGGATCAAGCTCTTCTTCTATCACTCGCAGCTCGACTGGCATCACCCCGACTACTTTCCGCGAGGGCGCGTGGGCCTCGAGACCGGGCGCCCTGACAGCGGCGACTGGAACCGCTATCTGGACTATATGGACGGTCAGCTAAAGGAGCTGCTGACGGGCTACGGCGACGTCGCCGGGATCTGGTTCGACGGCATGTGGGACAAGCCGAACGCCGAGTGGAGCCTGGCGAAAACCTACAAGCTCATCCACGACCTCCAGCCTGCGGCGCTCGTAGGCAGCAACCACCACCTGAAGCCGTTCCCGGGGGAGGACTTCCAGATGTTCGAGAAGGACCTCCCCGGCCACAACACGACGGGGTTCAACGACAAGGTCGAGATCGGCGACCTCCCCCGCGAGATGTGCGAGACCATGAACGACTCCTGGGGCTTCAACCTCCTCGACACGAAGTACAAGAGCACGAAGGACGTCGTGCACCTGCTCGTCAAGGCGGCGGGCTACGACGCGAACCTCCTGCTCAACGTCGGTCCGATGCCCAACGGGAAGATCCAGCCCGAGTTCGTCGCTCGCTTGAAAGAGGTCGGGGCGTGGACGGCGCGCTACGGCGAGTCCATCTACGGCACTCGCGGCGGCCCGATCCCGGCCCGCAACTGGGGCGTGACAACCCGAAAGGGGGACCGGATCTACGTCCATGTCCTGGACTGGCCCGACGCGCCCCTCGCGCTGCCGAAACTCGAGAAGGCCGTTCGCGCGGCGAGCTATCTCAAGGACGGCAGCAAGGCCGTCTTCAAGGACCTCGGGGACTCGGTGGTATTGACCCTCGCGGACGGGGCCCGCGATCCGATCGACACGATCGTGGCTCTGGACCTGGCCGCGCGCTGACGCAGGCTGGCGGGCCCAAGCTCTCCGCCTCTTGACGGCGCTGCGGGAGGGCGTAGACTCCCCGCATCGTTTCCAAAGCATACGGGACCCCTCCAAAGCCTGGGTGGCTTGGTTGTCTCCCCCTTTCGGCCCTCCTGGAGGTGGGCAAAGATATGAAGATTCGAACCTCGCTCCTGTTCCTGGCGTCGTCGTGTCTCACTGTGGGCGCCGCCGGTGTTGCGGGCGCCCAGACGACCTCGGCCGATGCTCCGGCCAAGGTCATCCGCATCCTCAGAGAAGAAGTCAAGCCCGCGCGGGGTAGCGCCCATGAGAAGCACGAGGCCGGTTGGCCCGCCGCCTTTGCGAAGGCCAACTACAGCGTCCACTACATCGCGATGACCTCGATGTCCGGGCCCAGCGAGGCCTGGTTCATCGAGCCCCACGACTCCTTCGCCTCCCTGGAGCGCGCCGACCAGGAAGCTGAGAAGAATCCGACGATGCAGGCCGAGCTGGAGGCCCTCCTGCCCCGCGAGGGCGAGTTCTTGAGCGGAGGACGCGCGATCCTCGCGCGCTACCGCGAGGACCTGAGCTACCGCCCTACCCCCGTGAACATCGGCAAGGCTCACTACGTCGGCGTCTACAGCGAGCGGGTGAAGCCCGGCTATGGCCTCGACTACGAGGAATCGGCCAAGATGGACGTCGCGGCCTATACGAAAGCCGGCATCACCAACGAGCGCTGGATCGCCTATCAGGTGGCGGCGGGAGCCCAGTTGGGGACCTTCCTTTACTTCTCGCCGTGGACCACCCTGGCAGAGGCGGATATCGACAACCAGAAGGCCTACGACGCGGCCATGGGAGACAGCGGACGGCTGCGCCAAACCGACATCTCGCGCCAGTCGATCGCCAGCAGAGAGTTCCAGGTCTTCGCCGTGAGCCCGAAGATGAGCTACCTGTCGAAGGAGGCCATGGCCGCAGACCCCGACTTCTGGAACCCCAAGCCCGTCGCGAAGCCGCCGGCCGGAAAGGCCGAGGCCAAGCCCAAGCCGTAGCCGGCGTTCGGTCGAGAGGGCGGGGCGCCTCACGACGCTCCGCCCTCCTGTCACCGCTCAGTCCAGCAGCCGGGCGCCGGCGGAGGGGCGGCAGGCGAAGAAGGCGCTCGGCAGGTCGATGCGGCTGCGGTAGGCCGCGTGGACCTCCGTGATGAACGCTTGGGTGCGGCTCGCCTCGACAAGGGCCACGGCGCAGCCGCCGAAGCCGGCCCCGGTCATCCGCGCTCCCCAGCAGGCCGCGTGCTCTCGCGCCAAGTCGGTGATCAGGTCCAGCTCCGTGCACGACACCTCGTACAGGTCCCGCAGGCTGGCGTGGGAGTCGTTCATGAGCCGGCCGGCTCGGGCTGCGTCCTCCGCACGGAGTGCTTTGGCCATTTCAACGGGGCGCCGGTTCTCGACCACGACGTGGCTGGCGCGGCGGAATGAGGTCGCGTCCATGCTGTCTCGACCCCGCGCCAGCAGTTCGTCGTCCACGTCGCGCAGGGCCCTGATCCCGGGCGCCAGAGGGAGGAGCGCGCGGACCGCAGCCTCGCAGCTCGCCCGCCGATCGTTGTAGGCGCTCCCCGCGAGGGAGCGTCGCGCCCCGGTGTCCATGACGACCACCACGGCGTTGCTTGGGATCGGCACCGCTTCCGTCTCGAGGGACCGGCAGTCGAGCAGCAGCGCGCAACCCTCGCGGGAGGCTGCGGAAGCGAACTGGTCCATGATCCCGCAACCCACGCCGACGAAGTCGTTCTCGGCCTTCTGTCCGAGGCGCGCCATGACGAACGGGTCCCACGCGATGCCGGAGGCTTCGCTGAGGGCGCGGGCCGTCGCCATCTCGAGGGCGGCCGACGAGGACAATCCGGCGCCGACGGGCACGTTGCTGTCGATGACGGCATCGATTCCGACGAGCTGGTGGCCGGCGGTCTCCATGGCCCAGGCCGTTCCGGCGACATACGCCATCCAGCCCTCGACCGACCGGGGCGCGAGGGCGCCCAAGAGCACCTCGCGGGTCTCGCCGTACGAGACCGCGTCAACGCGGAGCATCCGATCGGGACGCGGGGCGAACGCCACGCGGACGCTGGCCTCGATGGCCATCGGCAGGACGAAACCGTCGTTGTAGTCGGTGTGCTCGCCGATCAGGTTGACGCGCCCCGGTGCTATGGCCACGCGAGGCTTGGTGGCTCCGCTCACGAGCTGGGCAAAGCGAGCGCGAATCGTGAAGAGGCTCGACTCCGTGTTCACGGGCGCCCCTCCCGGTAGTGACGCTCCGGCATTTCCCTGAGGCGAGCCGCCGCGGCCTCGGCCGTCAGGTCGCGCTGCGGCTCGGCCGTCAGCTCGAAGCCCACGAGGAACTTCCGGACGGTGGCCGAGCGCAGGAGCGGCGGGGCGTAGACGGCGTGAAGGCGGCAATAGGGGTGGCTCGCGCCGTCGGTAGGTTGCCCGTGCCAGCCCATCGAATACGGGAACGAGGTCCGGAAGAGGTTCTCGTAGCGTGCGTTCAGCCGCTTCAGGATTTCGGCGAGTGCGTTCCGCTCGTCGCCATCGAGGGAGGCGAGGTCCGGGACGCGCCTCGTCGGAATCAGCATGGTCTCGAAGGGCCAGACGGCCCAGAACGGCACTAGGGCCGTCCAATGGTCGTTGGCGCAAACGAGGCGCTCCCCTTCGCGTTTCTCGCGATTCAGATAGTCTCCCAGCAGGTCCCTCCCGT
>JBGPYB010000102.1:0-17166 GCA_041493035.1 Vicinamibacteria bacterium | reverse complement strand
TTCCCGCCCATCCCCCTTCAGGTCCTCGTCAACTTCGAGAGCGTAGACGTCGGCCTCGTGCCCCCACGATCTGAACGCGTCGCGCATGAGCCGGGCCGAGTCTCCGATAGCGTCGCCGCGATGGAGCGCGGGCACCCACTGGTCGACCCTCACCGCGGTCCTTGCAGCACCGGGCCCAGGCGTTCCAGAAGCAGGGCTCCAAAGTCGACTCGCCGAATCTCCTCGATCGCCCGACGCTGGGTGTCCAGGACGGCCCGCCGCATCGGACCTTCGGCCACGAGATCCCGAAGCAGCTCGGCGATGATCTCCGAGCGCTTTCCCTTCAACAGGACGCCTCCACCGCGCAAGGTCTCAGCGACGGCCCCAGCGTCGTAGGCGATGACGGGCACGCCCAGGCTCATGGCTTCAACGAGGGGAACGCAGAAACCCTCGTGTTCCGACAGGCAAAGAAAGGCATCGGCGACGGAGTAGTAGGCCATCAGGTCGTCGTCGTCGACGTGTCCCGCGAAGACGACTTCGTTCAGATCGAAGCGACGGACCATCTCTTGAAGCCGGTCAAGATAGCGTTCCTGGCCCCTGTGGTCACCGACCAGGAGCAGGCGGCTCCGTGGTTCGACGTAGCGCTGATACACCGCGAATACCCGGATCAGGTCGTCGATCTTCTTGTTGGGGATGATGCGTCCTACGAAGAGGAGATTGATGCGGCCATCGCGGTACATCCTGCGAATGACCGGAGACGGCACCCGCCGATAGGCATCCAGGTCCAGCACGATGGGCAACACCCCGGTGTGAGAGTATCCCGCCTCCTCTAACTCGCGACGGTTGAACTCGCTATCGCCGAGGGCCAGCTCCGTCCGCGGCGCGAAGGCGTTGAGCTCGCGGCGGCCGTGGTGGCAGAGCCCGGCCAGGTGGGCGTGGAAACCGAGGAACCAATGAGCCGGCGTGATGTTGTGGTAGATGGACACCAGACGGTCGGGAGCATGAAACACGAGCCTCCCGGCGGCGCTTCCGATGGAGAAATGGAACAAGCAGACGGTGTCGGGCGCCGAAACCGCAGCGTATTCCCATAGGGGCCGTGCCAGAGAAGCCATGCGGGGATGGACGCGTTCGGCGAAGATGTCCGAATCGAAGCCTGCCGCCCGCAGGTGGCGCTGGATGGCCAGGGCCTCGTTGCCGATGGCGTCGCCATACGAGAGCGCCGCCAATACCTGGTGAACGTGCGGCTTCACGCCGCACTGCCGGCCCGCACGCGGGCCAGGAGGTCGAGGTATTTCCTCTCGATCACGTCCCACGCGTAGTGGGCCTCAAAGTACCGGCGCCCGTTCTGCCCAAGCGCCCGGCGCAGCGCCTCGTCGGACTCCAGGAGGGCCAGGGCCTCGCGGAATTCGTCGTAGGTCGAGTAGTAGAGCCCGGCGTTGGATC
This sequence comes from Vicinamibacteria bacterium, assembly GCA_041493035.1. Taxonomy (GTDB): domain Bacteria; phylum Acidobacteriota; class Vicinamibacteria; order Fen-336; family Fen-336; genus JBGPYB01. The sequence continues at coordinate 15,744 of JBGPYB010000102.1, read as the reverse complement.
TCTGGCACTGTCCCCGGAGGACCTCACAGCGGGCGTTGGCGAGAACCGGGCGCTTGGCCCACCACGCCTCGAGCGTCACCATCGACAGGCTCTCGTAGCGCGACGGCATGACCAGGAGCTCCGCCGCGGCGAGGGCATCCCACTTGTCCTGGTCGGGAAGGAAGCCGAGGGGGACGATGCCCGCGTCCTGGGGGATCGGCAAGACCGCCTTCCCGACAAGGACGAGGCGGAGCGGCGAGCCCGTCTCGTCGCGGTAGCGGCGGAAGAACGCGAACATCTGCCGGCAGCCCTTGTTCTCGTCGATGCGGCCCACGTACAGGAGAAAGCGCCCGTCGATCCCGTGCCGGCGGCGGAACGAATCGCCGTCCAGCGCCGAGGGTAGCGCCGAACCGACGCCGACCACATCGGCCGCCACGGCCTCGTTCCCGGCGGCGGCCTCGATCATCGCGCGCTCTTCGGGGCTGTTGTAGACGATCGCCCGCGGAAGCCGGAAGAAAGGCTGAAAGATGCCCAGGCGATAGATGCCGTCGTCCTCGGCCGTGGGAACGAGCAACGCACGATCGCCGGCCGCGCGGAGGCCGTGGAAGGTCGTGTAGTAGCGGTACGAGAAGAAGACGAAGAAATCGAAGTCGCTTCGGCGTCGCTCGATGTGGCGGACCAGCCGCGGCGAGAAGGGACCCTCCTGCCGGAGCCACTGCAGCTCGTCCTCCTCGGTGTGGCCTTCACGCTCCACGACGCGGCTCCACTCGGCGAAGCGGACGATGTCTCGCGGACGCTTGACGCGAAAGCGTCGGACGGGAATCCCGTTGAGGGTCTCGACGCCTTCGGGGTAGTGGTTCGCCCAGGTGATGTAGTCGGTGGCGCACGTGGTCAGGACCTCCACCTCGGCGTGGCGTGCCATGTGCTCCGCGATGAGCCGGCAGTGGTACTCAGCGCCTCCGGCGATGTCCAGGCCGTAGCGCTGGACGACGAAAGCCAGCCTCAAGCAGGAGCGCCCCCGGTGGGAGCCGAGCCGCCGCCCGGCCCCGCCTTCGGCGCGGGATCGTCGCGGTAGACGACCATGTCCTCGAGGGTCTTCTCGCGACGGGCCTGGAACTCGAGACGCCCCTGGAGCTGAAGGACGCGGTTCCTGAGGTCCTGGGTTTCGAGGTTCAGCTTGGTGATCTCCACTGCCAGATTGTGGAGGAGGTGGACGTAGTAGGCGTTCAGATCGGACTGCCGCGAGAGCGCCGAGATCATGGGGTTCGGGTTCCAGAAGAGCTTCTGGACCGGGCGGAGCACCCGTCTCACGAAGCCCAGGACGCGGCCGAGGGCCCCTCGGCTGCTCCAATAGACGGTCTCGGCGGAGAACTCGAAGTTCCACTGGGCCGGCGCGGCGCGGAAGTCCTCGATGAAATCGCTCTTGAAGTCGTGGGCGTCGAGGACAGCATCGAGGCGGTGGTCCGCGATCTCGCGCACCTCCGCTTCGGTGTAGAGCCCCTTGCTCTTCTCTTCGATCCGCTGGCGGATCCCGGCCATGATGGCTTCGACATCGACGTCGTCGGATCGGATCTCGAAAGTCATCTTGCCGTTCCGTTCAATGGAGGAGAGGCATCGGGGCCCCTCCGGCGGTGTAAACGATCAACACGATGGCGAGGGCCCAGAGCCCCACCGCCGCGAGAAGCGGGCGGTCCGCCAGGAGGATGTCCGATGGGCTGCCACCCTGCTCCTTCTGATGCACCAGATAAAGATAACGGAAGATGCCGTAGAGCACGAATGGGATCGTCCACGACAACCGGTTCGTCTTGAACTTTTCGACGGTTTCGGGAGCCGTCGTGTAGAAGGCATAGGCCGTGAGGCACGAGGCCGTCACGACTGCGATCATCTGGTCGAGCAGATACGGGCTGTACTCCGAGAGGATCTTGCGGTGTTCCGCCGCCATCCCGCTCAGCGAAGTCAGCTCGTGGCGGCGTTTGCAGAACGTCAGAAAGAGCGCCAGCAAGATGGTACAGATGAGGAGCCAATCGCTGAAGAGGACGCCGATGGCGACGGCCCCGGCGATGGCACGAATAACGAAGCCGAGGCTGACCGAGATCGCGTCGACGATCACGACCTCCTTCAACCGGAAGGAGTAGAGCAGGTTGAGGCCCAGATAGGCGACGGCGCAGAGCGCGAACGGCGCGCCGAGAAGAAGAGCCGCGGCCAGGGAAAGGACGCCCAGCAGGAAGGCAAAAGCGAGCGCGACGCGCGGGGCGAGCGCACCGCTGGCGATGGGCCGAAGCCGCTTCAGTGGATGGAGGCGGTCCCGCTCGACGTCGGCGACGTCGTTGACGAGATAGACGACTCCCGAGAGGGCGCAGAAGAGAGCAAAGGCCCCGAGAGAGCGTAGGAGCGGCGTCTCCTCGAAGAGGTGCCTCGACAGGGCCAGCGGGGCGAAGAGAAGGAGGTTTTTCGTCCACTGGTGCGGTCGCAGCGAAGTGAAGAGCGCGCGCGGATTCATGGGCGGTACTCGCCTATGCCCCCGCCGCCTCCGAGGTCCGGCGGTCCCGGGTGCTGTGCGAGGCCGAGCTAGAAGCTCTTGACCCCTTCGTCCTCGGAATCGTAGGTCTCGAAGACCGTGAGGAGCTTGGTGATCGCGAGAAGATCCTGGATCTTCTTGGTCAGGTTGATGAGCTTGAGGCGCCCGTTCTTCCGGCTGACGGTCGTGTAGCAGCGCACGATCTCGCCGAGTCCAGCGGAATCGACGTACGGTACGTCTGCCAGGTTGAGGAGGATCTTGGTCTTCCCGCCGTCGACGACGCGTGTCACGGCGTCGCGAAGAGCGTCGTCCCCTTCCCCGATCAGGATCTTCCCGTGAAGGTCCAGGATAACTACGTCTCCGACCTGACGCTCGACGATCTTCATGGCGGTCTTTCTCCTTGCGGATTCAGGGACTTACAAGGAGCCGCAACGCTATCACAGCGCTGCGGCGCCTGTCAATGAAACGGCCCCGAAAAACAAAGGGAGCCGCGACACCGCGGCCCCCTTCTCGGGACGGTACCCCCCTGAGAGGGCTAGACGCTTGCGGTCTTTCTCTGCTGAAAGCACTCCTTGCAGTAGACCGGGCGTCCCTGGGTTGGCTTGAACGGAACGGTGGTCTCTTTACCGCACTGCGAACAGGTCGTCGACGTCTCGACGCGCTCCCGCGGCTGTGATCCCATCCGCGCGCTCCTCTTGTTCTTGCACTCCTTACAGCGCTTCGGTTCGTTCTTGAAGTTCTTGTCGGCGTAGAAGAGCTGCTCCCCGGCAGTCCAGACGAACGGCTGATGGCATTCGACGCACACCAGAGACTTGTCTCGGTACTCCATGGCCTCTCCTCGGGTCAGGACCGTCCCCCGGGTCGCCCCAGGGGTTTCCTACTCCGTCTCCCGGCGGATTTTCTTCCGGTTCCTCTTGCGGGCGAGGGCTTGCTTCGCTCGCTTCTTATCCCCCGGCTTCAGATAGAAGCTGTGCTTCTTGATGTCCTTGATAATGTCTTCCTGTTGAACCTTCCTCTTGAAGCGACGAAGAGCGTTTTCGATCGACTCGCCCTCTTGGACCTTGATCTCGGCCAAAACTCAAACACCCCCTGACAGTGCTGGATTTGCGTAAAGGCGAACCCCTCGGTTCACTGGTTTTGTGGCACCTGGCCGTGGTACCTGAATGCGAAGGATGCTAGGTCAAGGCCCGGGGGGTGTCAAGCGAATAAGGAACGGACTTCTGCGCACCGAATTCTCTCGACTAGTCGCTAACCGTATTCTTATGAGCATCTTGGACGAACTGGTGCCAGTGGCTCCGCCATGCGATGATCCGCCATGCCCGATTCCGCGGCGGGGCGCCTCTATGTCGTTGCGACGCCTCTTGGAAACCTGGAGGACATCACCCTGCGGGCCGTCCGAGTTCTCCGCGAGGCGAGCCTGATCGCGTGCGAGGACACGCGGCGGACCAGCGTGCTCCTCAAGGCCCACGGGATCGCGACACGGACGACCTCGTACTTCGAACACAACGAGCGCTGGAAAGGGGAACGAATCCTGGCTGAGTTGCGTGCCGGCGGCAACGTGGCCCTCGTCTCTGACGCAGGGACTCCAGGCATTTCCGACCCGGGCTTCCGCTTGGTTCGCGACGCCCGGGCCGAGGGGATTCCGGTCATTCCGGTTCCTGGGCCCAGCGCCGCGACCGCGGCCCTCTCGGCTTCGGGCCTGCCGACCGATCGCTTTCTCTTCGTCGGCTTCCTCCCACCCCGGGGCGGGGAGAGGCGTCGGGCTCTCGCGGGGCTCGCGCCGGTTCGGGAGACCCTCGTGGTCTATGAATCGCCCCTGCGAGTCTTGGCTGCGCTCGCTGACATGGAGGCGGCTCTGGGCGACAGGGAAGCCTTCCTCTGCCGCGAGGCGACGAAGCTCCACGAGGAGTATCGGCGTGGCACGCTGTCGGCGCTCCGCGGATTGCTCGCGACCCGAGGCTCGGTGCGTGGCGAGATCGTGCTGGTCATCGCCGGCTCTTCCGACACGGCCGTCGTCGACGAGGCTCCGGAGGTCCTTTTCGCGCGTCTCACGGCGGCTGGGCGAACACGGCGGGAAGCGGTAAAGGAAGTCGCCCGGCAACTCGGCCTGCCCGCCCGGGACGTCTATCGCCGGGTGCTGTCCGACGGCTGAGGGTCGCCTCGAAGCTCGTCAGGGTCGACCTTACGTGAGAGCCGAAGGATAACCGGCTTCATGAGATCCCGCCGCTCGTACGAGACGCCGAGGGCCTTGAGGCGGTCCTCGATCTTCGCGGCGCGAGTCCGGTTGATCGGGATGAGGTCAATGGCGGGGGCCCGTTCCACGCGCTCCGCGTAGTGGAAATAGTCGCTGAACGTGGGCCCAAGGCGAGACGAGCAGACGATGCGTTCCTCCGACAAGAAGTTGATTCGCGCGGCCAGATAGAAGTCGGTGTGACAGAAGCGCACGCCTTCGGCCTCGAGGCCGGCGGCAAAGGAGCGCCAGCGGACGTCGGCCTCGGCGTTCGGTCGGAAGGTCGCGAGGGAACCGAGGGCGCCGAACACGAGAAGGGCGCCGAGGACGACGCGCCACGGACCGCGCCCGTACGTCACCGCCAGGATGACGGGGATCGGGATCATCAGGAAGAGGAGGTAGCGGGGGTTCCCGGGGATGTGCTCGCTGCCGACGAGCGCGAGCCCCAGGTTCACGGCGGCGAAGACGAGAAGAACGGTGAGAGCGCCGGCCGGCTTCCGCAGGGCGCTTACCGCCGCGACACCGGCGGCGACGACCGTTGCGACCACGGCGCCCCAGGCGACCGCCCGCGACAGTAGATCGAGGCGACGCGGGTACCACGAATCGTAGCCGAGGAGGATCGGCCAGTGATCGGTGATCATCGGCACGATCTGCGAGTAGAACGCGGTCGCGGCCACAGGACGGTCTTGGTGCGCACCGGTGAGGAGATAGCCGAAGGAGAACCAATCGTTGCGGGCGTTCCAGAGAAGCCCCGGAAGGTCGCCCGCCAGGAACCCGAGCGCGAGAAACGGTACCGAGCGGAAGGCCTCCCGCCTTCCGAACACCAACAGGACCAGAAAGACGGCGATCGCCGGCAGCACGGCCAGGATGTGGCACCAGAAACCAAGGCCCAGCAGGAGCCCGATCACGGTGGCGCGCAGCGGGCGATGATCGGTCTCCTCGATCCAAAGCGATGCGAGGAGGAGAGCCCAAGCGCCGAAGGCCAGGACCTCGACGTAGTTGCCGTCGTTGCTCAGGCTGTAGTGGGTCACCCATGCGGGAGCGAATGCCGCGTACATCCCGGCGAGTAGCCCGGCCCTTCCGCCAGGGTCCGCTCGCGTGCCGAGGCGGTATACGGCCACAACGAAGAGCGCATAAGAGAGAACCGAGGCGAGGGCAAAAGCTCGCGGCATGTCGAACAGGAGCGAAAGCAGCGCCGTCAGGTGTGCCTTGAGGCTGCCGCTGTACCCCGAGTTCGGGATAAAGACAGGATGATCGACGCCATCTCGGACGTGGACGGCCATGATGCCCGAGAGTGCGGCGTCGGCGGTGACGTAACCGGCGCTCCCCCACCACGCGAGCGGAAGGCGAAAGAGCAGAGCGAGAGCCACGACGAGCAGCAGGGCCCCCGGCGGGCCAAGGTCCGGGCCCAGAAGGTCCCGCCGGCGCCTTGCCAGCCAAAAGGCGAAAAGGCCGAGGGCTGGCAGCGCCAGGAGGGCCGGAGGGACTGCACCTAGCCAGCGAGGGCGCAGGGGCTCCGCGACGTCGAACCAACGAAGACACGTGAGGGTCCAGAAGACCAGGGCCAGAAGGCCCAAGCGGGGAGCCACGGAGGGCTAGCCTACCAGACGCTTCGGTTGACAGGAAACCCCTTCCGGGACAGACTTTACGCTCTTTATTCCGAAGGAAAGCTGAGTGTCTTCTTGAGGGTTCTTGTCGTCGGGAACGGAGGGCGGGAACACGCCCTGGTCTGGAAGATCCGCCAGAGCCCCCTGGTGAGCGAGGTCTACTGCGCTCCCGGCAACGCTGGGATCGCCGAGTTGGCCGATTGCGTCCCAATCGACACCTCCAACATCGTCGAGGTGGCCGACTTCGCCCAGTCGATCGGGGCGGACCTGACGGTCGTGGGCCCAGAGCTGCCGATGGTCCTCGGCATGGCTGACGAGTTCTCCCGGCGGGGGCTTTCGATCTTCTGCCCGAGCCGCGCGGCCGCCGAGCTGGAAGGATCGAAGGCCTTCGCCCGTGACTTCATGGAGCGTCACAAGATCCCCTCTCCGGGATACGCGGTCTGCACCACGCCCGAGGAAGCCGAAGCCTTCGTGAAGAAAGCTCCCTTCGGCTTCCCTCTGGTCGTCAAGGCCGACGGCCTCGCCTCCGGGAAGGGCACTGTCGTCGCGATGGACGCGGCTGAGGCCCGAGCCGTGGTCGCGGCAATGATGGGAGACAAGAAGTTCGGGACGGCCGGATCGAAGCTGGTGATGGAGGAATTCCTCCCAGGCGAGGAGGTCTCCTTCCTCGTCTTTTCCGACGGTGCCCGAGTCGTTCCGATGGTCTCAGTCCAGGATCACAAGCGCGCTCTCGACGGGGACCGGGGTCCGAACACGGGAGGCATGGGAACGGTATCTCCCGCGACCAACCTGTCCGTCGACGTCCACAAACAGATCATGCAGGAGATCGTCCTGCCGACCATCGGCGGGATGGCTGCCGAAGGACGCCGCTATCAGGGCGTCCTGTACGTCGGGCTCATGATCACCGAGAAGGGACCCAGAGTCCTGGAGTTCAACGCCCGCTTCGGCGATCCGGAGACTCAGGTGATCCTGGCGCGGATGCGCTCGGACATCGTGCCGATTCTCCAGGGCGTCGCCGCGGGGCAACTCAAGGAAACGAAGATCGACTGGGCCAAGGAGCCGGCCGTTTGCGTGGTCCTCGCGAGCAAGGGCTACCCCGATTCGTTGGACTCGAGTCGGGCGATCCAGGGGCTCGACGCCTTGAAGGGCGAGGGCGACGTGGTTGTGTTCCACGCGGCCACGGACCGTAAGGACGGCGCCCTCTTGACGATCGGCGGACGTGTTCTCGGCGTGACGGCCCTCGGCGCCAACCTGGACGTCGCGATCCAGCGCGCCTACGAGGCCGTGGCGAAGGTCTCCTTCGAAGGGATGCAGTTCCGCAAAGACATCGGGCAGAAGGCCCTGGCGCGCCTTCATGCTCCGAAGTAGCGCCGTGCCGCGACGACCCGAAGTCGCGATCCTGATGGGAAGCGACAGCGACCTTTCGGTCATGGCCGAGTGCGTGAAGGTCCTCGAGAGCTACGGCGTTTCCCACGATGTTCGAGTGCTGTCAGCCCACCGGAGCCCCGATCAGGCGACTCGCTTCGCTCGAGAGGCCGAGCGTCGGGGATTCCGGGTCGTCGTCGCCGGTGCCGGTGGCGCGGCACACCTGGCCGGTGTCGTCGCCGCTCACACCCTTCTCCCGGTCATCGGCGTACCCCTCTCCACCTCTCCTCTCCTGGGCTTCGACGCCCTGCTCTCAACGGTCCAGATGCCCGCCGGCATTCCGGTGGCAACGGTCGGCGTGGGGGCCATGGGCGCCGCCAACGCCGGGCATCTCGCCGTGGCCATCCTGGCTGGAAGCGACGCCGCTCTGCGTCGTCGCCTGGCGGAGAAGCGCAAGGAAATGACAGCAGCCGTACTCGCAAAGTCGAAAGGCCTTCCGCAGCGCTTGCGGGAGATCCTGGGCAGCCGGCGGGGCTAGCCCCCGACTTTGAAGCGAAGCGTGTCGATGGCGACGCCGGCCTCCCGGCCGGGGCGCGGCTCCAGGAGTAGGCCGTCCACGTCGGCGATCCCCGGCAGCAATAGCAATTCGAGCTGGCGGCCCGGGCGCAGCAAGTCTCCCGGATCCACCGTCAGCGCGCGACGGCCGCCATCGTAGGAAAGCGAGACAGCGTCGAGATCACGGTCCCCTGGGAGCGTACGTCCCAGATAACGCAGCACGACATGTCCCTTGAAGCTGCCCTCGTCCATGTCCTTGCTGAACTGGACGACGAAGCGACTCCGGGGCGAGACGTCGGATTCGCCGTCGAGGGGAAGGGCGAAGACCACGACCGGCGGGGCCTTGGGCCGCTCCGGCGGCGGCGCTGCAGGCTGCGCCTGGGCGGTCGGCTTTGGAGCAGCCGCTTGCATGACCCGAACGGCTCTCAAATACACGATAGGTCCTTTGGACTCGACGCGGCCGATGATCTCGATCCAATGCCCCGTGTCCCGCTTCAGAGAGGCGTCCAACTCCCACCCGCTTCCCTTGGGCTTCTTTCCCGTGACCCAAACAGCGAAGAGATCGTCCTTGATGACCCAGTCGGAGCGGCTCCTCTCGCTGGAGCTCGGCAAGTCTCCGAACAGGTTGCGACCTCGGAACTGCCCCACCACTCGGACGAGCCGACCCTCCTGCTTGTCCGGGTGCGTCACGAGAGCCTCGAGAGCCAGAGTTGGCGCGGCGGCGACAGCCTTCTCATCCTCTTCCGGCGGACCCAGGAACTTCCAGAACTGGATGTAGCCGCCGGCGAGTGATCCGGTCTGCCGGCTCGACCCAAAGACGCCGGTGACCTCGATCTCCTTGCCCGTCATCTTGAGCGCCTCGGTGTCCCAGCCCCCCGAGATCTCGTTGACGGGCACGAGGAGGACGCGGTTGCCGAAGATGTCGCGGAGACCAAATTGCCGGCCGTTTTGTGCGCTCTCGACATCGAGCTGCCCCTTGGTCCGGACGGCGCGCCCTTCGTAGGCGCTCGCATTCTGCGTCAGGTCGGAGAGCGCCACCTCCACCGGGGTCCCGTATTGCTGCTCGTAACGATTGAAGGTGTATTGGTCCTGGGCTCGAACCGGCAGCGAACCCGCAGCCAAGAGCGCCAGGATCGACAATCGGCGCACAGCGATCATAGCCTCTCCGAGTATACCCCCCTCTCAGCCCACGGTTTGACCTGGGCAGGAGCGCTTTGTACGATCCCCACGCTCCAGAAGCCAGAATGCAGTCCGTGAATCACTCGGGAGGAACCATGGCCGATGACCAGGAGTTCAAGCCCTACATTCCTGCCGACGCGCAGGTCGCGGAGCTAACGCCACGCGCGATCGTCCTGGGGATGCTCTTCGGCGTGATCTTCGGAGCGGTGACCGTCTACGTGGGTCTTCGGGCGGGGCTCACGGTCTCGGCGTCGATCCCGATCGCGGTGCTGTCGATCACCCTCCTGCGGGCCCTGGGCCGCGCGACGATCCTCGAGAACAACATCGTCCAGACCACGGGCTCGGCCGGCGAGTCGGTGGCCGGAGGCGTCATCTTCACGCTCCCGGCCCTGATCTTCCTGGGCTTCGACCTGGAGTACTGGCGCATCTTCCTCCTGGCGCTGATCGGCGGATGGCTGGGCGTGTTCTTCATGATCCCCCTGCGCCGCCAGCTCATCGTCAAGGAGCACGGAAACCTGCTGTACCCCGAGGGCACGGCCTGCGGGGACGTCCTCATCGCCGGGGACAAAGGCGGGTCCTTCGCCAGCCGCGTCTTCTGGGGGCTTGGCCTGGGCGCGCTCTACACGGTCTTCCAGAACGAGAATATCTTCGCCGCCTGGCCGAGCACGCCGACCTGGAACCCGGCGAGGTATCCGGGCTCCTCCATCCGCGCCAACACCACCGCGGAGTACATGGGCGTGGGCTACATCATCGGCCCGCGCATCGCCGGGGTCATCTTCGCCGGCGGCATCTTCGCGTGGCTGGTGGTCATGCCGGCGATCAAGTTCTTCGGCGGACAGAGCCCCGTTCCGATCTATCCGGGCACCGTCCCCATCGCCGACATGTCGCCCGACCTGCTCTGGCGCATCTACATTCGCCCCATGGGGGCCGGCGCCGTCGCGGCCTCGGGGCTCATCACCCTCATGAAGACGATCCCCACCATCGTCGCCGCCCTGAAAGCGGGCTTCAAGGACCTGGGGAAGGGAGCGGCGGCCGCGGCCAGTTCGCGGCGCACCGACCGCGACCTGGACATGAAGTTCGCCCTGGGCGGCTCGCTCCTGATCCTGGCCATGATGTGGGCCATGCTCACGTTCTATCCGGTGGAGAACGCCCGCACCTCGATCTTCGCGAACCTGGCGGCCGCGGTCTTCGTGGTGATCTTCGGGTTCCTCTTCGTGACGGTCTCGTCGCGCATCGTCGGTCTGATCGGGACGTCGGCGAACCCGATCTCCGGCATGGCCATAGCGACACTGATGGCCACCTGCGCGGTCTTCCTCGCCCTCCACTGGACGGCCGCCGCCTTCGGCGCCCTGGCCATCAGCATCGGCGGCGTGGTGTGCATCGCCTCGGCGAACGCGGGCAACACCTCGCAAGACCTGAAAACCGGATTCATCGTGGGCGCTACGCCCCGGAACCAACAGATCAGCCTGATGATCGGCGTGTTGGTCTCCGTGTTCGTGATCGGGTTCGTACTGATGGGAATGAACCGGGGGCTCGAGCAGTTCAAGGGATACACCGGCACGCAGGTCGACATCGGCGCGCTTCCGACCGGGGTGGAGGTGCAGGAGAGACAGTTCGATCGGGCGCAAGTGCGCTACGCGACCGACGCTGGCGAGGCCACGCGTCCCGGCAGCCAATACGCGTTGCTGAACGCGATCGGCTCCTCGGCACTGCCGGACGGAAAATACCTCTACAACACGGTGACCAACAAGATCGAGATCACCTGGATCCAGGGCATCGGCTCGGAGAAGGCTGCCGCGCCGCAGGCCCGCCTGATGGCCACCGTGATCAGCGGCATCCTGAACCAGCGCCTTCCCTGGGGCCTCGTTCTCTTGGGCGTGTTCATGGTGATCGCCGTCGAGCTCCTCGGCATCCGCTCGCTCTCCTTCGCCGTCGGCTTCTACCTCTCGATCGCCACCACCCTCGCCATCTTCACCGGGGGCGTCGTGCGCTGGCTGGCCGAGCGGGGAGCCCAGAAGGCCGGTGGGCAGGTCGAGGAGAGCGAAGTCAGCCCCGGCTCGCTCTACGCCAGCGGCCTGATCGCCGCGGGCGGCATCGTGGGCCTGCTCGGCATCGCCTTGAACCTGATCGAGACTCAAATGCGGGACGCCGGGAACACCGCATCGGCGGACAGCTTCCGCCGCTGGCTGAGCTTCGGCTGCTGGAAGGACACCCTGGGCAACATCCACTACAGGATCGCCACCATGCTCGGAGGCGCCGAGTACGCGAACGCGGTGGCCAACGTCATTGGAATCGTCGCGTTCGTCGGCCTGGCAGCGACGCTCCATCATTTCGCCCGCAAGCCCCTCGAGACGAAGTAGCCCGCCCAATGAAGAACCCCGGAGGGTTTGCCCACCCTCCGGGGTCGGTAAGCTGTTTGGATTCGCCAGGACTAACGGCCTAGCGGGGGCCTCCAGCCGACGCGGGACCGATCCTGCTCCGGTCGGAGGCTATCCAGTTGAAGTGCCTGTTGACCTACGCTCGGCCTTAGACCTAAGCGTCAGCCACCTCGCGGAATTTGTGGCAACTGTCCACTGGACCACCTCCTTTCTCGCGTGAGCGGAGTGTAAGGAGCGGTCGGAGAGGCTGTCAAGTGAAAAGTACAAGCCGTTGCGGCACGTGCTCCGGGGAGCCACTAACTGTGGTGTCGAAGCCCCATCTCGTGAGCTTTTACACTTGACACCCCTTAGACCCCATGGTAGCGTCCCTCCGCAAGATCGTCCGCCCAACCGACGCAAGATGAGACACTTGGAGCGAGTCTAGGGTGCGCCGACTCCGATGAAATTGAGGGCCCTCGGTTGTTATGGCGGCAACATCCCAGGCCACGGGATGACGTCGTTCCTCGTCAACGACTCCCTAGCTCTGGACGCTGGATGGGTGTCAAACGCCCTCTCGCTCAAGGAGCAGGAGAAGGTCAAGGACATCCTGATCTCGCACTCCCACCTCGACCACACCTGCACGTTGCCGTTCCTCATCGACAACAACTTCACGGCCCCCGGCTTTTCGTTGCGGATCTACGCGATCCCGGAAGTCGTATCGTCGATGCGGAACCATCTCTTCAACAATCAAACCTGGCCCGACTTCACGTCTCTCCCCAACGACATGACGCCCGTTCTGAAGCTCGTCGAGGTCGAGCCGGAGGCGCCCTTCGTCATCAACGGTCTGAGGATCCGAGCGGTCCGCGTTTCCCACAGCGTCCCGACAACGGGCTACATCTTGGAGGACAAGAAAGGGGCCCTTGCTTTCTCGAGTGACACGGGACCCACGGAGCGCTTCTGGAAGGTCGTCAACGGACTGAAGCGCCTGAAGGTGGTCATCACCGAGTGCTCCTTCCCCACCGAGCTTCAGGGTCTGGCCGACGTCTCCGGACACTTGACGCCAGCGACGCTGGAGCGTGAGCTCGAGAAGCTCGAGAAGGACGTTCCGATCTACCTCTACGGCGGAAAGCCGAAGCACCTGGCCCTCATCAAGAGCGAAGTGCGGGCGCTCAAGGACAAGCGGGTCAAGTTCCTCGTCCAGGGACGCACGTACAAGTTCTGAGACCGGAGGTCGGCTAGATCTGGGTTCGTCCCAGGCTCACCAGGCTGCCGATCACGCCGACCCCCATGCCGCCCAGAACGATCGCGAGACACAGCGGCGTCGGCAGGAACACGGCAGTGCGACCGAGGAGGTCCGAGGTCGACAGCGCGTCCTGAGCCAGGAAGCCGAAGGCCCCCCAGAGTAGCGCCACGGCCAGCACGCCGCCCAGCCCCCCCTGGATCATCCCCTCGACGACGAACGGGCCCTTGACGTAGGCCCGCGTGGCTCCCACCAGGCGCATGATGTCCAGCTCGTCTTGCCGGGCGTAGACCGTCAAGCGAATGACGTTGGAGATCGTGAAGACCCCGGCCAGTACGAGGATCCCTCCCAGGAAGCCGCCGACGCCGCGCACGAGTCGCACCGCCGTCGCGAGGCGCTGGATCCAAAGGAGGTCGTACTGGACCTCCTTGACCCCCGGGGCGTGTTCGTAGGCCTGGACGAGGCGACGAACGTCGTCGGCCGACTGCCGGTCCGCCTTGACCGTCACCTCGAGGGACGCCGGAAAGGGGTTCTCGCCCAGGTCGTCGGGTAGGGTGCGCAGGTCGCGAAAGAGACTGCGGAAGCGCTGAAGAGCCTCGGCTCGCGTCACGTGGACCAGGCTCTCGACAGACGGATCGTTCGTCAGGCGATTCTCGAGGCTCTCCCGGATACGGTCCTCCAAGCCGTCCTCCAGGTAGAAGGTGACTTGGACCTTTTGGGCCCAGCGGGCCACGACCTCGTTCAGATTGCTCGCCACGGTGAGGAACGCGCCGAGAACGAAGAGGCTGACCGCGATGGTGCCGATCGACAGGGCGTTGATGAGCCGGCTCCGCCAGAGGCTCGTGAAGGCCTCTTCGAGAAAATAGGCGAAGGCGCGGAGGATGGCCATGGGAAGTCGGAAGTATAATTCAGACGCGATGGGAGTCCTGGTCGGAATCGCCGGCGGGAGCGGGTCCGGCAAGACGTCCTTCGCCCAGGAGCTGGGCGCCCGCCTCGGCCCGGAACACTGTGTCACCCTCGCCCAGGACGCCTACTACAAGGACGGCAGCACGCTGTCCGGGGAGGCTCGGGCGGCCATCAACTACGACCATCCCGACGCCTTCGACACCCCCCTGCTGGTCCAGGATCTCCGGGACCTGAGAGCCGGCCGGCCTGCGCCGCAGCTCACCTATGACCACTCGACCTATTCCCGGCGGGTCCTTCCCGATCCCCTTCAGCCTCGACCCGTGATCCTCCTCGAGGGAATCCTCATCCTCGCGGAGGAGTCTCTCAGGCGGATCATGGACATCAAGCTCTTCATCGACACCGACGCGGACGTACGAATCCTGCGGCGGCTGCGACGTGACCTGAAGGAGCGGGGGCGGAGCTTCGAGTCCGTGGAAGGCCAGTACCTCGCCTCGGTGCGGCCGATGCACCTCGAATTCGTCGAGCCATCGAAGCGATACGCGGACCTCATCGTCCCCGAGGGGGCCGAGAACGAGGTCGCGCTGGAGGCCGTCGTGGCCCGCGTCAACGCCATGCTTCGGGGCTAGAGTCCCCTCTCAGTCCTCGGCGACGCGTCCCTTCTCGATGGCAATGACTCGCTTGCCCATCCGCTGGATCATCTCTCGATCGTGGGTGGCCACGAGGACCGTTGTTCCGCGCGAGTTGACCTCCTGGAAGAGGGCCATGATCTCCTGGGCCATCCCCGGGTCCAGATTCCCGGTGGGTTCGTCGGCGAGGAGGAGCATCGGCTCGTTGATCAAGGCCCGGGCAATGGCCACGCGCTGTTGTTCGCCTCCGGAAAGCTGCATCGGGTAGGCGTGGATCTTGTGATGCAGGCCGACGGACTTGAGGGCCGCGAAGGCCCGGCGCTTCTGCTCCTTGGACGGCACGTTAAGGATGCGGAGAACGAAGGACACGTTCTCGATGATGGTCTTCCGCTTCAAGAGCTTGAAGTCCTGGAAGACGACGCCGATGGAGCGCCGCAACTCAGGGATCTGGCGGGCCGGGATGGCCGTGACGTTCCGTCCCCCCACGAGGATCTGGCCCGTGGACGGGAGCTCTTCCCGAAAGACGAGCTTGAGGAAGGTGGTCTTCCCCGCTCCCGAAGGGCCGGTGAGAAAGCAGAACTCCCCTTTCCCGACGTGGAGTGTCACGTCGGAGAGGGCGATCGACTCGCGGTCGTACTGCTTGGAGACGTGGAATGCCTGTATCATCCGGCCGTCGTCGCTAGTCGCAAGGTCGAGGGATTATAGCGGCGCCGGAGGGTGCGGATGAGGGCGGTGGTCATTCACGAGCACGGGGGGCCCGAGGTGCTGCGGCCCGAGACCCTGGCCGACCCCGCCCCCGGGCCCGGTGAGCTTCTGGTCCGGGTCCGAGCCTGCGCCCTCAATCATCTCGACATCTGGACGCGGAAGGGGCAGGCGGGACGCCCCGTCGCCTTTCCCCACGTCCTGGGAAACGACATCGCAGGGGAGATCGAATCAGCCAACGGGATCCCGGAGTTCGCCCCCGGCCAGCGTGTGATGCTGTCCCCGGGCATCTCCTGCGGCCGGTGCCGCGTATGCCTGGGAGGACAGGACAACTTCTGCCGGCAGTACCGCGTGCTGGGCTACCAGGTCCACGGGGGCTACGCCGAACTCGTCCGGTGCCCCGCCGCCAACGCGATCCCGATCCCCGACGCCATCGGCTTCGAGGAGGCGGCCGCCTTCCCCCTCGTCTTCCTCTGCTCC
>JBGPYB010000131.1:0-13142 GCA_041493035.1 Vicinamibacteria bacterium | reverse complement strand
GAGGGTCATAGCCGATAGGTCACGCGACAGGGGGGGAATGGTTCTGAAAAACCACGCCCCGAGGGGGGGAATGCTTATGAAAAAGTCAGGCCAGAGGGGTCCCTAGGTTTTGAAAATCGACACCCGTCCGCCCGGAGTGAAGAAGGTCGACGGAGGAATGGAGAGAAGGTCCTTCGGCCGTGATGTCGCCACCGATGCCCGACGAGTACCTTGCGGGCGAAGCAAGGTCAGAAGCGGGGGTTTTCGCCCGTTTCGGACCGAAAAGTACCCTGTCAAGCGACAGGGCGAACGGCTATATTATCTCGATGTCAAAGCTAGTTAGAGCGATTTTATCGAGAATACGCCTTATCATCCATGTGATATCTCATTGTCCAGACGATGAGTTTCCCTTCTCTGAAAAAGTGGCGAAAGGACGACGAAGGCGTGGCCTTTTTGAGGCCTCGGCCGGCCGCACGACTTGCTCGCGTGCCGCTAACTCCTTCTATATCAATATATTGTTAGCATAGTCGATGACACCACAACATCTTGCGTTTTTCCCTTGACACCCCCTCTCACGGGACTATAATCGGTCCCATTCCGGCAAATCCGCCGGTTGAGCCCAGCGAAGACGGTCAGGCCCACCCGGAGAGGCGCAAATGAGCCACTTGTTCGGTGTCAGCAGGAGGAGTCCCCATGTCGACGCATCCCGTGGAGAACACTAGGAGCGAATCCCGCAGCGCAACCGGGACCGAGAAACGCGCGGGGCTGAGCTTCAAGCGGTTCTTTACGAAGGCGGGACGCCACCCCTATGACGAGCTGACCTGGGAGCTTCGGTCGGCCGTCATCAACGACGAACGTGGCCAGCCCGTCTTCGAGCAGCACGGGATCGAGGTGCCGACCACGTGGAGCCAGACCGCGACGAACATCGTCGCGTCGAAGTACTTCCGCGGCCAGCTCGGATCGCCCGACCGGGAGCGCAGCGTGCGCGCCCTCATCTCTCGAGTGGTGGACGCGATCCGCGACTGTGCCGATGCCCAGGGTTACTTCGCGAGCGCCGAGGACCTCCTGAGCTTCTCCGAGGAGTTGACGCACCTTCTCGTGACGCAGAAGGCGGCTTTCAACAGCCCGGTCTGGTTCAACGTGGGAATCGAGAAGCATCCCCAGGCTTCGGCCTGCTTCATCAACTCCGTCAACGACACGATGGAGTCGATCCTGGGCCTCGCCAAGACCGAGGGGATGCTCTTCAAGTTCGGATCGGGGACCGGATCGAACCTTTCGGGGATCCGCTCCTCCAAGGAGCCTCTCGCGGGGGGTGGCACGGCCTCGGGGCCCGTCTCCTTCATGCGTGGCTACGACGCCTTCGCCGGCGTCATCAAGAGCGGCGGGAAGACGCGGCGCGCGGCCAAGATGGTCATCCTGAACACCGACCACCCGGACATCGAAGAGTTCGTCAACAGCAAGGCCGATGAGGAGCGGAAGGCCTGGGCTCTCATCGACGCGGGCTACGATGGCTCCTTCAATGTCAAGGGCGGAGCCTACGACTCGGTCTTCTTCCAGAACGCGAACCACTCGGTCCGCGCCACCGACGAGTTCATGCGGGCCGTCGTCGAGGATCGCGAATGGAAGACTCGGTACGTCATCTCGGGAGATCCCTGCGAGACGCTGAGGGCCCGGGACCTCATGAAGAAGATGGCCGAGGCGGCGTGGCAGTGTGGCGATCCCGGGATGCAGTTCGACACCACGATCAACGACTGGCACACCTGCCCGAACACGGCCCGGATCAACGCGTCGAACCCCTGCTCCGAGTACATGTTCCTCGACGACACGGCCTGCAACCTGGCGTCCTTGAACCTGATGAAGTTCCGCAAGGAGGACGGCGAGTTCGACACCGAGGCGTTCAAGGCGGCCTGCCGGACCGTGATCACGGCGCAGGAAATCCTGGTCGACAACGCCAGCTACCCGACGCCCGCCATCGACAGGAACAGCCACGACTACCGCCCCCTCGGCCTCGGCTACGCGAACCTGGGTGTGCTGCTGATGGATCGCGGCCTTCCCTACGATTCCGACGCCGGCAGGGCCTATGCCGAGGCCATCACCGCCTTGATGCACGGTGAGGCCTACGCGCAGAGCGCCCGCGTGGCCGGCTCCATGGGTCCTTTCGCCGGCTACGCCAAGAACGCCGAGCCGATGCTCCGCGTCATCGACAAGCACCGGCAGCACGCCCACATGATCGACTCGACACTCGTGCCGCGGGAGCTGCTCCAGTCGGCGCTCACGGTCTGGGACGAGGCGTACACCCTCGGCATCCAGCACGGTTATAGGAACAGTCAGGTCACGGTCCTGGCCCCCACGGGGACCATCGGCTTCATGATGGACTGCGACACGACCGGCATCGAGCCCGACATCGCCCTCGTCAAGTACAAGAAGCTCGTGGGCGGCGGTGTCATGAAGATCGTGAACCAGTCCGTGGCCGGCGTCCTGCGCAAGTTGGGATACGACGCCGCCCAGGTGGACGATGTCCTGAAGTACATCGACGAGAAGGAGATGATCGAGGGGGCGCCCCACGTGAAGGAGGAGCACCTTCCCGTCTTCGATTGCGCCTTCCCTCCGGCCAACGGGAAGCGCTCCATCCACTACATGGGCCACGTCAAGATGATGGCCTCGGTGCAGCCGTTCCTGTCCGGGGCGATCTCGAAGACCGTCAACATGCCGACCGATGCGACGCCCGAGGAGATGGCCAACGCCTACATCGAATCGTGGAGGCTCGGCCTCAAGGCGGTGGCGGTCTACCGCGACGGGTGCAAGCGCAGCCAGCCGCTCTCGACGAGCAGGCACGAGATGAAGGCGGCGGCGGAGACGGCGGTAGCCGCCGAGCCCCGCCCGGCTCGCCGCAAGCTCCCCGACGAGCGCCACTCCATCACCCACAAGTTCTCCATCGCCGGCCACGAGGGATACATCACCGTCGGCATGTACGAAGACGGCACGCCCGGCGAGATCTTCCTTGTGATGGCGAAGGAAGGCTCGACGATCTCCGGTCTCATGGACGCCTTCGCGACGTCCATCTCCATAGCGCTCCAGTACGGTGTGCCGCTCGAAGCCCTCGTGGAGAAGTTCTCCCACGTCCGCTTCGAGCCCTCCGGGTTCACCAAGAACTCCGAGATCCCGTACGCCAAGAGCATCACCGATTACATCTTCCGGTGGCTGGCGTCGAAGTTCCTGAGCGTCGAGCACCAGGAAGCGGTGGGAGTCCGGACGACCGAGGCGTCTCTCAAGCCCGCGTCGGCGCCGGCCATAGCACTTGGAACCGGCGCGCGTTCGAGCGAGCCGACGACCGCCGGTGCGTTCAAGGCGCAGACCGACGCTCCCTCGTGCCACTACTGCGGGAGCATCATGGTCCGGAACGGCAGTTGCTATCGGTGCGCCAACTGCGGGTCGACCAGCGGCTGCTCTTGATCCGGTGAGGGGGGCGCCGCCCGACGCCCCCCGAGACGCTCACGCCACTCCAGCGACAGGGCGTGGATCCTCCGCTCCGGATCCCGATGCGCGTGGATCGTCGTCTCCCGTGTCGGCGAATCCAAGGACGTCGGCGAATCCAAGCGCTGCCTCCGTTCCAACCCTAGGACGGCGCCCGCGCCCGGAAGGTTCGCCTTTGTGTGAGCACGCCCACACCGGGTAGCGTAATTTCCTTGACACAACGCAAGATATGGCGGTAGCTTGGCCGCGGCGTACCACCAGAAGGGGGCAAATCGGCATGGAAGAGTTGAGAGCACAGGCGATGGACGTGCTGGCCTCCCTCTCGGAAGAACAAGTCCTGATGGTGATCGCGTACGCCCAGTGCGTGAAGGACAGCGAGCGCGCCATTCCCGTGACGGATCTCGCGCAAGGCCTCGAGGAGGAGCGAGCCTGAGGGGCCGTCCGTCACCCTCGGAGTCCCCCCGCAAGGCGCTCCGGGATCTTGCCCTCTCTCTCGCTCGCCATCCCGACGTCGCGTCCTTCGCGCGGGCTCTCACCCGCGTGCCGCGGGTGCGTGACCGCCTGGCGCGCATCGCCGCCGTCTTCACCTTCGTGAACACTCTCGTCAACGTCCCGCCGCCGCCGGACGGCGAGTTTCGCGACGGCGTCGACTGGCTTCTCGGCCTGGCCGGAGAGCACGAGGGCCCGGCGGTCATTCTGTGCGCTCTGCTGCTGGCTCTCGGCGAACGGGCCGCCATCGACTACGCGCCCGGGATGCCTTTCGTGCGCGTGGAGATCGAGATCGGGGATCTACCTCGTCTGCCTCCTCACGCGGGCTTGATCGCGGCCCGCGGACGTTTCTTCATCCCCCTCGACCCTCGCCAGGCGCGGAGTCCGCTCGGTTTCCTCCCGCGGCCGGCCCGGGAAGCCCTCTCCAAGACCGCCTCCTGAAGGCCGGCCACCCCCCCCGTGATGCGGTTCGGGCGCCGCTGCGCCACAATGTCGGAACTTCCTTGATAGCCGACACGTCAGAGGGCTGAGGTGGACCAAGCGCCGCTCGTCGAGTTCCAGGATCTATCGGTATCGTACGGTCTCGTTCGCGCCTTGGACGGGGTGAGCGGATCCTTTGCGCCGGGACCGACGGGCCTTCTGGGCCCGAACGGCGCCGGAAAGACGACCCTTCTCAAGACGCTCCTCGGCTTTCTGCGTCCCGACCGCGGCCGCCTCGTGGCGTTCGGCCTGGACCCGGCCGTGGAGCCTCTTGAGGTCCGCCGAAGAATCGGCTACATGCCCGAGGTCGATTGTCACATCCCGGGGATGAGCGCCGCTTCTTTCGTTGCCTTTGCCGGAGAGCTGTCGGGAATGCGGCGCGACGAGGCCATCAGCCGGGCCCACGAGGTCCTCTACTACGTTGGCCTCGGCGAGGCGCGCTACAGGGACGTCGATACCTACTCCACCGGCATGAAGCAGCGGGTGAAGCTCGCCCAGGCTCTCGTCCACGATCCCGACCTGCTCCTCCTCGACGAACCCACGAACGGCCTAGATCCCGCGGGGCGCGAAGAGATGCTCACCCTCATCGGCGACGTCGCGGCTCGGCGGCAGATGAGCCTCGTCCTCTGCTCGCACCTTCTGCGGGACGTCGAGCGCGTCTGCGAGAACGTCGTTGTCTTCAACCTCGGGAAGGTCGCCACCGCCGGCCCCATCGCTGTGCTCACCGGGAGCCGCCGTGTCGCCTTCGACGTGCGCCTCAAGGGAGACGTCGCGGCGTTCCTGACCGACATCAAGGACGAGGGGGGTGATTGGCGGGAGGGAGAGGACGCGTACCGCGTCTTCCTGCCCGACGGGCAAGGCCCCGAGACGCTGTTCCGGCTCGCCCGAAGCTGCGGCGTCCAGCTCCGCTATTTGCGCCCGGGCGCGGAGAGCCTCGAAGACGTCTTCTTGAAGGCCCTCGGGGAAGGGGCTCCCCTCACTCCGACGCCCCTCACCCCAGCGCCCCTCACCCCGACCCTCTCCCCCGAGGGGAGAGGGAGAGCGTCCACTTAATGCCGATCTACGAGCAGTCGTACCGGAGGCACGACGCCCGCGCCGCTCTCCGGAAAGCCCGCTTCTGGCCCATCACTCGCGAGGCGCTGCGCCTCATCTTGCAGCGGCGCGCCTTTCTGGTCCTCATCGGGGTTTCGCTGCTGCCATTCATCATGAGGGCCGTACAGATCTATGTCGTGACCCGCTTCCCCGAAGCGGGGCGAATCCTTCCAGTGGACGGGCGTCTGTTCGGCGAGTACCTGAATCAGCAGATCTTCATTACGCTTCTGCTGTCGGTCTTCGGTGGCGCGGGGCTCATCGCCAACGACCTCCGGACCGGGGCGATCCTCGTCTACCTCTCCCGGCCCCTGACCCGAAGAGACTACGTCCTCGGGAAGCTGGGGGTGCTTCTCGCCCTCAACCTGGGCGTCACCTTGGCGCCGGCGCTCGCCCTCTACGGGATCGGAACCGCCGTGGCTCCCGGCGAGTACATGCGCTGGGACAGGGCCTGGATCGGGCCCGCTATCGTTCTCCACGGCCTGCTCATCGCGACCGTGGTGAGCCTGGTGGCTCTCGCGGTGTCGTCGCTCTCTCGCAGCGCCCGCGTCGCCGGCCTCGGCTTCGCCTTGTTGTTCGTGGGGCTCGAGGTGGCGCGGGGTGTTCTTGGGGCGATGACGAGGCGACCCGAGGCCCACATTCTCTCGCTCCAGAACGATCTGCGGGTGGTGGGGAACCGCCTCTTCGGCATCACCGATCGCATCGCGAGCGTGCCGACGCTCTATCCGGTCCTCGTCCTCGCCGCCGTCGTGCTCGTCTGCCTCGCAGTCCTGCGCTCGCGTGTCCGCGCCGTGGAGATCGTGGCATGAGCACGGCACCCCTCGAGTTCGTCCGAGCCTCGCGTTGGTACGGACCTGTCATCGCCCTCAACGACGTCACCGTGACCGTGGCGCCCGGAATCACCGGCCTCCTCGGACCGAACGGCGCGGGGAAGTCCACGTTCCTGAAGCTGGCCTCGGGGCAGTTGTCCCCCAGCCAGGGAGAGGTCCGGATCCTCGGCCGTCCAGCCGCCACGTCGCCCGAGGTCTTCCACCGCGTGGGTCTCTGCGCCGAGGCGGATGCTTTTTGGGAAGGCCTCACGGGGCTCCAGTTCCTCGTGTCGCTTCTCCGGCTCACCGGTTTCGACGATGCCGAGTGCCGTCGGCGCGCCGAATTGGCCCTGGAACTGGTGGACCTCGCCGCCGCGCGAGACCGGAAGATCGGTGGCTACAGCAAGGGAATGCGCCAACGGGTGAAGCTGGCGCAAGCGCTCGCTCACGACCCCGAAGTGCTGCTTCTCGACGAGCCAGTGAGCGGGATGGACCCCGTCAGCCGCCGCCGGGTGGTGGACCTCGTCAAGCGCCTCGGTCGCGAAGGAAAGACAGTGGTCGTCTCGAGCCATATCCTCCACGAGGTCGAGGCGATGACGCGCCGCGTCCTCCTGATCCACAACGGCCGCATCTTGGCCGAGGGGGACGTCCGTGAGATCCGTGACCTCATGGACGAACATCCCCACACCGTCGCTCTCCGCGCGCGCGACCCGCGTCGCCTCGGCAGCGCCGTGGTGTCGCTTCCGAGCGTGCTGTCGCTGACTTTTGGCGCCGAGGGGGAGTGGGTGACGGTCCAAACCTCGCGTCCGGACGACTTCTACGCCGCCCTCCACGAAGTCGCCGTCGACACCGGTGTCACCGAGATGTTCTCCCCGGACGAGGACCTGGAGTCAGTGTTCCGCTATCTGGTGCCCCGATGATCCCGCGCAACACGGAGCGGCCGCTCCCTTTTTTCGATGCCGCCCGGCGCATCTTCGATCTCGCGCTGGAAGGGATGATCTGGAGCCGCCGGAGCCTGCTCATGGCTGTCCTCCTCGGCCTCCCGGCCGTTTTTGCCCTGCTCTATCGCGTCGTGACGGCGTCCACAGGAGCGCCGCCGATCTCCGCGGACGATCTCTACGGTCAGATCGTAGCGCTCTATTCGATCCGCAACGTCGTCCCCCTGGCCGCGCTCTTCTACGCGACGTCCCTCGTTGCCGACGAGGTGGAAGGGAGGACGATCACCTACCTCCTGACCCGCCCCATCCCTCGCGCCTCGATCCTCGCCGGGAAGTTCGGCGCGTATCTGGCGACGACAGTGGCGCTGTCCCTTCCGGCCACGGTCCTGACTTTCTTCATACTGGCCACGGCGCCGGGCTCCGAGGGGATAGGACCTCGGGTGGGGGATCTCCTGCGGGACGTCGGCGTCGTGGCGCTGACGTTGGTCGCTTATGGCGCTCTCTTCACGCTCCTGGGCGTGGTCCTCCGCCGGCCCGTCATCCCTGGGCTCCTCTTCCTCTTCGTCTGGGAGCTCACAGCCAACCTGCCCGGCTACGCGCCGCGCCTCACGCTGACCGCCTACCTGCGGTCGCTCATCCGCCACAGGGTCGCCGACGAGGGGATCTTCGGGATGCCCGTCGAGATTCTGCCGGCCCCCCTCTGCCTCGCCGTTCTCGGCCTCTCGGCCGTGGCCTTCCTGGCGGCGGCCCTCTGGATCTTTTCCACCCGTGAGTACGTACTAGAGTCTTAGAGGGCGTACACTTTTCCGGTGGAGGCGTACATGAGCCGTAGTCGGCTGGTCGTGATTATGTCGTTGGTCGTCGTTGCCGCCGGAATCTCGGCTGCCCTCGGCGTGCGGGTGATTGAGCCCGCGCGAGCCGCGGTCGGGCCGTTGCCGCCCGAAGCCCTGCCGCTCCTCGCCGACGCCCGCTTCGTCATGGGCCTGGACGTCCAGCGCTTCGCCGGGAGCGCCTTTCACAAGCGGTTCAAGCGCGACGCCTCCGCCCGCCCCGAGGCCTTTGGCGAGCTCGAGGCCAAGACGGGGCTCGATCCCGAACGCGATCTCGACCAGATCTTTTACGCCGGTGGCGTGCCGGGAGACGGCCGGGGCGTCGCCCTCGTCCTCGGCCGCTTCGATCGCGCTCGCATCGCTCGCGCGATCGAGACCGAAAGGAAGGACGTCACGTGGAAGGACCATGAAGGGATCACGGTCTACGTCTTCCGTGAGGGATCCCGGAGTCCCGGCGCGATGGCCTTTCTCGACGATCGGTCGATCCTGCTCGGTGCAGAGCGGGCCGTCCTTGGCGTGATCTCACGCCACTCGGGAGCGCCTGGATCGCCAAACGCCGCGATGACCGACCTCCTGGCGCGTGTGAAACCCGGATCGACGTTCTGGATGGTCGGTGACCAGACGCTCCTCCAAAGCTTGCCGAAGACGATGCCCGGCGGGGGAGGCTCGTCATCGATCACCCTGCCGGCTCTCAAGAGCCTCGTGGTCAACGGGGACCTGGACCCGGTGCTGGCCCTGACGGTGACCGGCGACGCCCTCGATGCGGCCGCTGCCAAGAACCTCGCGGACATCGTCCGCGGCCTCGTGGGGCTCGCGTCGCTGCAAGCGAGTCAGAAACCCGAGCTGGCGCAACTCAGCTCCGCCGTCAGCGTCTCGACGGAGGATAGCCGAGTGCTCGTGAACGCGAGGCTTCCGTACGAGCTGCTGGATGCTCTCGCGCCTGCCCGGAGGGCTGAGCCGGCGCCCGCCTCCGGCGCCCGCAGCCTGCGGCCGACGACGTAGCTGCTAGTACCTGACTCGCAGCTCCTGGTTGAGCAAAGGGGGGCTGCGCCGCCCCCTTTGAAAACCCCGCTCGCTACGCGGAAGTGAATTCCGCTTCGCTCGCAGCTTGTACAGAAACAGGCGCTCTAGTACCTGACTCGCAGCTCCAAGCGATAGCGCTTGTCCCAGTGCGATTGCTCGTCTTCGTTGGGGCTGTCCTTGAAGCGTTGGAGTTGGCCGATGAGGTGGAGCGACGTCTTGTCGCCCACCTTTGTCGCGATCTCTCCCCGGTGCCCCTTCCAGCCGGTGGTCCAGAAGAAGTCGTCGGTGGCGTAGGCGCCGAGTGTCGCGTCTTTGTCGACGGTCGCGTACGTGTATTCCGCTCGGAGACGTGAGGTCTTCAGCGACCCGAGGGCCGCGGCCAGCCAGACGCCGCGCTTGTTTTCGTCGACCGCCGTGTTCCAGGAGATGTCGGCCACGAGCTGCACGGGGAGGTTGCCTCCCTGGCTCAAGCGCCCCACGGCGTCGAAGACGCGGTAGTCGTTTACCAACTGACCGCTCACCCGCGTGTTCTGCCGCCGGATCATCCTCTCGAGGTTCTGGATCTTCTGGAAGTCCAGATAGGAAGCCACGATCTGAAACCGCGAGTCGACAGGCCCGGTGAAGGTGGCCTGACCCGAGACGATGAACATATCGACCTTGTTGTCATCGAAGACGTGGCTGCCGCGGGCCCAGAGGCCGGTGACGCCGAAGCGTGAGATGCCGCTGTCGTCCTTGCGTTGGAAAGTGAGCGCGGCGCCTTGAGGCCGTAGATCCCTGTCCCAGATCATCTCGGTGAGGCCGACAGGCATCTCGAACCGGCCGCCGTCGATCCGCAGCCAGCGCACGGGCTCGATCTTCGCGAAGGCCAGATCGAGGCGCGCGTCGCGGGAATTGTAGTTGTCCCGCAGGAGGGCCGGCTTCGGATCCACGTTCTTGTCGCTGCTGTAGTTGAAGTCCCCGCCGACTCCCAGCACGAAAGTCTGCCCCCCGAACTCGACGCGGGGCCTCAGTTGGCCGCGTTGGCGGTCATCGTCGCGCCGCACGGTGTCGGAGACCCAGATGTCCTTGGTCCACTCCTGCCGGAAAAGACCGTCGAGCCGGAAGTGGAAGTTGCTCGAGGAGGAGTTCTGGTAGGCCGGTGCGGCGTCCTGGGCCATGGAGCTGTGCGCGAGGAACAGCGAGAGCAGAAGAGACGAAAGCAGGCTTCGCATGAACGCGGTGATTCTAGCACGCGGCCTCCGGCGAACCCTGGTTGCGGAGCGCCCCGGCGCGCCGCTAACATCGACGGAGTGCCGCGCATCGCCGTCGTCATCCCGGCTCTCGACGAGGAAGAAGCCATCGGCCTCGTCATCCGGGAGATCCCACCGGTCGTCTCGGAGATTGTCGTCGTCGACAACGGCTCGCGGGATCGCACCGCCGAAGTGGCTCGCGCGGCGGGTGCGCGCGTCGTCGTCGAGCCGCGGCGAGGATACGGACAGGCCTGCCTCACGGGGGTAGCGGCGGTCCCCGACGCCGAGGTGATCGCCTTTCTCGACGCGGACTACAGCGACTATCCGGAGCAGCTCGTCGACGTCCTGGCGCCCATCCTGGCCGGCGAGGCCGACTTCGTCGTCGGCTCGCGGAACCTAGGCCAGCGCGCCCGTGGCGCTCATCCGCTCCACGCTGTTCTCGGCACGCGCCTCTGCGTGGGCCTCATGAACCTCCTCATCGGCACTCGCGCCACGGACCTCGGCCCCTTCCGCGCGATCACGGCGACCGCGCTGCGCGCCCTCGGGATGCGGGACCGCAACTTCGGCTGGACCGTCGAGATGCAGGTGAAGGCCGCGCGCCGCGGGCTTCGGGTACGGGAGGTGGCCGTGGACTACCGGCCCCGGATAGGCCAGAGCAAGGTGAGCGGCACCGTGTCGGGGACCGTCCGCGCCGGCGCCAAGATCCTCGGCACCATCGCGCGCCACGCCTTCAGCCGGGCCGGATGACGCCCATGAGGGCGGCCCTGGCCCTCGCCGGGGGAGTCCTGAGTGGCTGCGTCGCTTTCTGGACGCTCCAGGGGAACGAGACCAGCCGCGTCCCCACGTTCCTGATCACCTTCGGCCCCGCTTTCGCCGCCTATCTCCTCGCGATCCACGCGTCGAACGGAATCTCTTCCCGCGACTTCAAGATCGCGCTGGCGCTCGCTGTTCTGTGGCGCGTCGCCCTCGTCGTGGCGCCCCCGCTTCTGAGCGACGACGTCTATCGATACGTCTGGGAAGGGCGCATTCAGCTCCACGACGGTAACCCTTACAAGTGGGCCGATCGGGCGGAAGGGTCGAGGTGGGAAGGGCTCCGCGACGCCGTCTGGGAGCGGGTCAATCACAAGGACTACACCGCCATCTACCCGCCTCTCTGGCAACTCGCGGCCCGCGGCGTCGTCGCCGTCCATGACTCGGTCACGGCCATGAAGGCTTTCGTGGTGGCGTGTGAGTTGGGGATGCTCGCGGTCCTCGCCCGTCTTCTGGCCCTGCGCGGGTTGCCGCGCGAACGTCTTCTCGTCGCGGCCTGGAGCCCGCTGGCGCTGGTCGAAATCGCGGGGAGCGGCCACAACGAGGCCCTCGGTCTTCTGCTCGTGGCGCTTGCCCTCCTGGCGCTCGACGCCGGACATCCGCTGCTCTCGGCTCTGGCGTCGGCGCTCGCGTTCCAGGCGAAGCTCGTTCCCGGCCTGATCGCCGCGAGCTGGTGGCGGCGGTATCGCGTCGTGCACGTCATCGCTGCGGGGCTCCTCGCGATGGCGCTGGTCGTGCCGTATGCGGGTGCTCGGCAAGGGCTCTGGCGAAGCCTGGGGAGCTACGGCCGCTACTGGCGGTTCAACGAGACGTTGTTCGCGCCCCTGGCGGCTCTCCTCGGCAGTCATGCCGTGGCGACAGCGGTGGCCGGCGTGGCCGTTCTCGTCGTGGCCCTGGCGATTGGCTTCGCTCCTGTCGAGCCGGCAACGGCTGGCATGGTCGTCGTCGTCGCGTGGCTCCTGCTGGCCCCCAACGTCCTCCCCTGGTACGCCCTCACCTTCCTGCCCTTCCTGGTGCTCTGCGACGCTCCAGCGGTCCTTCTCTTCACCGGGACGACGGTGCTCGCCTATCTCGTCTACCCGGGCTGGCTGCTCGGAGGTCCGTGGCAGGTGGGGTGGGGTGTGCGCGCGGCTGAGTACGGGCCCTGCGCCGCTCTGGCGCTCGCGCAGTGGTGGCGGCGTCGCCCCGCGACGGCATGAGCGGCGACGTCCTCATCGTCTTCGTGAAGGCGGCGCGCTCGGGGAGCGTCAAGACGCGCCTCATTCCGGCGCTCGGTCCCGAAGGCGCCGCCGATCTCTATCGCGTTCTCGCAGAAGAGGAGGTCCGACGAACGCGGCCCGAGCCCGGTGACTACGAGCGACTGTTCTTCTTTGCGCCGGCTGAGGCCGAAGCTGGAATCGCCTCCTGGTTTCCTGGTGAGACGCTTTTGCCGCAGCAAGGGGTCGATCTGGGCGCCAAGATGGCGGCAGCCTTCGAGGAGGCTTTCCGACGAGGCGCGAGGCGCGCCGCCATCATCGGCACCGACGTCCCGTGGGTGTCGCGGGCGCTCGTGCTCGAAGCGCTACGAGACCTCGACCAGCACGACGTGGTCCTCGGCCCCTCCCACGACGGTGGGTACTATCTGCTGGCTCTCGATCGTCCTCGGCCCGAGCTGTTCGCCGAGACCGCGTGGAGCTCGCCCCAAGTCCTTCCCGGGACCCTGGCCAAGGCGCAGGCGCTCGGTCTATCGGTGCGGCTCCTGGAGCAACTCACCGACATCGACACCCTCGAGGACGTGAGGCACGCCTGGGCCGAGCTGAAGCCGATGTTGCCCCTCGCGCTGGCTGCCGCCCTCACGCGCGCTTTGGCAGCGGCCTAGCCCTACCTTCGCACCTAGCCAAGTAAGGTCACGCTGATGAGGGCTCGGGTCATGGGCGAAGTGGGCGAGCGGTCATACATGAAAGAAGAGTTGGAAACCAGCGATCGAGTTCGAAGACCTTTACGGCTCGCCGT
>JBGPYB010000156.1:0-10685 GCA_041493035.1 Vicinamibacteria bacterium | reverse complement strand
CGGAGAGGATCGACAAGCTGCTCTCGGCGATGAAGTCGATGCGCCCCGGCGGCACGGCCTCGTCGATGGCAGCCATCGTCTCGCCAAAGCGCACGCCGAAGTTGGGGTCGTGCCAGCCGACCCGCGGCCGCTTGAGCGTCTGGAGGAGGAAGCGCAGGTCCTCCTGGATCTGGTCGTTGCAGAGCGGCTGGTAGTCCACTTCCGAGTCGATGCAGAAGCTGCACGTGTACGGGCATCCCAGGCTGCCGATCATCGGCACGATCTTGAGGGCTGGCGCCTTGGCGATCGTGGGCGCGATGAACTTCCACCGCTCCCGGACTCCCGGGAGCTGCGCCGGGTGCCTCTTTGCCGAGAGCTGCAGGCCCATGGGCCGATGCGGGGCGCAGTCCCGAAGCACTTCCTGGACGAGAGCCTTGTCGGTGAATCCCAGGACGTAGTCGAAGTACTGGGCCGCGTCCTGGGGATAGCAGCGGGCATGAGGGCCGCCCAGGACTGTGACCGTTCCTCGCTTCCGGTATTGGTTGCTGATGGCCGCGGCCGCCAGGGCGGCGTTGGTGAACGCCGTGATGAACAAGATGTCGGTGTCGGGAGGGAGCTCCTTCGACAGGTCCTCAAGGCCGGTGTAGCAGACGAAAGTCACGTCGTGGCCCGCTTCTTCGCACCAGACGCCGATGACCTGCGGCATGATGCTCGCGAAGTTGGGCTGCATGACACGGTTCCACAGGTTGTCCGTGGGGTGATTCTCGACGAGATCTAGAACACTGACGCGAAGACGGCGCAGGTGACCTCCTGGCGGGACGGACGCCGGAACGACGGGCCCTCAATATGGCCAGCTTCGGCCCGGGATATCGCGGAGAGAACTCTTCCCCTTCGCGTCAGATCGTCAGAAAGCCGTCTTGACTTGTGCGGCGCTCGAGTGGCGGAATACTAGCACGTTTGCCGTTGACGTGAAGCCCCGCGGAGAAGATTGTGCCCAAGCGATCCTTGATGCCCCAAGCCGTCGAACGTTACACGAGCGAGGTCATCGCTCGTGAGACCCCGCTCCAGCGCCGCTTGCGCGCCGAGACCGCCCAGCTCCCGAACGGGGGGATGCAGATCGGCGCGGATCAGGGGGCTTTCTTCGCGATGTTGGTCAGGCTCACCGGCGCCCGTCGCGCCCTCGAGATCGGCACCTTCACCGGCTACAGTGCCCTCGCGGTGGCGTCGGCTCTGCCGGCGGACGGCCTTCTCGTGGCGTGCGACGTCAGCGACGAGTGGACGCGCGTCGCGCGCCGCTACTGGGAGGAGGCGGGTCTGTCTTCCAGGATCGATCTCCGCCTCGGGCCGGCGGGGGATACCCTCGCGGCACTGCTCGACCAGGGCGCCGCGTCATCCTTCGACTTTGCCTTCATCGACGCCGACAAGCCTGCCTACGACGGCTATTACGAAGCCTGCCTCCAGCTCGTCCGGCCTGGAGGTGTGATCGCGATCGACAATGTCCTCTGGTCCGGGGCGGTCGCCGATCCCGAAGCTCACGATGCCGATACGGACGCTCTCCGTGCCCTGAACGTCAAGATCCGCGATGACGCTCGCGTCGAAGCGTGCCTCCTGACCGTTGGGGACGGAGTGATGCTGGCCCGCAGGCGAACCTAGATCGCAAGCGGCCCTCCCGGGTTAGGATTGCGAACCATGCGGAATCGCGAATCGCCGGATCGCTTTGCCTGGCACCCCGAGCCGGAGCTGATCGGCTACCACGACGAGGCTCGTTCCCGGCCCGCCCTCGAGGCGCTGGGCGAAGCCGCGTGGGCCGAGGCCCTCCACTATCTCTACGCGGAGGCGATGCGTCGACCCGTGGGCTCCGATTCCTACCTCGAGCTTCGGCAGCGTCTCTTCGGCACCAGTGGTCAGCCCGCACCCGCTCCCAACGTGCCCAGGGCATCGGCGGAGATCCTCGAGGAGTTTCGCCGCCGGCTTGCGCCCTTTCAGTACAACGCGGCGCATCCGCGTTCGTTCAGCTACTTCACGCCGCCCGGGCTCGTCATGTCCATCGTCGGCGAGATGCTCGCTCAATGGCTGAACCAGGGGGTCGACGTCTGGCACGCCGGACCCTCGAGTGCCTTGGTCGAGGAAGAGGTGATCGCGTGGCTTCGCGATCTCGTCGGCTACGGCCCCGGGAGCGGAGGCGCCCTGACCTCGGGGGGCGTCATGGCCAACATCATGGCCCTCGCTGTCGCCCGCGACGTCCACCTACGAAAACTACTCGGAGGGGGCGCTCTGCCTCGCGGCTCCGACCTCGAGGGTGTCCGCATCTACGCTTCGGACCAGGCTCACTTCTCCATCGGGCGAGCCCTCAACCTCCTGGGCTTTCCGGGGGAGAGCCTGCGCGTCATTCCGTCCGACGATCGGTTCCGCCTCCACGCCGGGCCCGTCGCCGAGGCCATCGCCGCGGACCGAGCGGCGGGGCTGCGTCCGCTGGCCATCGCCGCCGTCGCGGGCTCCACCAATACGGGCTCGGTGGACCTCGTCGGCGAATTGGGGGCGCTCGCCAGACGAGAGGGACTCTGGTTCCACGTAGACGCCGCCTATGGCGGCGGAGCGCGCCTGTCGAAGCGCGACGCCTCGCGGGTCGCGGACCTCGACTGCGCCGACTCCGTGACGATCGATCCCCACAAGTGGTTCTTCCAGTCCTACGACATCGGCGGTCTCCTGGTGAAGCGGCGGGAAGACCTCCCCGCGACGTTCCACACGGCGCCGGAGTACTACCGCTCGAGCCTGCCCGAGACGGAGCCGTTCAACTGGTACGAGTACTCCATAGAGGGGACGAGGCGGTTCCGCGGCCTCAAGCTCTGGCTGAGCTGGAAGCATCTCGGCACCGAGGGGCTGGGCCGCCTGGTGGAGGCCAACGACGACCTCGCCGTCTACCTTGCCCGCCGCTGTCGTGAGGCCGACGACCTCGAGGCCATCCCTGAAACGCCCGAGTTGTCGGTGGTCTGCTTCCGCCATCTGCCGGGGGGACGCGCGGCCGCATCGACCCTCGATCCCAAGACCCTCGACCGCTATCAGGACCGCCTCCAGCGGGCGCTCGAAGTCTCGGGGGAGGGGTGGGTGTCGACGACGCGCCTTCGGGGAAGCACCTACCTGCGCGCCGGCATCGTCAACTACCTCTCGACGGAGAGCGACGTGGACCAGGTCCTCGAGGCCCTGCGCCGGCTGTCCCCGGCCGCCGCGCGGGAGGCTGGCATCGAGCTCACGCCGCGCCCAGGGAGCGCAGGGCCGGCGTGAAGAGCTGAGCCTCCAGCGCGCACGACGCACAGAGGCCCCCATCTCCGCCGGAGCAGTCCACCACTCGTCGGTCACAGCCGGGAGAGGTGCAGCCCATCTCGCCAGATCCCAGGCGCGCGAGGAGAAACGCGCCGACTTGCTCCGCCACTCCCCGGTCGCGAAGGACACGCCGATGACCCAGTCCGCTCGTGGTCAAAAGCCGGGCGTCCGGCCAGTGCCGGGCGATCGCCTCTCCGTTCTCCCACGCGACTTCTTTGTCTTCCTTGTCATGGACGACGAGGAGCGGCACGGAGGTCTCGGGGATGAGGTGCTGAATGTCGAGGTCGTCCATTCGGAGGCCGACGCGACCCTCGACGCGCGCTTTCACCGCGGAGGCCAACGATGGCCGAAGAGCGAGGGCCGTGACGAAGTCGCCGAAGAAGCGCCCCGGATTTCGCGGCATGCCGATGAAGACTGCTGCATCCAGGCGGAGGCCGTTCCGCACCGCCATGGCGGTCGCCGCGCCTCCCATCGAGTGGGCTACGACGGCACGGACGCTCCCGAGCCGAGTTGCGATGGCTGTCACGGAGTCGGCGAAGCCCGGCACCGAGGTCGTGCGACCCGTTGAGACGCCGTGGGCGGGAGCGTCGAAGGTCGCGAACGATAGGCCGGCTTTGAGAAGGGGCTCGGCCAAGGGGAGGAGCTGGCTGCCGCGGCCGCCCCATCCATGGACGAAGAGGACCCTGGGGTCGCGGCCGAAGCGCCAGCCTCGGAGGCGACCGCTCGCGATCGCGACATCGAACGCGCGGCCCCCTTGGAGCGCCTTCCTTTCGTGACGGGGCGCCCGATGACGGGGCGGCGTGAGGAACAGGTGCTCCCCAAGACGCGCTGCCAACGAAGGAGAGGCTTGGTCGAGGGCTCGGAGGCTCCACCGTAGAGCCGCCACACGAGGAGACGTACGAACGATCGTTCTATTGCTGCGCCGAGGCATCGCGGAATCCTCCGGTGGCTCCATGGGTTTTCAGGCCGCCCGAGCGGCGGCCAGGAGGCTCTCGAACGCGCGGCGAGCGCGCGACACACCCTTCGGATCGCGGAGGAGGCGCGACACGTGGTGACACATGAGCATCGTGCCGTAGATGTCGAAGGCGAACTGCTCCGGGTCTGTAGACCTGCGGAAGTGTCCCTCGGCGATCGCCGTCCGCACGGCGCCGGCGAGAACGTCGAGCCAGTCTCTCTGGAGCTTGACGAGGAGATCGCGGGCGGGGCCGGGCCGATCGTCCAGCTCGACGGATGCCGCCACGAAGAGGCAGCCCCCTGGCTGCGGGACGGCCTTGGGCCACGCCAGCCAGCGCTCGAAGAGAGCGCGCACCCGCGGCTCCCCTCGGGGCGCCGCGAGGGCTGGCTTCACCACCACCTCCACGAAGCGCGAGGCGGCGGCTTCCAGGATCTGGATCTGAAGGCTCTGCTTGGATTGGAAGTGGGCGAAGAGACCGCTCTTCGAGAGATCCAGCTCGCCGGCGAGCCGGCCGATCGTGATCCCCTCGAGGCCCACCGCGCTCGCAAGGCCGACGGCTCGGTCGAGGATCGCCTGGCGGGTCTGCTCTCCCTTTCCCACGGAGCTATAATAGAATGATCGTTCTATTATTTCAAATGGGTCTCGGGCTCAGTGGGTCCGTCCGACCGAATCGTCGAGGACCGGTCTATCGTCATCGAGGCTCAGAATCGCGCCAAGAATGCGAATCGGGCGTTAGTTCTTGCGATAGACATCCACCTGTACGACGGGCTTTCCACCGCCGATTGGCTGCACGACGACGAGCCCCCGTCCAAGACAGGTCCATCCTGCTGGAGCATGGGCGCCTTGGATGATGAAGATTACTGTCCCCGGGGGAAGGTCCGACATCCCCGTAGGTCCGGCAGGGCCCTGCGGACCAGCCGGGCCCTGCGGGCCGGTTGCGCCCGTCGCGCCAGCGGGTCCTGCCGGACCTGGCGATCCTCGATCGCCTTGTGGTCCAGAGGCGCCGGTCGGACCCGATGGGCCAGTTGACCCCGCCTCGCTTCGGGGCCCCGGTGCACCCTGTGCCCCGGCTGGACCCTGCGGTCCCGGCGGGCCTGTGGGACCCGCGGGGCCGACCGCGCCTCCCAGGCTGGATAGGTCGACTATGTTCACGGCGACGGTGTCGCTCGCGCTCTTGCCGTCGGCACCGGTCACCGTCAGCTGAATGGAGTGCGTCCCGAAGCGGAGGACCACGTTCGCCATCTCGATCGGATCGGCGCTCGTCGCCAGGACTGTGGCGCCTTCCGCCCACACGTACTCCAGTGCGCCGCCGTCAGGGGCGGTCGAGCCCGAGCCATCGAGGACTACGCCTATGTAGCAACCCTGGCAACCGGCGAGCGTCTGATCCGCGCCGGCGTTCGCAACAGGAGGCCTGCCGATGTCGATGGTCTCCATCACGCCGCTGGACCCGTCCGACGCGGTCTGCGTCCCGCCAGCTCCGGCCACGCCGCCGGTCACGTCTGCGGTTTCGCAGGCGGATGTCGTTTGAATGAGGATATGCCCGCCACCGCCGCCGCCGCCGGTGCCGACGTTGGCGCTTGGCGAGCCACCGCCGCCGCCGCCGCGCGCCCGAAGGCCGCTACAGATCGTAGTGCTGCCGGCCAGGCGCACGTACACGCTGCCACCGGCGCCGCCCCCTCCCCGAAGCGACGGAGCCCCGACACCGTTCGCCGTGATCGTTCCCGTTCCCATGAGCGAGGCCGCGCGAATGAACACCGTGCCCCCGCCCACTCCACCGCTCCCGCCGCTGGGCGGGATCTCGGTGGTGTTGTGCCCCGCCCCACCCCCTGCTCCGAAGGTCAGGTGATCGGCCAAGGAGTACACCAGCGCCGCGCCGCCATATCCACCGAACAGAGCGTTCAGACCCGTGCCGCCGTCGCCACCGCGGCCACCATGTCCCCCACCGCCGCCGCCGTTGGCGACGTTGCCAGGACCGCCTCTTCCGAAGTCCGCTATCCCCTCGCCCTTGGCTGCGCCCTGGGGCATTGGTTCGTCAAACTTCGACAGCGAGTGGCACCCGACGTGTCAGGCTGGAAAACCAGACCACCCCGGAACCCCGATCCGTCCGCCGAAATCTTGCCCAGGACTGTCACCGGGCCTGTCGCGAGGAAGGCCACGAGGCCACCTTTGGAACCGTCCCATGGCTGAGCGGGCACAAGCCTCGCTTGGTTCTCAACGTCGACGGTAGTGAACTCGGGAATCCTCACGATCTGCGTGAAGCCGGCCGCGAAGCCCTGCTGAAGCGGCGTCACTGAAGTATCCGTTGACGTGAGATCCAGTATCCCTGTGAGGGCAGCCGAGACCCTTGCCAGTTCCCATCGGCCGGTTCGGGACAGAGACAGGTCGATCGGCGTCGAATCGCCTGAAGGGGGCGCGGGGACATAGGTGGCTGGTTGCCACAACAGGATTAGATCGCCGGCCTGGAAGCCTGTGGCATCGGCGACGCGCACAGAGAGGCTGGTCCCCGCGATTACGTCTGCCGAGAGGGTCGTGTAGACGTTGACGGAGGCGGTCGTGCCGGCGGGCACCACAAACGGACCGTCGTGGCCATTGCCGACGCCGAACGGGTCCTCGGCCGCGGCGTTGCGTGAACACGCGACGACGGCGACGAGAGCCAGACAGGTACTCAAGACTCGGTTCATGGCAACCTCGTTCTCTAGAGAGGTACAGGGCAGGACCTCCGCGGGACCCCGTCTCAGTAGGCCGTTTCGGAACCATCCCCTATAAAGACACGCGCAAAACCGAGGCAGAATCGCGCAAGAAATCGGCGAGAATTGTGCGGACAGGGTCGAACTCGACGAAAAAGGAGCGCGACCGGCTGCGAAGTTTCGACCGTCCTGGAACGTTTCCCCCGAGCCTAAGTGCTGGCATCGTCGCAGCTTGGCCGTCGAGGCCGCGTCCGGGGATGCCTCGACCGGATCCCCCAGTGCGAGCGTGCTATTTAGCCAGGGGCTCCTTGCCGACGCGGTCGAAGAACTCCTTCTGGAGCGCCAAAGCCTGTGTGTCTGCCTTGATCGCACGCAGCGCTCGCGCCAGGGACTCGATCCGGTGCTCGGTCAGAAGCTCGCCCAACTCTCGCGTCGCCTTGTCCGCCTCTCCCGCGTAGTGGTTGGGGAAACCCGCGTACCACCATATGGCCGTGTAGACGTCCGGGATGGACCAGCGCTTCTGGTTCGCGCCCGACTCCATCGTCGCGCGGTCCTGCTCCACGAGGTCCGGTTTCAGGTACAGAAGGGTGGAGGTCTCCCTCTCGCCGGCGTGCATGTCGCCCGCGGGATCCGAGCGCCGCAACTGGCTCACCTTTGCGTCGAGGGCCGGATCCGGCGCCGGATCGTAGAAGTAAACGACGTAGTCCCGGCGGCGCTCGAGCTGGGCCTGGACGAAATAGCGGAGGAGATTCGGATTGCCGCCGTGGCCGTTGACGATCAGGATCTTCGTGAAGCCGTTACGTCCGATCTCGTCGCAGGTGGCGTCCAGAAGGTCCCAGACCACGCGCGAGGGCAGGGCGAACGTGCCGGGCTGATGTCTGGCCTCGTAAATCTGCCCGTAAAAGTAATCGGGAAAGACGACCGCATACTCCTGCTTCGTGACCCGCGCCGCCCACTCCCGGGCGTGGATGAGATCGGAGCCGATAGGCGCGTGGGGGCCGTGCTTCTCCAGGATTCCGATGGGGAGGATGCAGGTGTGCGCGGCCCTCTCCTGCGCCTCCGGCCAGTCGCTCGCCGTCAGTTCGTCCCAGCGCGCGGGGACCCCTTGGGCCCCGAGACTCGCGGCCGCGACGAGGCACGCGGACAGCACGATGGCGAAGGTCAACGTCCGAACGTGGCGCATGGCGAAGGACCCTCCTGTGTCCTATCCTTACACCCGTGACCCCTCGGGGTCGACGGCCGCAGAGTGAAAGCGATGGAAAAAATGAGCAGACGAATTGTCGTGAGCGCCTTCGCTTGGGTCTTGGCCCTCCCCATCCTCGCACGTCCTGAGACGCCGCCCGCCGATCCATCGCGTCTCACCTGGATGGAAGGCTATTGGACCGGCACGGCGGATGGCATCGCCATGGAGGAGATCTGGACCGCTCCGAGAGGGGGCGCCCTCCTCGGAATGCATCGGGACGTGAAGGAGGGAAAGATGATCTCCTTCGAGTTCTTCCGCATCGACACCACCGCCGACGGCGCGACCTACTTCGCCTCGCCTCGCTCGAAGCCCCCGACGCCTTTCCACGCGATCGAACTAGGGGACAAGCGAGTCGTGTTCGAGAACAAGGAACACGATTTCCCCCAGCGCATCCTCTACTGGCTCGACGGCGCCGGAGCGCTTCACGCCCGCATCGAAGGCCCTCAGGGTGGAAAGACCGTGGGCGAGGAGTGGACGTGGACGAAAGGGCGGTAGGTTGATCTCCTTCTCGCGCATCAGCAAGCAATACGGCCGGCAGGTTCTCTTCGTCGACGCGTCCTTCCAGCTGAATCCCGGGGAGAAGGTCGGCCTCGTGGGCCCGAACGGCGCCGGCAAGACGACCCTCTTTCGGATGATCGTAGGAGAAGAGACTGCTGACGAAGGGGAGGTGTCGGTCCCGAAGAAGCTCACCATCGGCTACTTCCGCCAGGACGTGGAAGAGATGGCCGGCCGCTCGGTCCTGGACGAGGCGATCGCGGGAAGCGGTCGCGCAGGCGCGCTCCACCACGAGCTCGAGGAGCTTCAGCACGCGATGTCGGATCCGGAGCGGGCCGACGAGATGGACAGGGTCCTCGCCCGCTTCGGCGAGGTCCAGGAGGAGTACGACCACCTCGGCGGCTACGCCCTCGAGTCCCAGGCCCGCGAGGTCCTCCACGGCTTGGGGTTCGACGACGAGCGGATCGACGGCGACGTCGGAGCCCTTTCGGGGGGGTGGAAGATGCGGGTGGCGATGGCCCGCGTGCTGCTGGGGCGCCCCGACGTCCTGCTCATGGACGAGCCCACCAACCATCTCGATCTCGAGTCGATCCTCTGGCTCGAGGCTTTTCTGAAGTCCCTTCCGGGCGCACTGTTGATGACGTCGCACGATCGCGAGTTCATGAACCGGATCGTGACCAGGATCGCCGAGATCGACGGCGGCGAGATCACGGCGTACTCCGGAAACTACGATTTCTACGAGCGCGAGCGCGCCATCCGCGAGACGAACCGCGAGGCCGCCTACGCGCGGCAACAGGCGATGCTGGCCAAGGAGCAGCGCTTCATCGAGCGCTTCTCGGCCCACGCCGCGAAGGCGGCCCAGGTCCAGAGCCGGATCAAGGCCCTCGACAAGATCGAGAAGATCGAGCTGCCGCGCCGGCGCCAGGTCGTCCGCTTCGACTTCAGGCGTCCGCCCCGCTCGGGGGACGAGGTCGCGACCCTCGAGGGCGTGACGAAGGCCTACGGCCGACGTGTCGTCCACGAGAACCTCAGCATGATGATCCGGCGCGGCGAGCGCTGGTGCGTCATGGGAAAGAACGGCGCGGGCAAGACCACGCTGTTGCGAATGGTCGCGGGCGTTCTCGCTCCCGACACGGGCGAGGTGCGCCTGGGCGCGAGCCTGAAGATGGGCTACTTCGCCCAGCAGGCGCTGGACCTCCTGGATCCCGAGCTCACCGTCTGGGAACAGGTCCAGAAGGACTTCCCTCACGAGAGCGTGGGGGCCTTGCGTAGCCTCCTTGGGGCCTTTCAGTTCTCGGGAGACGACGTCGAGAAGAGGGTCCGGTCCCTCTCGGGCGGCGAGAAAACACGCCTGGCGATGGCGCGGATGCTGCTCAATCCGCCAAACTTCCTCGTCCTCGACGAGCCCACGAACCACCTCGACCTGGCCACCAAGGAGATGCTCGTGGAGGCGCTCGGCGATTTCGAGGGGACGATGCTCTTCGTCTCCCACGACCGGACCTTCCTGCGCGGCCTCAGCACCCGCGTCCTGGAGCTGGGCGGCGAGACCGGCACCGACGCCGAACCGCATCTGTATCCTGGCTCCTACGTCGAGTACGTGGAGCGCACGGGCCACGAAGCCCCCGGCGTCCACGCGTAGGGGCCCGGCGGTCAGCCGGGCTTGACAGATGGTCTTGATATGTACTTAATACATATGTGAAGCGCAAGCTGGTCCAGGCCGGAGCCTCGCTGGCGGTCACGCTGCCCGTCGAGGTGGTGCAGGAGTTCAAGCTCGAAAAGGGCATGACGGTGGACGTCTCGGTACATCCACAGACGGGCGCCGTCGTCATTCGGCCGGGGGTGCGCCACTTCGAGGCGGGCAAGGTCACGAAGCGTTTCGAGCGGTTGGCCGAAGCGATCGCGGAGCGCTACGCCGAGGCGTTCCGCGAACTCGCGAAGTGACGGCGTACCTGTCGGTCGAGCAAGTCATAGCACTTCACGCCTTGCAGATTCGCCGCTTCGGGGG
>JBGPYB010000012.1:0-47703 GCA_041493035.1 Vicinamibacteria bacterium | reverse complement strand
GCTCGCTTTCGTCGCTCTGGCGGCAGTGCCCTGCGCGTGGGCGCAGAGTCCCTCGCCTCCATCGCCGGTGTCGCTCGACGACGAAACAGCACCTCTCATTGCCCCCTCGCCGCAGCCCGAGGCTCCGGTGGCCGTCCCCGAGCCGACCGAGCAAGCACTCCGCTACTACCGGAGCGGCATCGCCTTCTGGCTGATCGACATCGCATGGGGCCTCCTGATCCCGTGCGTCTTCCTCTTCACCGGCTTCTCGGCGCGGATAAGGACACTGGCCAAGGGCATCGGCCGCCGCTGGTACTTCACCGTCGCCCTCTATCTGATCCTGTTCTCCCTCGTGGGCTTCGTCATCGACTTCCCGCTCTCCTACTACGAGGAGTTCGTGCGGCAGCACGCGTACGGAATGTCGAACCAGACCTTCGGAAAGTGGATCGGCGATGCCCTGAAGGGCCTCGGCGTCGGCATCGTGATCAATGTCCTCTTCGGCTGGGTCCCATTCTTCTTCCTCAAGAAGAGCCCCCAGCGTTGGTGGCTCTACACGGGCCTTCTCGCGATCCCCTTCATCTGCCTGGCCCTCCTCGTCGGCCCGATCTGGATCGCGCCGCTCTTCAACAGGTTCGGGCCGATGAAGGACAAGAACCTGGAGACGCGGATCCTGAACCTCGCGGAGCGCGCGGGGATCGAGGGCGGACGCGTCTTCGAGGTGGACAAGAGCGTCGACACCAAGGCGGTCAACGCGTACGTGACGGGCCTCGGGGCCACGAAGCGCATCGTCCTCTGGGACACGATCCTCGCGAAGCTCGACCACCGCGAGATCCTGACGGTCATGGGACACGAGATGGGTCACTACGTTCTGAATCACGTGCGCAAGCTGATCCTTCTCGCGTCGATCACCGTGCTGCTCGCCCTCTATCTCGCCCACCGCACGGCCGACGGCTTGATCCGCCGTTTCGAGCGCTCGTTCGGTTTCGACACCCTTTCCGACGTCGCCTCTCTCCCGCTGCTGATGCTTCTCACCAACCTCGTGCCGCTCGCCATCACGCCGTTCTTCCTGGCGTACTCGCGCTACCAGGAACACGAGGCCGATCGCTTCAGCATCGAGATCACCCGCGACAACCAGGCGATGGCGACGGCCTTCGTGAAGCTTCAACAGGAAAACCTGGGCGTGCCGCGGCCTCACCCGCTCCTCGTGATCTTCCGTTCCTCCCATCCGCCGCTCGGAGAGCGAATCGACTTCGCCAACAGCTACAAGCCGTGGGAGCGGGGAGAGCCATTGCGCTACGAGCCCCTCTTCAAGGCGCCGTCACAATCATCGTCACACTAGGAGGTCGCCCCTTGTCCGACGAAGAGCCGAAGTCCGCCCTCGAGCTGGCGATGGAACGCCTGAAGAAGCAGGACCGGGACGCGGGTGTCGTCGAGGAGCGTCCGCTGACGGGGGAGCAGCGCGCCGCGATCGCCGAGGCGAAGAACGTCGCCGAAGCGAAGATGGCCGAGCGGGAGATCCTCCACCACGCGGCGCTCCGGAGAGCCGCCGACGCGGACGCGCTCGCGGTTCTCAAAGAGGAGTTCCGGCGCGACCGGGAGCGGATCACCTACGATCGCGACAAGAAGATCGAAGAGATCCGCAAGAAGGGCTGAGCAGCGGGAGGGAAAGATGGCTCATTGGAACGGTGCTTCCCGGCGGGAGTTCCTGAGGGCGGCGGGCGCCGCGACGGTTCTCGCTCGTACGGCTGAGGGAGCCTTCGCCTCCGAGGAGACGAAGCCCGTGTCGCCCAACGACCGCATCCGGATCGCTACCCTCGGCATCGGAGGCATGGGGGTCGGGGACACCGAGACGGCCTTGAAGGTCCCCGGTGTGGAGTTGATCGCGGTCGCCGACATCTACGATGGGCGATTTGGGAAGGCGAAGGAGGTCTTCGGCAAGGACCTCCAGAC
The DNA here is from genome assembly GCA_041493035.1 of Vicinamibacteria bacterium. Lineage (GTDB taxonomy): Bacteria > Acidobacteriota > Vicinamibacteria > Fen-336 > Fen-336 > JBGPYB01. The sequence continues at coordinate 45,774 of JBGPYB010000012.1, read as the reverse complement.
GACCCGCGACTACCGCGAGATCCTCGACCGGACGGACATCGACGCGGTCATCGTGGGGGCCCCCGACCACTGGCACGCGAAGATGACGATCGACGCGCTCGAGAAGGGAAAGGACGTGTACTGCGAGAAGCCGATGATGCACTCCATCGGAGAAGGCGTCCGGATGCTCGAGGCCCAGAAGAAGACGGGGCGCATCCTCCAGGTCGGCAGCCAGTGCGTCAGCTCCATCGTGTACGAGAAGGCCCGCGAGCTTCTGGCGTCGGGCACCATCGGCCAGTTGAGCCTGATCGAGGGATGGACCAACCGGAACTCCGTCATGGGCGCCCTCCACTGGCCGATCCCGAAGGACGCGACCCCGGAGACGGTGGACTGGGACCGCTTCTTGGGCAGCGCCCCGAAGCGGCCGTTCGAGCCGGCGCGGCTCTTCCGCTGGCGCCTCTACAACGACTACGGCACGGGAATCACCGGCGACCTCTTCGTGCACCTCTTTTCCGGGATGCACTTCGTGACGGGCGCCCTCGGGCCGAGCCGCGTCTTCTGCTCCGGCGGCCTGCGCTACTGGACCGACGGCCGCGAGATCCCCGACGTCATCGTCGCGGTCTTCGACTACCCCGTTCGCGGCAGCCAACCGGCCTTCAACCTCACGCTCAAGGTCAACTTCCTCGACGGCGGCGCGATGAGCGAGTGGGGCGAATCGGGATTCCGCTTCGTGGGGAGCGAGGGCTCGATGGAGCTCGGGGAGCGCGTGACCGTCGCGCGACGACCGCCGCTCTCCAAGGACTGGGACGCCGAGCGGCCGAAGGAGACCGCGCTGTCGGAGCAGGAGCGGCAAACCTTCGCGCCCCCCGACGGCTACAACGACCGCCTCGATCACTTCCGCAACTTCTTCGCCGCTGTCCGCAGCCGCAAGCCGGTCGTCGAAGACGCTCTTTTCGGCCTGCGCGCGGCGGCGCCGTCACTTCTCTGCAACATGAGCTACGACAAGGCGCAGACCATCACCTGGAATCCCGAGACGTTCAAGGTCGCCGCGGGCTGAAGATCTAGCGAGTCTAACGCTGGAAGGCGTACGACAGCTTCACGAAGAACTGGCGGTCCAGCTTCTGGAAGCGCTCGTTCTCGTCCATCTCGCGGTTGTCGCCGTAGCCCAGGAACATCACGGTCTGCCAGTTGAGCTTGTACGCGAAGAGGAACGAGCCGCCGAAGGTGCCGTCCTTGCGACTGACGGCGCTCACGTAGAGGGATGGATCCCGCTCGGTCCTCACGTACTGGCCGATGGCGCGGAGGAATATCCGTGACGAGAGCGTGTAAGTGGCTCGGAGCCGCGCCACGAGCGCCGTGAAGAGGCGCGCGCTATCTCCTGACGGCCCGTCGACGTTCAGCCAGCGCCGCGCCCCCGTGACGCCCAGCTCCAGATGGTCGGTGGGCCGCACCGTGAAGCGCAGGTTCACGTTCGCGCCATGCCCCGTGCGGACGTTGTCGAAGTCCGCGTCCTGACCGAGAGAGCTCGTGAGTTCGATCCCCGTGAGGATGCGCGAGGGGCTCACGTTGACGTTGAAGAAGAGCAGGCGGCGCGGCAGCAACTGGTCTCCGGCCCGGACGTCGTCTTTCGCGAAGCGGAGCCGCGCGTGGGAGTTCCATCGGCCGTCCATTCCCGTGCCGAAGTAGAACTGCCGGAGGAGCACGTCGCTGCCGGGCCCTTCCTGGTAGTCGAAGCCGACGAAGGGGCGGAAGCGAGTGAGGAGCCCTCGTGGGCGGGCCGTGTAGCCGTATTCCCCAATCACCTCGCGGTAACCCACCTGCGGCACGAAGCCGTCGTCGGCCCGAAAGCCCTCGGTGAAGTCACGGAGGTCAGTGAAGCCGTCGAGGCGCGGGCTCTGGTGGCTCCACCAGGTTTCGAACGCGTGTCCCGAGAGACTCCGCCCGTCCCATTGCTCGGTGAGGTCGGTTCGCCGCGGAGTCAGGCTGTCGCTCCACAGAAACTGACTGGTGACCGTGTCGCGCTGGTTGGGTCGCCACTGGAAGTCGGGGCCATAGACCCGGTTGTGGCCGCCCCCTTCGATGTCGCGGCTGGTGCCGAGGAAGCTCACGAACGATCGACCGAGGTCGTGGCGGATCCGGCCGACGGCGACCACCGAGCGGAAGTCCTGGTCGGCCAAGTCCGACGACGTCGGTCCGGGGAGGACCACCTGGCCTCCCCCACGGTCCTGGGCCAGGAGGACGGTGTAGGCCGTCGAGTCGAGCTTTCCCGTGACGCGCCCGCCCCACCGGGGTGAGGTGATCGTGCGGGTGTAGACGGCCTGCACCGGTGTCGCGAAGAGCTCGTTCCCCTCGAGGAAGAAGGGCCGCTTCTCGGGATAGAAGAGGGCGAAGCGCTCGTTGGCGGAGATCTGGGCGACATCGGACTCGATCTGGGAGAAATCGGGGTTCACCGTGGCGTCGACGGCGCTGCTCGCCGCGGGCGTCCACTTGACGTCGAGGCCCACCGACGCGTCGAGGGGCTGGCCCTGCAATGGGTTTCCGAGGACGTCTCCCTTGGGGCTCGCCGTCTTGCTCGCATTCACGTAGGGCGCCGCGACGAGATGGCCCCCCGTGGGCAGCCCCGAGAGACCAGACAGAATGTTCTCGTTGCACACGAAACAGGAGGAGCCGCGGGGCAGCCGGGTGCTGAAGATCTGGTATCGATATCCCCGCGGGTAGTTGCGGTAGAGCATGATTCCCCACGTCTGGGGATCGGCCTTCGGGTAGCGGAGCGACGAGAAGGGAATCCGGATCTCGAGGGTCCATCCGTCCTTGGTGATCCGGGCCGCCGAATCCCAGAAGAGGTCCGGGGAGGCGTCCTCGTTGCCGTTGGCATCATCGAGGACGGAGTCGAACTGGATTCCCCGCGCGTTGGCGACGAACAGGGCGCCCGTCTTCCTGTCGTGGCGCGTATCGAGGATCACGCCGCCGTAGTCGATGTCGCTCCCCACGTTGTCGCGGTCGGAAAACGGGGCGCGGATCTTCTGCGGCTCGGGATCGCTGAACTCGAAGCCGGCGTAGAAGAACTTCTCGTCGTAGGTGAGGCGGCCTACTTGTTTGACCTTGGGCGGCACGTTGTCACCGGGGCTCGCTTCGAACCAGGTCTCGATGGGCGCCGCGTCTTTCCATCCCTCGTCGGAGAGGTCTCCGTCCACGGTGATGGGACCGGCGGCGCGGCGGATCTCGAGACCGACGCGCTCGATTTCCGCGCCGCTCACTCCCCCGGGCAGAAGGAGCAAGATGACCAGTAAGTTCAATGGGTTGAATGAAATGCGCCGCTGGGTCATCTGGGCGCTAAGACGCGGATCGATTTGCAAAGGTTGCGTGAAAGTCTGTGAAGGAGGGAGGCCTTAGCGCGTTTTCTAGGCAGCGATCCAGGCGTCGATCCGAGAGTCGAGGACGTCGAGAGGCAGGGTTCCCAGGTTCAAACAGTGCTCCCATCGGGGATGACCCCGTCCTTCGGCACGATGACGATGCCTTCGCGGATGTAGTAGCCGGGACCGTCGGCCTCGGACACGCCGGCATCGTTGAGGATGCGCACGCCGGCGCCGATGCGGGCGTTCTTGTCGACGATCGCGCTCTGGATCACGGAGTCGGGGCCGATCCCCACTGGCGGGAGCCCTCGAGCGCCAGCGCGCTCGATCTCGTCCAGCGTCTCGTAGAAGTCCGCGCCCAGGATAAGGCTGTCCTTGATGCGCGCCCCTCGCCCGATGCGGCTGCGAATGCCGACGACGGAATGCTCGACCTCTGCGCCTACGAGGATCGACCCTTCGGAGACGAGGGCGCTCTTCACGGTGCAGTGCTCCACCTTCGTCGCGGGCAGGAAGCGCGGGTTGGTGTAGACAGGGCGGGACACATCGTAGAAATCGAATTGGGGAACAGGTTTGCAGAGGTCGAGGTTCGCCTGGTAGTACGACCGGATCGTTCCCACGTCTTCCCAATAGCCCCGCTGGATATGGGCGTGGACGCGCATCTTGGGAACCGCGTCGGGAATGACGTTCTTGCCGAAGTCCACCAGGGTGGGATCGGCCAGGGCTTTCTCGAGAGCGTCGCGCCCGAAGATGTAGATCCCCATGGACGCGAGGAGAGTCTCGCCGAGGTTCGGCATCTCCGAGATGAGATCGGGGAGGCGTTCGGGCCCGGGCTTCTCCTCGAAGTGCACGATCCGTCCCTGGCGATTCACCTTGAGGATGCCGAAGCCCGACGCCTGCTCGGCGGGCACGGGCGTCACGGCGATCGTGACGTCGGCCACGTGGCGCCGGTGGGTCTCCAGCATCTTCCGATAGTCCATCTGGTAGAGCTGGTCCCCGGACAGGATGAGGATCTCGCGAGAGCGGTGGGACCTCAGGTGGCGCAGGCTCTGTCGCACGGCGTCGGCCGTCCCCTGGAACCAATCCGGGTGCTCTTCCGTCTGTTCCGCCGCCAGGAGCGACACGAAGCCCGAGGAGAAGATGTCGAACTTGTACGTGCTGTTCAGGTGCCCGTTGAGGCTCTCGGAGTTGTACTGAGTCAGGACGAAGATCCGCCGCAGGTTCGAGTTGAGGCAGTTGCTGATCGGGATGTCGATGAGGCGGTATTTCCCGCCGATGGGGACTGCCGGCTTCGACCGGTGCAGCGTCAACGGGAAGAGCCGGCTTCCGCGCCCTCCGCCGAGGATCACGGCGATGAGGTCCTGCATGGCGGCGCATTGTCCCACGACGCCGCGGCGGGGTGTCAAACACTGGTATAAGCTCCCGCCCTGATGCGGAGAGACGTGGACGCACCCGGCCTCGTTCGTCGCACGGCCGCGGGTGCTTGGCACATTCCAGGCGGCGTCGCGTTCCTGGCGCGACGTCCAGGACTCTGGACGTCCGCCCTGCTCCCCGCCGCCCTCTGCGCGGCCCTCGTCGTGGCGGGAGTGATCCTCGGCCTCTTCGTCGGCCCTACGGTGACCGCTGTCATCGAGCGAAGCGCGGCCGGCCTGCCCGATTGGCTGGGACTCTCGGTGGCCCTCGCCGTTTGGATCGCCACTCTTGCCGCCGGCGCGATCCTGGGGCTCGCGGCGGCGCTCGTTCTGAGCGCGCCCCTCCTGGAACGGCTCTCGCGACAGGTCGAGACCGCGGCGCGGGGGACCTCGACCGGAACGCCGACCGGCCTTCGCTGGGAGATCGCGCAGGCACTGGGGAGCGCTGCCTACTTCGCCCTACGCATTCCGGGGATTCTGCTGATCGGTCTGGTGCCGATCCTGGGGCCTGCGCTCTCGTGGCTCTGGGCCGCCCACGCCTTGGCGATCCAGACCACCGACGCGGCCCTCGGTCGACGCGGCCTCGACTTCGCCGCGCGCCGGGACTGGCATCGTCGCTACCGCCCCGAAAGCCTGGGCCTGGGTTTCGCCAGCCTGATCTGCCTCTTCTTCCCGTGCGCCGCGTTCCTCGTCGCCCCCGCTCTCGTCACCGGCGGCACGCTGCTGGTGCTCGATCTCACGGAGCCCGCCGTTTCAGAGGCGGAATACCCGCGGCGTGGACGCGACCCTCCGCCTGGAGCTCGCCGAAACGCTTGATGTTGACGGTGCTCCAGGCGCTCTTGGGCTTCCGCGGTGTGAAACGGACGCTGAAGCTGATGGTGTCCAGGCTGCGCCGCACGCCGTCGATCCACCCGAAGCAGAGCACCTCGCGAGGGCTTGGCGGTACGTCAGGCCCTCTTGGCTTGCGTGTGTCTTGTAGCAGCGGACGAGAAGCTCGAGCGTGCCCGCCCGGTGCTTCTCCAGCCAGGCTCGGAACTCGGCAGGACCGCGGAAGGCCTTGGACGTCCGCGCGTCCCCTTTCATGCCTACCGGGCCGTCCATCCGCCGTCGATCAGGATCGTTTCACCGGTGACGAGAGAGGCCGCGGGCGAAGCCAGGAACACCACCGCGCCGGCCACGTCCATCGGCCGACCCACACGGTGCAGGCCGGCGATTCGCTCGATCACGTCGGCCCGCATCACGGGATCGGCGAGTGCCGCCTCGGTTCCAGGCGTCGCGATGAACGTCGGCGCGACGGCATTCACAGTGATGTTGTGCTTCCCCCACTCGATCGCAAGGCACTTGGTCAGGTGCGAGATCCCGGCCTTCGTCATGCAGTAGATCGACTCGCCCGGCAACGCCACGAAACCCGCTTGCGAGCTCAAGTTGATGATGCGCCCCTGGCCTTGGCGGATCATGACGCGGCCCGCGGCCTGGCTGGCGAAGAACGTTCCCTTCAAGTTCACGGCGAGGGTCAGGTCGAAGTCCTCCTCGCGCACGGCTTCGGCCGGATTCTCGGGCGCAATGCCGGCGTTGTTCACCAGAATGTCGAGATGCCCGAAATGTGCGCCCGTCTCCTCGACCGCTCGCGTGATCTGGTCCAGGCGAGTCATGTCCATCTGAAGCCGCAAGACGCGCCGACCCATCGACTCGATGGCCCGGGCCACTTCGTCGCCGGTCTTGGCGTCTCTCAGGCCGAGAGCCACATCCGCGCCGGCGTGGGCAAGCGCCCGAGAGATCGCGTTTCCCAGACCGCGCGCGGCTCCGGTCACGAGTGCCACGCGGCCCGTCAAGTCAAAGCTGGGGTACTCGCTCATCGAGACCTACGGCATCGCCAAGTTGTGCACCGGTTCTCCGTGGCGCCGCGATCTACTCCCGGCACACACTCGGCACGACCATCTTGAGATCGACGTCTCTTTTCATCGACACCGAGAAGCCGGGATCGATGTTGGGATCCGCTCTCAGGATCATCATCGTGCAGTCGATGCCCGGCCCCTTCGCGGGTGTCTGCGCTTCAGGGACGATGCGGCCGAGCACCATGGGTTGAGCGAATAGCCCGATCCTCTGCGAGTCGGAGAGACCGAGGCCCTTCACGACGTCCGGCATCGCGCTGCGTGTCTGAGGGAGTGCCGCTGCGCCGAGGACGGCCAGGAGCCCGGAAATCGCTGCTGCCTGCATGCTTCCTCCTTCCACTTCATTGTGCGCCCGGAGCCGCTGGGAAGTACATCTGTCTCAGAAACTCCCGGTACTCAGCGAGCCGCGGCCGACCCGCCCGTAGGCGGGCGGCAGCAGCCTCGTGGGCCCAGCCCGCCCGTCTTCCCAACGAAGGGTAGACGAGAGGTGTAGCATCTCCTCGCGGCCGGACATTGAATAGAAAGGGAGAACTCCATGCCAGAGAGCGTCTACAAAGTCATCGAGTTGATTGGCACCAGCAGCGAATCCTGGGAGAAAGCCGCCGCCGCCGCGGTCGCGCGCGCCTCCAAGTCGCTGCGTGAGCTTCGTATCGCCGAGGTCTCGGAGCTGGACATACAGATCGAGAACGGCAAGATCAAGAACTATCGGGCGAAGCTCAAGGTCTCCTTCAAGTACGAGGGTGGCAAGTAGCACGCTCCCCCGCCGGGCCTTCCTGTGCAGAAGCAATAGAATGAAGGGCGTGGATCGTCGTGAAGAGGAACCGCATCGACATCGTCACGGCAATCGACGGCGTGGCGTTTCCGGAAGCGTGGACGGGCCGCGCGACGACGACCTGCGGCGATGAGCACGTTCCCGTCATCGGGCTCCGCCAACTTGTCGAGAACAAGCGCGCTTCGGGTCGCCCCCAAGACCTATTGGATCCTGCCATCCTGGAGGGAGACTGACCCATGAACATGCGCAACGCAGGAATGGCCGTGTTCGTCCTCTCGATCGCCGCGCTCGGCACGTTCACGGGCGCCGAAGACTACGCTCTCGGCCCCGACTCGCTGCCGCAGCCCGGCGTGCCGCGCGGCGAAGTCACCCAGTACAAGTGGACGAGCACGCTCTTCCCCGGCGCCGCCCGCGACTATTGGGTTTACGTGCCCAAGCAATACGACCCCTCGCACCCGGCTTGCGTGATGGTATTCCAGGACGGCCAGTGGTACGTCAAGGAGGACGGCGATTGGCGCGTGCCGACCGTGTTCGATAACCTCATCCATCGCAAGGAGATGCCGGTGACGATCGGAATCTTCGTCAGCCCCGGCGTGGTACCGGGCGCGACCCAGAGCGCGCTGCCCCGCTTCAACCGGAGCTTCGAATACGACGGCGTCGGCGACCGCTACGCGCGCTTTCTTCTGGAGGAGATCATTCCCGAGGTCGAGAAGAAGTACAGCCTGGCGAAGGATGGCAACAGTAGGGCAATCGGAGGCGCCAGCTCGGGCGCCATCGCCGCGTTCACCGCGGCCTGGGAGCGTCCCGACGCCTTCAGCCGCGTCCTCAGCACCATCGGGACCTATGTGGGCCTTCGCGGCGGCAACGAATATCCGACGCTGGTGCGGAAGACCGAGCCGAAGCCGTTGCGCGTCTTCCTCCAGGACGGTTCCGGTGACCTGAACATCTACGGCGGCGACTGGTTCCTGGCCAATCAGGAGATGGCCTCGGCCCTCGAGTTCTCGGGCTACGACGTGAAGCACGTCTGGGGCGACGGGGCGCACAACGCGAAGCACGGAGCCTCGATCCTCCCCGACGCATTGCGCTGGCTCTGGCGGGACTACCCCGCTCCGGTCGGTGCCGCCGGCGCCTCGAAGCAGCCGCTGATGACGGACATCCTGATTCCGGGCGAGGGATGGCGGCTGGTCAGCGAAGGGCACGGATTCACCGAAGGTCCGGCGGCGAACGCGAAGGGCGAGGTCTTCTTCACCGACATCCCCAAGAACCGCATCCACAAGATCGCCCTCGACGGCTCGGTCACCGTCTTCAAAGAGGAGACGGGCAGTGCGAACGGCCTGATGTTCGGCCCCGATGGCCGGCTCTACGCGTGCCAGAGCGGCCGGAAGCGGATCGTGGCCTACGACGCCGACGGCAAGGAGGCCATCGTCGCGGAAGGCCTCGGCTCGAACGACCTCGTCGTCAACCACAAGGGGGAGCTGTACGTGACGGATCCCGAGAGCAAACAGGTCTGGTTCATTGGCGCCAAGGGCGAGAAGCGCGTCGCCGACACCGGGATCGCCGAGCCCAACGGCGTGACCCTGACGCCGGACCAGAGCCTGCTTCTCGTGGCCGATACGAAAGGGCAGCTCGTCTATTCGTTCCAGGTCCGCCCGGACGGCTCGCTCGATCACAAGCAGCCGTTCTTCTATCTCCACGTCCCTGGCGGCTCGCCGCGTAGCGGCGCCGACGGGATGAAGGTGGACACGAACGGCAACCTGTACGTCGCCACGGAGATGGGCGTTCAGTACTGCGACCAGGCGGGGCGCGTGAACGGGATCATCCCGAAGCCGCACAGGGCCTGGCTTTCGAACGTCGCCTTCGGCGGCCCGAGGTTCGACGAGCTGTACGTGACCGTGGGCGACAAGGTCTTCAAGCGCAAGACGAAGGCGAAGGGCGTGCTGTCCTTTGAAGCGCCGATCAAGCCCCCGACTCCCCACCTCTGAACTGAAGGACGCTCTGTGATCGAGGAGAAGCTCGAGGTTCGCACCGTACGCCGTGAGGAAGGACGTGCTCTACGTCAACCTCTTCGTCGCGAGCGAGGCCTCGGCGGAGGTCGGCGCCGGCAAGGTCGCACTGACCCAGGAGACGCGCTACCCGTGGGACGGCCACGTATCGTTACGGCTCACGCCGGACCGCCCGCGCGTGTTCGAGGTACGGGTGCGCATCCCGGGTTGGGCGCGCGGACGACCGGTGCCGAGCGACCTCTACCGATACGTCGACTCGGCCGAGGCGGGCTACCAGCTTCGCGTGAACGGCGAAGTCGCGGCCGCGAGCCTGAGCGACGGCTACGCGGTGCTGTCCCGTTCATGGGCCGGGCGACGTGATCGCCCTCGATCTCCCCATGCCCGTTCGGCGCGTGGTGGCCGACGAACGCGTCGCCGACGATCGAGGGAAGATCGCGCTCGAGCGAGGTCCCCCCGTCTACTGCGCCGAGGGAATCGACAACGACAACTCGGTGCTGAACGTCGTGGTCTCAGACGCGGCCCGCTTCGAGCTCGACGAAAGGCGCGACCTCCTTGGTGGAATCACGCTGTTGCACGGCACCGTCTCGGGCGCTACCGGCACGCCCAAAGCTCTGACAGCGGTCCCCTACTACGCATGGTCCAATCGCGGTGCCGGCGAGATGGCCGTCTGGCTCGCTCGCGCGGCGACTACGGCGCCGCCGCAGTCTCGGTGACGGGGCCCCGAACTCATCGCTCCTATTGCTGCGGATCCGGGGTGTAGTTTTCGAAGTTCGCGCCGAACCAGCGGTGTGCAGGATTCGCCCGCACGTCGATGAACCGCGACACTTGCCAGACTGTCAGGTTCATCGGCGCGTCGTCGGGCGCGAGAAATCGCACCCAGTTGTACTGCTTCAAGTTCTGCACCCGATAGCCATCGAGCGCGACGATCACGTTCCCGGCTTGCAGCTTGGCTTCGCCGACGGCCGGCGACGAGCCCTTGATGAGCACGCCATCGATCGGGGGGGCAACGCGTGACGAGGCCAGATCGCGAACAAAACCGTCGGGCAAGACCTCGTGTTCGAGTTTCCGCATTCCGGGCCTGAGCTTCGGATCGTCCGTGTGGCGCCGATAGAAGCCGATCAGATACTGTGTCGCAGTCTCATACCGATCGAACACGTTGCGAAAGCTGCGTTCCGCGCCCGTCAGGTCATTGGTCCTCTCGAGGAGGCGCGCCAGGGTCAGCAACCCATCGGCAGAGTAAACCGCGGCCGCCTCGCGTGCGATGCGGAACGCCTCGTCCTTCCGTCCGTGCTCGTAGTCGTAGTTGACGAGCCAGTCGACGCCGTTGGCGAAACTGACGCGATCCCGCGCACCTGCGGCCCATTTGCGGTAGACCTTGGCGGCCTCGTCGGTCTCGCCGCGCTCGACCAGCCAATGGGCCAGTTGATAGCAGCTCTCGACCGTCAACTCACACAATCTCGACGCATAGCGGCGGTAGTCGTCCGGGTGCGAGTACTTTTGGGCAGCATCCGCTAAGGCGTTGAGCGCCCAGGAGTCGTAGTCCGCGAGATCGCGGTAGACAGGCTCCATGACCTCGAGACTCACGTCGCTGATGCGGCCGCCGCGCGACTGGGCGAGCCGGAAACGCAGCTCGTAGTGATACGGGGCCATCTCCGCCTGGGCGGGCGGAACGGTCTTGAAGTCCGAGACGCGGAGGGGCCTGAAGAACGTGTTCGTCGTGCGTCCCTTGGCATCGAAGGCGGTACCGAAGGGTGAATAGGGATCGAACCAGATCGCGTACGGAACCAGATCCTTGGCGGGCGGCCCGTGTTCCGTCGGCTGTGAGAGCTCCACCCATTCGATGGCAGGGACCAGCTCCGGGTGCGCCCGCACGAAGGCCGAGGCGGCCGTCATGGCCGCCTCGTGCGATGTGGGGTCACCGACGTGCTCGCGGGCCACGAGCGGATAGGTTTCGAGGCCTCCGTAGTTGTGAGCCGATGCCTTGCGTTGAGCACGAGCGGCCTCGGGAAGTCCGAGCATTTGGCTCAGGCAGCGTTCGTCCCAACGCAGTTGGTTCAACACGTGGCGCCTCTCGAAGGCCATCCATAGGCCGAGATCGAGAACATGAAATCTTTCGGGCCGGCCCTTTTCCGCGACGGCCGGGCTGGCGCCCGGGTTCATCCCGAGCGCATCGATCCAATCATCGGGTTCAAGATCGACGCCGCGGTGTGCCCGCCAGACTCCGAGCACCTCGGCTTCGTCTTCTAGCAGGCCCCACCCGCGGTACCTGTTGCATGTCCCGACGGCCACCAGTCCATAGCCCAGCATCTGGCGCCGCCAATCCGCAACACGCTCGTGCCCTCCCCGATCGATGAAGTCCTGACCGTGCTCCGGGTCCACCCTTTCATTCAGCGTGCGCAGATAAACGAAACGCTCCAGAAGCGATGCCGTCTCGGGCCGCGAGAGAATCCGCCAGTCCCCTGTTGCGCCGGTGCGCAGGGCCCCGGACCAGGCCTTCTCGGCCGGTGAGGCGGGAACGAAGGCGTCGAGCCGAGCGACGGCCACCTTCTGCCGCAGCGCAAGCACGTCTAGGGCGGTCTCGGCGAGCCGGCCGACGTTGGTCGCGGTGTCATCTCCGTCGAGCCGAGCCACCGCCAGGTGAGCCGCCAGGCGGCAGAGCGGCACGCGGACGTCGCTGAAGAACCAGCTGGTCTCTCTCAGGGCGAAGGCGCCGAGAAGGAGCGCGGCCTCCTCGTTGAGCCGCGGGTTTAATGGGCTCTTCTCGAGAGCCTGGGAGATGCGGTGGTTTTCTCGCTCGAGGGTCTCCACACGGAGGTCGAGGAGAGCAGAGGGGAGGCCAGTGGTCGCGGCCGCTTTGGGCGCCGGCTCACCGGGACCGACCAGTTGTCGAGCCACGGCCGCGTAGGCCTTCGGGGACCAGATGTGGTCGTCGATGGGAAGGTCGAGGGTCGAGACGTCGAAGGCGCCTGGGGAGAGAGCCACGGTGAAGCGCCGCGGCGCGAGGGGGTCCGAGAGCGGGGCGCGGGTCACCGACACCACCAGAGGTGCGGGAGCGCCTCGGCCGGACGCAAAGAGGGCGATGCCGCCGATCGCCTCCACGGTCTGAGCGACGAGCCACTCCTCCTCGGTGTGGAAGCGCCAAGTGGTCGGGTACGGGTTCGGCGTCGGCGACGCACCTGCCCGAGCGGGCGCACTCGGCTCTCGCCGGCAGGCCGCCGTGGTCGCGAGGACCAGGAGGAGGGCCGCGCACCACCGCCGGGAGAGCGCCGTCCGCGGGGCCATGGCGAGATTGTCCCACAAGGAACAGCCGGAGCCGGCGGATGATGTGCGGCCGTTGGGCCGCCCGACGCCCTTAGTGGGCCACGCCGCTCATCGCGCCGTAGACGCTGATCGCGCTGCCCACCAAGCCGACGGCGAACGCGATCAGGCTGCGCAGGAACGGCGTCTTCGTAGCCTGCCAGTTCTTCGCGATGAAGACGAACACCGCGAAAGGAAGAAGGAGGCTGGCCAGTCCCCATCCGATGCTGGTCTTGAAGGCCGTGATCAGGATCTGGATGCCGAAGATCAGCATTCCGATGCCCGCCACAACGCTGAGCGCCATACCCAACATAGCCATGTGATCTCCTTTCGCCCCGAGCAGGGCGTTGCCCCTCCGAGCATCAGGCTCGTGGGACCCAACTGAAACTTCAGGAAACGCAGTGGCGGGATCATACAGCGTTTGCGAACACGGCGCTCCGCATCGCCGACTCAGGCCTTACGCAGCACGATGTCCCACTCCGGACCGAACCATTTCAGGAGCAAACGCAGGATCGCGATCCGCTTGGCCTGCCGGTAGGCGAAGACCTGGAGCCGCCTCGCTGCCGGCAGCGCACCCAGGGTCTCGTCGTCCACGTCGGCTGGAGCGAAGACCCGCCGCGGGAAGTGGCGGCGCGCCATCCGATCGAGGCTCCAGAAGGACGGGAGCTGCACCTCGAAGGGGACCCCTCGGCGCCACCGCACGTACCGCGCCTGCCACCGCCGCGGCAGAAAGCCGACGCCCCAGAGCCGGACGTGCGGCTCCTGCGCCAGCGAGAATCGGTTTACGGCGTTGATGAAGAGGAAACCCTCATCCGTCAGGACACGCCGGCACTCCGCCAGCACCCGGTCCGGGTCACGCGTGCATTCGAGCGTCGCGGATAGAACCACGAGGTCGAAAGATCCATCAGGAAAGGGGAGGTGCTCGGCGCAGGCGCATACCAAAGGTGGGGTCGCACGGCCCTGATCCATAAAGCGGCGGCGACTCACATGGAGCCAGCGCATGGCGATGTCGAGGCCCACGACCTGCTCGAACCGCAGTGCCGCCTGGGAGAGGAAGCCGCCGGAGCCGGAGCCGATCTCGAGTACGCTCCCGCCGGAAGCCGGCATGGCGTCGCGGGCGAGGAGGCCCAGGATGCGCCGGGCCCTCGCCTCGCCCCGCAGCGCGCTCAGGGCGAAGCGGTCCCGGAACGCCTCGGGCGTCGTATCGCTCAGGCTCCAGTAGCGTCGGAGCAGCCCCTCGAGATCGTAGCGATCGAGAGCCGCGACCACGGCCTCGGTGCGCTCGTGGTCGCTGTCGAAGCCGAGGTGCGGGTCAGGAAAAACGCGAAAGTCGGGAACGCCGTGCTGCCCGACGAAGCTTCGGCCGCAAGCGGCACAGGCCCACGCGTCCTGGTCTCCCACGAGGCCTCCGCGACAGAGAGGGCAGGCGAACCGGATCACGGACCCGAGCGCCAGATCTTCGCGCCGATCAGGGCCCTGGCCAGGGGCACGGGCTGGAAGACGACGCTCGGCCAGAGAAAGACCTCGTTCGTACAGTGGCACTCCTTGGCGCGGATCCGCCGGCGCAGGTCCTCAGCCGTGTCCGACTCCCAGATCTCGAAAAAGGACTGCTGCCGCAGGTTACCGAGCGGCGGGTGGTTCTCGCAGACGCTCACGTCGCCGTTCGCGTAGACAACGCCGGTCATGTTCCCGGCCGTGCACGGCACGTATTGGGAGTCGGTCTCCATCACCCTGCGTTTGGACCACTGGAGGAGCGGCTCCACGATCGCCCCGAACCGACCCTTCTCGCGGTCCCTCCAAACCTCGGCGATGTGCCGGACGAGTGCGCCGTAGGCCGAGAGGTCCGGACCGCGGAGCGACGGGTTCTTGCGGTCTCCACGGATCACCGCGAGGTTGTGGTGCTCCATCGCCGGGCAGCGCTCATGAAGGTACCGCGTGAGCCGCGAGAGCTCGTCCAGGTTCTCGTGGGTCGCCGTACTGATCGCATGGATCCGCAGCCGCGAATCCTGTTTCTGGACCTGCGCCAGCATGTCGCAGGTCTCCATGGCGAGCTCGAAAGAACGCGGGTTGCCTCGGAAGCGGTTGTGGTACTCGGGCGTCCCGTCCAGCGACAGCTCGCAGACGAGGAGGCGGAGCGTCGGGCAGCCCTCGAGAAGCTCTCGAACCTGCGCTTCGGTGCGTGCGGTGAAATAGCCGCTCGTGGGGATGTAGATCTGCTGCACGCCGTTGTTGCGGACGAAGAGCGAGCAGATTGCCGCGAGCTCCGGACGCAGGAAGGGCTCGCCTCCGGAAAGGTTCAGGTTTTCGAAGGCTCCCAGATCGAGGGAGAGCTTTTCGAGCTCCTCGAAGGAGAGGTCGTCCCTGCCGTTGAGGCTCCGCCAATAGAAGCAGTGTTCGCAGGTGAGGTTGCAGATCGAGTTGACGAAGAGGATGAGAAAGGGGGGCGTCCGTCCCCTGCGGTGACGCAGGGCGGCGTAGGTGAGGCGCGCGTGCCGCCGGATCCGGCGGGTCGCCGGGAAGACTTCGCCTGCCATCTTGTCCAACGGGCTCCATTCTAGACCCACCCGTTCGATGCAAGGGTCCGGAAGCGAAAGGGTTCGACGCGGCTCAGGAGCTCCGAGTCGCCACGCGCCGGAGAGCCTCCATGGTCCGCTCGGCCGTGCGGCGCCAGGAGAACAGGCTGGCGCGTTCGCGCCCCCGCCGCGCGAGGTCGCTGCGCAGTCCTGCATCGAGGAGGACACGTGCCAGGGCGTCTTCCAGGTGCCGGGCGGCGCTGGACGGCGCGAGAAGCGCTGCATCCCCCGCCACTTCCGGCACGCTGCCGAGACGCGTGCTCACCACGGGCGTTCCGCAGGCCATCGCCTCGAGGATGGGGATGCCGAAGCCCTCGGCCTCGGTGGCGGGGAAGACGAAGGCTGTCGCGCCGCTGTAAGCCGCGGGCAGGTCCCGGTAGCCCATATCGGGGACATGCACCACGACCCCGTCGAGCCCGCGGCGACGGACCAGGCCCGGCACGTCGAGGCCGAGCGTGTCCGGACCCACGAGCAGGAGCCTGTGGGGAAGGCGATGGCGATTCCGCACCCGAGCGAAGGCGTCGATCAGTTCGGGGATCGAATGGCGGCCCGAAAGTTTCCCGACGAACAGCACGTACGGCGCCGCATCCCCCAGGTACTGTCGCCGCACGGACGCGAGCACAGCGGCGTCCCGGACCGGTGTGAATTCCGCGCTCGCGGCGAGCGGGATCACGTCGACGTTCTCCTCGGGGACTCCGTAGACTTCGACGACGCGCCGGTGTGCGCCACTCGAGGCGGTGAGGACACGGCCCGCCCGGCGCGCGCTGTAGCGATGCAACCGCTCATAGGCCCGCGAGCGCCACCACTCGTACGTTCCGGGCGGGTTCGTCGAGGGGCCGAAGTACGTCACCGCGCTCGGCCCGCGGTACCCCAGCGGGAGCGTGTAGGAGGGGCAGAAGAGGACGTCGATCGCCCGCCTCCGGCCCCGCAGCGTCCACCACTCCCAGAGAGGGTCCGGTACGTGGGGGCCGCTCACCTCGAGCCTGTACGCGCCCACGGGAAACGCGACCTTCCCGGAGTCGATGGGCGCGGGAGCGTAGAGAACGATCTCGCCGAAGGGCAGATCCCCGTGGCTCCATTCGCGCAGCAGGCACTCGATGTAGCGTCCGACGCCGGTGAAGGGCCGCGTCAGACGCACGACGTTGATCCCTAGCCGCATGCCGGAGCCGGCTCGTTCGGAGCCTATAATGCCGGCGATTGTACTGGTGCGACTGCTGCCGGGGCAAAGAGTGGCGATGCTAGGCGTCATCGTCACGATCGGGGCGTTGCAGGCCCTGGCTATCGTCGTCCACCTCGTCCGCGCCAAGGTCGCCGCGGTGCTGCTCGGGCCCGAAGGCGTCGGGATCCTGGGTGTCATCGATCCACTCGTCCAGCTCGTCGCCCACGTGAGCAGCTTCAGCCTCCCCCTCACCGCGGTCAAGTTCCTCGCGCGCGCCCAGGGCGAGGGCCCCGGGGCCTTTGCCGAGACCGCCAGGAGCTTCGTCAAGGCGGTGGTGGTCCTGGGAATCGCGGGCGCCCTCGTCGCCGTGCCGCTGGTTCTCCACGCCGGAGTGCTAGCCCCGAAGCTGGCGGCCTACCGCACCCTCGTCGTCGTTGGGTTACTGGGCGCACCGCTCCTCCCGCTCAAGGACCTCGTCACGAACGTGCTGGCGGTGACGAGGGCCCTCCGGGCCTCCGCGTCGCTCGCTCTCGTGTTGGCCGCCGTGAGCACGGTCGCCAGCATTGCCGGGGGGCTGGTCGCGGGCGTGTTCGGTTTCCTGGGCGGCGGCCTCGTGGGCACGGCGCTGGTCCTCGGGGTGGCGCTGGTCCGTCTGTGGCGGCAGCTCGGGCTGCACCTCCAGGGCCGAGCCCGCTCCCTCGGCGCCGTTGCCCGTGACAACCCCGACGTAGTGGTCTTCTCGCTGGTCCTCTATGCGGCCTACTCCACCTACCCGCTCACGAATTTCGTGTCTCGCTACGTGGTCCTCGCGCGTTTCGGCGAGGTCGAGGCGGGCCTCCTTCAGGGAGCGATCGGATTCTCAGCGGCCCTCGCCCTGGTCCTCGGCCCATCCATCGCCCTCCACCTGGCACCGGTCGTAAACCGCAGGGTCGATACCGCGGAAAAGGCCCGGGCTACCGTCGCCTTCCTGGGCGACCTGATGGTGATCGCGTCGGCCGCGGCCATGCCGCTCGTGCTCTTCCCCCGCTGGGGGCTCGCCCTCCTCTACTCCCCCGCGTTCGCCAGAGTCAGCTCCGCCGTTTTCCTGCTCGTGGTCGGGCAGTGCCTGCGTCTGCTCGCGGGCGTCTTCCAGACGTTGCTGATCGGGCTCGACGACGTCGCGGTCTGCGGCTCGCTGGTGGCGGCCGGCCAGCTCTCCTTCGGCGTGCTCGCGTGGCTCCTTGGACGTACCCATGGCGCCCACGGTGTCGCGTGGGCCTTCCTGCTGTCCAACCTCGTGATCCTCTTGCTGACGGCCGCGCGGACGTCGTTGCGACACGGCATCCGCATACCGCGGAAGCTCCAGGGCCTGATGGCGTACGGCCTTCTGGCTCTCTTCCTGGCGGGAGGCTTGTCGAGGTTCTGCGACGACCGGGAAACGTGGTTGATCGCCGGCCGGGTGGCCGGCTGCCTGCTCTTCGCCGTGAGCCTGCTCGCGTTCACCGAGCGGCACCGGCTGCCTCGACTCTTCAGGCCGGCCGAGGTGTGAGCATGACGCCACTGCGTCTGAACCTGGGCTCGGGGAACGAACCGCTGGCCGATCACTTGAATGTCGACCTCCGGCGAGTGCCCGGCGTCCAGGTCGTGGCCGACGTCCTGGCCCTCCCCTTCCCCGACGACAGCGCCGCCCTCGTCCGCGCCTCCTCCCTGCTCGAGCACTTCGCCGACCCGTACTCCGTCCTCGACGAGGTGCATCGGGTCCTCGCCCCGGGCGGGCGGTTCGTGATGCGCGTTCCGGCGCTCGGATCCGTGAGCGCGCACCTGGACCGGAGCCACGTCTTCCTGGCCGACCTCAAGCTGTGGCGGGAGATCCTGGCCGGCTACTTCGGGCGGGTGAAGGTGGGATCCGAAGGCGTCCGCTATCGCGACAGCGCGGTCCTGGTGGGGCTCAGCTACGCGGCGATTCACGGCCTCCGCATGCTCGAGCTCGCTCAGACCTGGCGCTTCACGTGCGTTGGCAAACGCAAACGGACTGTGCGCGTCTACATCCCTTGGTGGCTGGAGGAGAAGTACGGGATCGGGCCGGGCGTCAAATAGGATGGGAAGCGCCGGCCGAAAGAGCCTCGAGTGCGTCGGCTGTCTCGACCAGCTCCTCCACGCTCACCGGCGCCGGGCCGCCCTCGCGGACGGCAACGTAGAAGGCCGTGATCAGCGCCTGCAATCCGGGGAACGCCGGCTCCCCCGCGATCGCTCTCGCCACCAGGTTCCCGGCCGCTCCGCCCAGGAGGGCGAGGCCCCGGCGGAACGGCCGGAGGAGCTTATCGCTGCGTGACGTCCCTCCTGTCTCGAGCACGCTGTAGCCGTGAAAAAGGTCGACCACGGCCGACGCCGCGGTGCCAGTCACGACCAGCTCGTTGCGTGTCGGACGGCCTCGAAGCGTGACGAAGATGCGGATGCCGACCGGACCGCGGCGCCCGGCCAGCTCGAGCTCGTGGGACGTCGACACGACAGGCTCGAGTTCCGCGGCGACGCCGGGGCCCAGGAGCACGCGGAGAAGAGAAAGGCCGTGGGGCAGGATCTCGAGGAGGAGCGCGCGCCGCTCGGCGTCCCCACGCCCCTCGCCACCCGCCGTCGCGACCGTCAGCCCGACGCGAAGGATCTCGCCGAGGCGTTGGCGCTGGTCGAGAAGCGTTCGGAACCCCCGCTGGAAGGGGAACTGATGGACCGGGCTCAGCACGAGGCGGCCGCGCTGCGCCATTTCCGCGAGGCGTCTCGCCTCGGCGCCGGAGAGGGCGGCCGGCTTCTCGACGAGCACGTGCCGACCCGCGCCGAGCGCCTCCGCGGCGAGGGCCGCGTGGCTGTCGGTCCCCGTGCAGACGTGAACGACCTCCGCCCGTGTCGAGCGAAGGGCGTCCCCGACTCGGAGGTAGACGCCGGCCTTGGGGAGATACCGGCCGAGACGTTTCGCAGCGTCCTCCCGGCGATCCACGATCGCGACGACTCGGCCCCCGGCGTTCTCGGCGTAGCGGGCGTGCCAACGGCCCATCAGGCCGGCGCCGACGATCGCCACGTCGAGCCGGCGCGCGCCGCTCATCGGACTTCAACCGCCGTCTTTCTCGCGTCCGACTCGTAGGCCGCGGCCACCAGCGCCAGGCTCTTCCGGTGATCCTCGGCGTGGCAGGGAGGCGTCCCGCCCCGCGCCAGGGCGTCGAGAAACGCCTGGAGGAGACGGGCTGTCGCGTTCGCGAAGACGTCGAGAGGATCGGTGGCGATCGTCTCGAAAGCCTCGCCGTGGTAGAGCCGCGCACGCCCGCCCATCGACACGTCGAGGGTCAGGTAGGGACGCCGCCGTGCGCCCCCGCGGATCCCCGCCGCCACCTCGACACGGCCACCCAGACGCGTCTCGACGCAGCCAGCGCTCCCGTCGAGGCGCATCTCGAGATACCGATGTGGCCCGCGGCTCAGGCGGTCGAGGCAGATGGAAGCCGCGCGGCCACCGGGGAACTCGACCTGGATCAGGTCGAGGAGGTCGGGGCCGTCGGCCTGGTCTCCCTTCGGCATCCGGGCGGCGATCGAAACCGGCTCTTCGCCGAAGTAGAAGCGGCAGAGGTCGAGAACGTGGATGCCGAACTCCTGGCAGGTTCGGCGCCGCTCCCGGCCGCGCCACCCGGCCTCGGTCTCCTCCGTGATCAAGAAGGTCTGCTGCGCGGACAGGAAGAGCAGGTCGCCGAACCCGGGGCGGCCGATTCGCCGTTTCGCCTCCTGGTGAGTGTTCATGAAGCGGTACTGCGTGTTGACCACGATGAAGCGCCCCAGCTTTCGCGAGAGCGCGCAGAGCTCGTCGGCTTCCTCGAGGGTCGGCGCCAGGGGCTTCTCGGACAGGACGTGGCAGCCGGCCTCGAGGCCCAGGCGGACCAGCGCCGGGTGGGAGTCGGGAGGGGTCGCTACCACCAGCAGGTCCGGTCGAGCTTTGTCGATCAGTTCCTCGGGAGAAGGGAAGAGAGGGAAGCGAAAGCCACCCTGCGGGACGGCGGGATCGCAGCCCCCCACGACGTCCACGCCGGGGACCTTGGCGCATGCCGGGAGATGGACGGTGCGGCCCGATACGCCGAGACCGACGATCCCGATCCGCGTCCGCTTCACGATCGCGCGACGCGCACGCCGCGGGCGCTGCGCCCCAGGCGGCGCAGGCCGAGATAGGCCTGGCCGAAACGAGTGCCGAAGATGCGGAGGAGCCAGGGGCTGCGGAAGTAGTACATGTCGATGCGGCCGAGCCAGTGGCGGTCGTCGTCGGCACGCGCCACCCGCAGATCGGCGGAGCACGCGGCGCGGTAGTGAGTTCGGGCGGCGGCGCGTGCAGCGGGACCCGCAAGCCCGTAGGGATAGGCGAAGAGCGTCACCGGCCTCCGGAGGGCGTCCTCGAGCCGCCGCTTCGAGCCCACGACTTCCTCCTCGATCGCCGCGGGGCCGAGGCGGTCGAGGGGCGCGTGGGTCGCACCGTGGGCTCCGATCTCGAAGCCCTGGTCGGCGAGATCGCGTAGGTCCTGGACTGAGAGCAAGGGCTGCGAGGGAATACCCGCGGGCTGGCTGGGCCAGTCGTTCCGTCCACCACAGTAGGAAGCTACGGCGAAGATCGTGGCGCCGAAGCCCAGATCCCGCAAGATGGGGGAAGCATGGTCGAGGATGCTGCGGAAGCCGTCGTCAAAGGTCAGCACGAAGGGGCGGGCCGGAAGCGTGGCGCGGCGGTCCCAGGCGTCGAGCAGCTCTCCCAGCCCGAGCCCGCGAAAGCCGCGGCCTCGAAGCGTGTCCATCTGGCGGCGAAAGACCTGTGGAGGCGTCGAGAGCACCGCGGCCCCCTCGTCCAGCGAGTGGTACATAAGGACGGGGACGGCCTCAAACGCCAAGCGCGACCTCGGTCCCTGCGGCGCCCACAGGAGCTTCCGTGGCGTCGCCCTTCTCCGCCAGCAAGGAGCGAACGAGCCCCAGGTACCGAGCGACATGGACCTCGGTCGACCACGCCTCCCGTGCCATCGCCCGTCCCCGCTCGCCGAGGGCCGCGCGCAGGTCGGGGTCCCGGCGCAGACTCTCCAGAGCCTCCCGGCACTCCTCGAGCGTGTCGAAGGCGAAACCGGCGCCGCTCTGCTCCATGATCTCGGCGAGGGCGCCGATCCGGCGGACCACCGCTGGCGTGCCGTAGCTGAAGGCCTCAGCGGCCGTGAGGCCAAACGTCTCGTAACAGAGGGAGGGGACCAGAACGGCAATCGCCTCGCGATAGAGGCGCGTGAGAGCCGATGGGTGGAGTGGCCCCAGGAGACGTACGTGAGGCAGGCCCCGCGCTTCCTCACGCAGCGACGGCAGCTGAGAACCGTCGCCGACCACGATGAGATCGGCCTCGCGATAGGACGCGAAGAGCCGCAACAGGTCCTGGACGCCCTTGAGCCTCTCGAGACGGCCGACGTACAGGAAGTACGGGCGCTCCCCGCTCACGACGTCCCGAGCCGTGTCCTCCTTCCCATCGGGGACGAAATGGGGAAGGTGGACGAGCGGGCGCTCGACGCCTTGGGTCCGGTGCTGGTCGAGGGCGAATCGGGAGGGCATCAACAGGCGGTCGACGTGGCCGAGGCACTCCCGCAGCCAGCCGCTATAGCGCCACGACTGGGGCGCCCTCCGGTAGTGGAGCGTGCAGGCGAGGCAGCGCCGCTCGGTGCAGGCCTCGCGGTCGAAGGCGAAGAGGACGTGCGTCGGGCAGATGAGCCAGTACTCGTGGGCCGTGTAGAGCTTGGCCGCCCTGCCCAGGCGCAGCACGCCGGGACCGCCCATGAGGGAGACGTTGTGGTAGTGGATGACGTCGTAGGACTGCCCGTCCAGGATCTCCCGGAGTCGCCCTTCGTAGGCGCCGGGGCGGCCGAGCTGATGCGTCAAGAACGCCTGCACTCGGTGTCGCTTCGACTCGAGGGGCAGTCGCCTCACCCGAGGGTGGTCGTCGAACGGCACCTCGGGTGTCGCAGGATGACGCAGGCGATACGCATCGATCGAGTGCACGACATCGACCTCGTGTCCCCGTTCGGCGAGGGTCTGGGCCAGCCGGTGGACGAAGACGCCGTCGCCGCCGAAATGGTACGGAGGATAGAACGTCGTGACCATGCAGAAGCGGAGAGGTCTAGCGGGCACCGGCCGCCTCCTCGCAAACGCGGACGGCCCCCCGGGCCGCGTCGGTCCACGAGTAAGCCCGGGCGCGCTCGATCCCTTCCGACCGGAGCCGGGCTCGCAGCCCGGGGTCATCGAGGAGCCGGCGGAGCGCCCGTGCCATCTCGTCGATGTCGTGGGGATCGAAGAAGATCGCCGCGGGCCCGAGGACCTCGCGCAGCGAGGCGTCCTGGCTCGAGGCCACTGGCACGCCGCAGGCCATGGCCTCGAGGGCGGGAAGGCCGAACCCCTCGGTGAAGGACGGGAGAACGAAGACGGTCGCCGCGGCATAGAGCGCGACCAAGTCTTCGTCGGGCACATAGCCGGTGAAGGTCACACGCCCGTCGAGGCCGAGCGCTCGACACGCCTCCTGGAGCTGCGGATAGCACCCGTGGAAGCCGTCGGCTCCGAGGTCTCCCACGAGGGCGAGGTGCCACGCGGGCCCCTCGAGCCGCGCGACGGCGGCGAGGAGCCCCAGCAGGTTCTTGTGTGGGCTGAGGCCGCCCACATAGAGCACGAGGGGCCGGTCCGCGGGAAGGCGATAGCGCTCGCACACCCGGCGGATCACCTGCGAGTCGGCGAGCGGCTGGAAGACTGCGGCGGCAGCCTCGGGAATCACGCGGATCGCCGATTCCGGAATCGAGAAGGCGGCCATGATCTGGACCTTCGCGCTCTCGGAGACGGTCAACACGAGGTCGGCTTGCCTGCGGGCGAGCCTTGTCTTGAGGTTCCAGAGGAGGCGCGAGCGGAGAGTCGGAAAGACCATGTCGGGATGCCGCTCGGCGATGGCGTCATGAAAAGCGACCACGGTGGGGACGCGCCGCAGTAGCGGATAGTACGAGTAGACCGCCGGGAAGAAGAAGACGTCCAAGGCGTGCCGCGAGGCCTCGCGGGACAAGCGCCAGACGTCGGCTGGGTTCCGGGCACTCGCGGCCGACGCGGCCCGGGTCGGCTGCTCTCGCGTGGCGACCGCCCGCAGACGCGCCTGCGGCGGAAGTCGCCACTGCGAGGCCGTCGCACCGTCGACGACGAGCGTGAACTCGTGCTGCGGGTGTCCGGCGACCATGTGGGTGACCAGCTCCCGTGTGAAACGACCGAAGCCGCGCCGGCTCGACCAGCAACAGGCATCGACCCCGATCCGCACTTCATCCCCCCTGGGGCTGCGTCCGGAGGGCCGTGGTCGAGGTCGAGGTCAGATACCCAGCCGCCTCGCCCGCAGACCAGAGCACCAGCAGGCACAGCACCCCGGGCAGGCTCATCAGAAGAGTCGGGAGGCGCCTTGGCCGACGGGCGGCGACCGTGCCGGCAAGGCGCAGGAGAAGGACCAGGGGGATCGCCGGCCACGCCACGGCGAGCAGGAGGCGCCTTAGCCGGCCCGAGCGGGCCTTCCGGTAGCTGCCGTAGCGGCGGCCGCCCCGGAACAGATGCCGCGCCGCGGCCCGCAGCGACATCTCGAGATGGCTCTCCACCTGAGCCCCGGTCACGGGATAGAGGCGCTGTCCCGTCGCCGCTAGGGCGTTGTGAACCTCGCTGTCGTAGAAGGCCTCCCGCCAGACGCTGCGGCAGGCCTCGAGGGTCCGCCGATCGTAAGCGGCGTTTACGGCCAGAAGGACATTCGACGGGCGGATGGTGAGCGGAGGCAGCAGGGCGCCGTACTCGCAGAAGTACACCGCCCAGTCCCAGGCCGTCCGCCCCAGGCCGTTCTCCACCGGGCCGCCGATGACCGTCTGCCCGGCGTCATGGGCCGCGACCAGCGCATCGACCCAGCCATGGGCCACTGTGCAGTGATCCTCGAGGAGCGCCACGAAAGGGCCCGCGGTTTTCTCGATCCCCAGCGAGCGCAGGCGGAACACGCCCGTGCCCCGAGGCGCGCGAAGGAACGTCACGGCCGGATAGCGGGAGGCCATCCGCGCCACCACCTCCGCATCGAGCTCCGTCGCCACGGTCACCTCGGCGACGGGGCCGCCCTGGACCAAGACGCTCTCGAGGCAGCGGACGAGGGCGTCCTCGCCGGAGAAGGACGCCACCACCACGCTGATTGCGGTGCCCGGACCGGAGGTCATTCGCTCCTACTCTACCCGTTTCAAGCTCGCACCAGGACCAAAGAGAGCCCCAATCGCCTCGCCCCAGGCCCAGCTCACCGCGAATGTGGCGATGACAGGGAGGGACAGGAGAAAAGGGCCCCAATGCCTCCCCTTGCGGGCGACCGATACGGCGAGTCGCGCGAGCACGAGCCCAGGGAGCAACGGCGTGGCGGAGAGAAACGCGAGACGCTTCCACCAGGGCGCTGCCGCGAAGCGCATTGCCGCAAAGGACCGAGAGTAGTGGTAGCGCTGCGATAGAAAGCCGCGATACGTGAAGGCCTTCTCGTGGTAGACGAGGAGGCCGGGATCGCTGATGAGCACCACGCCGAGGGAGCGCATCCGTCGATGGAGGAGAGACTCCCAGACCTCCTCGGAACCCGCGAGACCGAGGCGTTCCAGGACCCGGCGGTCGTAGACGCAGTTGCCCCCGGGGATGTCCACGGCAGGGCCTCGTGGGACCGGCGGCATGAACCGGGCGTACTCGCAGAAGAACGCGGCCCAGTCGACCACGCCCAGCCCTCGTCGCTTCTCCACGGCGCCGCCGACGACCGCGTGGCCCTCGCGATGGAGCTCCTCGATCTTTTGCACCCAGCCCGGCGCGGCTCGAAAGCCGTCGCCAAGGACTGCGATCCTCTGGCCGCTCGCCGCACGCATCCCGACGGAACGCATCGCAAGGAGGGACGCCTCCGCCTCCGCAGGAATCACGCGGACCTCGGGGAAGCGTTCGGCCAGTGCCCCGCTTGCCTCCGCGCCGCAGCGCTCCACCACCAGGATCTCGGCCGACACATCCCCTCGCTGTGAGGTCAAGGCGTCGAGGCACCCCTTCAGGGCGGGCAGGCCGCTCACCGACGCGATCACGACCGACACGAGCGGCTTCACTTTTCTTCCGAGCGGGCGACGACGAAGAACGCCGCATAGGGGTAGACCAGCTCCCCTCCCCGCGCCCGGACGTCGCCGCACACGCTGAGGAACTCGGTGCGGATCGCGTCCGCCGCCCGGGGTGTTGTCTCCCCCAAGCGCTTCCGCGCGGCGCTCGAGAACGTGCGCTGAAGCTCCCAGAATTCCTCGGGCGTCTCGATCGCGGCCTCGTGGCCCTCCCACTCCCAGCGCACGTTCGAGAAGCCTGCTTCACCGACCATGCGCCGCACGTCGCGCGCTGAGCCGTGTCGCGCCGGAGCGGTCCCCGGTAGCTCGCGGGAAACCCCGAGGCGTCTCTCCAGCAGATCCTCAAGGAATCGCGGCGCCGTCAACCGTGTCCCACGGCTCTGGCGCAGAAGTCCCGGCAGCCGCGCGAGGCCGTGTGTGAGGGCGGCCCAGGACAGCGGAGGCGGCCCGCTGCCCACGGCGACGACGAGCCGGCCCCCCGGACGCAGCACCCGGTGCATTTCGCGCAGCGCCGCGAGAGGCCGGCGGAGATGGAACACGGCGAAGAGCGAGAGCACCACGTCGAAGGACCGGTCGGGAGCCTCGAGCCCCTCGGCGTTCATCCGCCGGAATGCGACCCGGCCGAGGCCCGCCCTCGACGCGCCCCCCCTGGCTGCCGCCAGCATCCCCTCGGAGAGGTCGACGCCCAGGACTGTTCCTTCCGGGCCGACAGCTCGCGCCGCCTCGAGGGCCACGACTCCCGTCCCCGTCCCCACGTCCAGGACCCGGTCGGATCCGGCGACCGCAGCGAGTGCCACCATGCGGCGCGCCAGGGGCGGGGAGTAGTGCTCGGCGAGACGGGCGTAGGAGGCTGCGACCGCGTCATAGCTGCCGGCGTCGCTGGTCTCGAAGGCCGGATCGGCGGGGGGCACCGGGGCTCAGTTCGAGCGGGACGCCAGCGAGACCCGGCGCCAGCGTCGGGCGCGGGCGAGGAGACGGTCGCGGAGATGCCCGCCGGCCCCGATCGCGAGCGCGAGGCCGCTGTAAGCGTAGTAGAGGATGTGCATCGGCAGCACCACGAGGACGAAGCGCGGGCCGCGCTCGCGGAGGAAGAACGCATAGAAGGCGCGGTTCACCGCGACGATCCCGAGAACGAGGGCGGCAGCGGCCAGCATGCCTCCCCGAAATCGCAAGCCGGCGGCGACCAGGCCGACGACGGAGAAGAGCGCGAGCGCCGTCCCGAGGGCCCGCGCTCCCGCGGTACCCCGGTCGGCCGCGGCGATCGCGAGGAAGACGGCCGTCGGCAGCAGCAGCAGCGGTGCCCACCACCAGGCGCCCGCGGCCAGCAGGAGTACGAGCGACCAGGCGAAGAGAGCGCTCACGCGCTGCGAGAGTCTGAGGTTGAGGTCGTTCGGCAGGCTCCGCTCCCGAAGGAGCAGCCGCGTCCAGGGGACGCCCCGGTCCCAGACGTCGGACCGCAGGATCCCCCAGAAGGTCCACCGCTTCAGGTGCGTGACCTGGATGTCCTTGCGCAGGGCGATCCGCCGCCCGGCTCCGCGGAGCCTCGCGCCCAGCTCGATGTCCTCGATGGATGGCCGTCCATATCCCGCCGAGAAGCCTCCCATCTCGAGGAACAGCGCCCGCCGAATCGCGCCGCAGCCGCTCCAGAAAGTGGAGGCGTCCTCACGGCCGCTCTGATGGACGAAATGATGGAAGAGGTTCTTGTACTGCGAGAGGAGGTTCAGCTCCGCCGGGGCCGTGTCGTACGAGCCGAAGAGGGCGTCGAGGGCGGGATCGGCCGTGAAGGCGGCGGCCACCTGCTCGAGGGTGTCGGGGCGCACGGAAATGTCGGCGTCAATGAACAGCAGGTACTGTCCCGCGGCCCGTTCGGCGCCGCGGTTCCGCGCCGAGGCGGGCCCGACGCGATCCTCGAGGCAGATGAGTGGGACGCCCATCTCCCCCGCCGTGGCCCGCGTCGCGTCGGTCGATGCGTCGTCCACCACGATCACCTCGTAGCGGGCGGCGCCCGCCGCAGCCAGGCTCGCGAGACAGGCGCGGAGCCGCTCCGGGTCGTTGTGGACCGGGACGATCACGGAAAGGAAAGGCGGGCTCATCGCACCTGCGGCGGGTAGCGGAGATCGACCACCCAGTTGTAGAGGCGCGCACAGCAGAAGACGGCGACGAGGGCCAGGACGAAGCCGTACGCGAAGCCGATCAAGCTTCCCAGGAAACTCACCCGGTAGCCGATGAAGAACTGGCTGAGCAGCACGAGATGCGGACCCAGAGGATGCCCGCCCTTGAGCACCAGCCAGTTGGTCGCGAGGAACAGCCCCAGCCCCGCCAGCAGGCCTGCCACGAGCCCCGATGCCAGGGCGTTCACCCGGCGCACCCTCACCTCGATCAGGCGCTGGAGATCGTCGTCGTGCTCCGCCACGTGCGCCCTCCGCCGGGTCTAGATCTCTTCGAGAAGCCGCCGCAGGAGGCCCCAGCTCAGGCGGCGGCGAATCACGGCCAGAGACAGGTACGTCGTGATGTTCCGGACGCGCGCGAAGGTCCAGCCGGCGAGAAAGCCCACAGCGCCGCCGTAGACCGTCCCCAGCGGGCTCGCCCGGAGGCTGACGCTGTATCCCGGGAGGTATTGTCCGAGCAACGCGAGGTTCGGGCCGACCACGGGCCCGCCCTTGAGCACCAGGACGACGGTGGCCAGCGAAAGCAAGACGCCGCAGACGACACCGCCGGCCACGCCGAGGGCGACCGGATCGATCCTCTCGATGAGCTGGACGGCCGCCTTATCGAGCAGTGCGTCGGCCCGACGGGGCTCACGAATCTCCTCGTGGTACTCGTCGTCGGCGTTGACGCTCCAGACGTCGTGCTTCTCCTCGAGTGCCAGGTCCCGGGCCGCATAGATCCCGGTCAGCATCGAGTGGTCCTGGTTGTTGTAGCGATGGAGGCCGTTGCGGCCGATGGTCCGGCAGTTCCGGAAGGAGTCCATGAACTCGCGGATCACGTCGAGGCTGGCGCGGTACGCCGAGTCGTACACGGGGTAGGAGTTGGGCACGCGGAAGACGCACCCGTCCTCCACGCGCTTCCCGCGGGCGAGCCCGATCTGCGTCAGCTCCCGCTTCCCCAGCTCCACGAGGTCGGCGTCGGCCATGCTCCAGAGGGAGTCGCCCTCGTTGCAGAAGTACTCGAGGCCCAGGCCGGTCTTCCCGGCGTCCGGGACCATGTCGGGGCTCCAGTTCTTGAAGTTCTGGATCCTGGCGACCTTGACGCTCGGGTCGTGGACGTAGATCCAGTTGTCCGGGAAGAGGTCCGCCTCGTCGACGATCAGACAGACAGTCAGCAGGTCCCTGTACTTCAGGCTTCCCGCCGCCTCGAGGACCGCGGGGGGCGCCGGCGGCTCGAGCCGCTTCACGAACTCGGTCACCGGCATGCTGGAGATGAAGTCCGTGCCGCCCACCGCCTCCTCGCGACCGTCCTCGCGGACCACGACGCTCTCGATGCGACCGGGCTCCCAACGGATGCGGGACACGCCGCTCCCCAGACGGACCGTCCCCCCTTCCTCCTCCACCCGCTTCCGGACAGCGCTCCACATCATCCCGGGCCCCAGGCGCGGGTAGTGGAATTCCTCCACGAGGGTCGTGATCGTCTCCCCGGGCGGCAGGAGGAAGCTCCGGAGGATGGCTTTCAGCGAGAGGTCCTTGATCCGCTGGGCGGCCCACTCGGCCTTGAGTTCGGAGCAGGGGATACCCCAGACCTTCTCCGTGTAGGTCTTGAAGAAGGCGTCGAACAGCCGCTTGCCGAAACGGTTCGTGACCCATTGCTCGAAGGTCTCTTCAACCGGGTGCGGGTAGATCTGCCAGCGCAGGTAGCTGAGGACCATCAGGACGCTCTCGAAGAGGCCGATGTTCCGGAGCGTGTCGAGGGGCCTCAAGGGATAGTGGAAGAACCGGCGGCGGTAATAGATGCGCGATAGCCGGGGCCGCCGCAGGAAGTCCGCGCCGAGGATCTCGTGCCACGCGGTTCGGACCTGCTCCGACTTCGTGAAGAAGCGGTGGCCTCCCATGTCGAAGTGGAAGCCTTTGTAGGTCTCGGTACGAGCGATCCCGCCGACCGTGGCGTCCCTCTCGAGGACGAGAGGCTTGATTCCCAGGCGGACCAGCTCATGGGCGGCTGTCAGACCGGCGGGGCCGCCGCCGATGACGACGAAGCGCCGGTCCGATGCGAGCGCCGCTTGCGGGGCTGTTGGGGAGATGGAAGGAGAAGACGTCGGTCGGTGGGGAGCAGCGATGGGCCTTGAGACCACGCTCAAGGCGAGGTGAGGCTCCTGTGGCGGCAACCCACCTCGACGGCCGACTGCATCGCTCGGTCAGAAAAGTACCGTTCCACGTTGCGGCGAGGTTAGCGCCCGCCCCCAACATGTGTCAAGGAGAATAGGGAGAATCCGGCACGACTAGAATACCGTTCGACCATGCCTCCGATCTCGACACGGTCCTCCGTGATGCCGGACGTCTCGGCGGTGCGGCGCGAGAGGGTCGCGCTGGCCCTCATCCTCGCGACGGCGGCGGCGCTACGGCTCTATCGGCTGGACAGCCAGCTCTGGCTCGACGAGATCGACGCGCTTCTGGCCAGCATCCGGCGGCCCGCTTTCGAGATCGCAACGACCTGGCCGGGCGCCACGAGTCATGTCCTCTACGATCTCTGTGCGCGCTCCTGCCTCCTCCTGTGGGGCGAGCATCCTTTCGCTGTTCGTCTTCCCGCGGCGCTCTTCGGCGTCGCGGGCGTCGCCCTGCTCTACCTGCTGGCCCGCGACATCTTCGGAGCGCAGAGCGCCCTCGTGGCCGGCGCCCTCCTCGCCGTTTCCTATCACCACATCTTCCAGTCGCAGAACGCCAGGGGCTACACCGCGCTCATCTTCTTCTTTCTGGCGGCTTCGCGGATCCTCGTCGGGTTGGAAGGGCGGGGCCCAATCCGGCCCGGCGAAGGGATCGCCTACGCGATCGCCGGTGCACTGGCGGCGTACTCGGTCCTGCTCGGCACGTTCGTGGCGGGGGGCCAGGTGGTGGCGGTTCTGGCGGCGGGGGCGGTCGCGCGTCTGCGGCGCCGGCCGCCGGCGCTCGCGTTCGCAATCTTCCTGCCGTACGCCGTCCTGTGCGTGGTGTTCATGGCCTTCCTCTACTTCCCTCTTGCCCGCGACCTGCACCGGTTCGCCAACCACCAGGCCGCGCTTCCGAGCGGCGGCGCCACCAGCGCCCTCTACCGTCTGGGCGTCGCGGGAGAGGCGGTTCGCGGGCTGAACGAAGGGCTGCTCGGTCCGATCGGGCTCCTGGTCGGAGCTTTGTGCGCGATCCGAGGCCTTCGGGACTGGGCACGCCGAAACCCCTTCAGCCTGGCCGTCCTCGCGACACCGGTCCTGCTCGAGCTTGCGATTCTTCCGTTCGCGAGGATCCCCCTGAACCCGCGGTACTTCGCGATCGCACTGCCGGTGGGTGTCCTCGCGGGCGCCGAGGGACTCACGCTGATCGCTCGAGACGCGGCTCGATGGGCGCCCGTGGCGTCTCGATTTCGCGTCAGCGCGGCCCTGCTGGCTGGGGCGGTACTGGCGTCGGCCCTGCCCCTCGCTCGATACTACGGCGTGCCCAAGCAGGACTTTGTCGGCGCCGTCGAGCGCGTCAGCGCTTTGGCTGCTCCGGGCGACGGCCGGGTGGCGCTTCACTTTGCGGGGCACGCACTGATCGACTACTACGGCGCGGACTTCGCGGCGATCCGAAATGTCGAAGAACTCGAGTCCCAGGAGCACACGAGGCCGCGTGTCTGGGTCGTCACCACTCTCGAGCGCCACCTTGCGAGCCAACAGCCGGCCCTCTACCGCCACCTTACGGAGCGCTACCGACTGGTCTCGGTCCTCCCCGCGACGGTACGGGATGCCGAGATGCGGATCTACGAGAGCAAACCGTGAGAGCATCTCTCGGCGAGGCCGCCGAGAACGGGTGGTAGAGTAGCGCATGCCGGCGCGCTGGCTATATCCGCTGCTACTCGCAGCGTGCACGATCATCGCGTATAGCGACGCCGCACCTCCCGCATTCGTCTACGACGACGCCGCCATCATCGGCCAGGACCCGAATCCCGGAGGCGTGAGCCGTATCTCGCACCTGTTCCTGGAGGGAGCCCGCGCGGGGACGGCGGGGAACCCCCGTCTGTACCGGCCCCTGGCGATGGCCACGCTGGCCCTGGATCGAGCCCTCTACGGTGAAGATCCGCGCGGCTATCACGTCACGAACATCCTCCTTCACACGCTCGCCACTCTGGCGCTGTTCGGCGCCATCGGCGCGCTCGGCGTGGACCCACTGGCGGCCTTCCTGGCGGCCCTCACCTTCGGCGTCCACCCGATCCACACCGAGGTCGTGGATGTGGCGTACAACCGCTCCGAGATCCTGGCCACGCTGGCCGTAGTCGGAGCGCTCTGGTGGCTTGCTCTTTGGATCGACCGCAGCGTTCGGTGGGCCTTCGTGGGCGCCGCTTTGTTCTACTTCGCGGGGCTCCTGAGCCGCGAGAGCGCCTCCACGCTGCCCGCCCTGGCGGTGCTCACGCTTGCGCTCCTGCGACCGCCGGCAACAAAAGGGCGCCGATCGATCCTGGTGGCGGGACTTGTGGCGACGGCCGTCCCCCTCCTCCTCTACCTCTGGCTCCGCCAGGCGGCCCTGGGCGAGCCGGGTGGCGGGATCGGGCGCTCCCTCGCCAACGGCATCCTGGGGACCGACTCGGTAGCGGGGCGGCTGGCCCAGGTGGCCGTCACGGTCCGCGACTACTGGCGCATGATCGTGTGGCCTTGGCCGCTCCGGGCCTCGCACGAGGACTACGTGGTCCGGAACGTCGCGCTGGCCCTCAGCCTCCACGCTGCCCTGGCCGCCGCCGCCCTTGCATCGCTCCGCCGCGCCCCGGCTCTCGCGTTGGGCATCGCGTTCTTCTACGTCGCTCTCCTGCCGTCCACTCGCCTCTTCGGCGACCCGGCGGTCCTGGCGGAGCGCTTCGTCTACCTGCCCTCGGCAGGGCTCGCGGTGGCCTTCGCTTTCGCGCTCGCGGCACTCGTTCGGCGCTACGACGCACGATCGGTGACGGTCGTGGCCCTCACGTTGGCCGTGGCACTCACCCTAGTCACCCTGCGGCGCAACCTGGACTGGCACAGCCGGCGGGCCTTGTGGGAAGCGGAGGCCCGCTGGACACAGGACGATTGGAAGGTCCTGCTCAACCTCAGCGAAGTCTACGTCCAGCAGGGCCGCCATCAGGAGGCCGTGGCGCTTTGCGACCGCGGCCTGAAGCTCGCCCCCACCCAGAGCGCGTTCGCCGCCAACCGCGGCATCGGCCTCGCCAGTCTCGGGCGGCTGGATGAAGCCGAGGCCTCCTTCCAGCGGGCGATCGCCCTGAGCGGCGGCGCGCCTTTGGAGCGCGCCAACCTCGCGCGCCTCTACGCGATGACCGGGCGGGCGGCACTGGCGGAAGAGCAATACTCGAAGGCCATCACCCGCGAAGAAAACGAGGCCGTCCGTCACGCGCTCCGTGGCGAGATGCTGCTCTACTGTCGCTCCGACCGCGCCTCAGCGGCGGCCGAGTTCCAGGCCGCGCTCGCGCTCGCGCCCCGCCTCCGGCAGGCCCAACAAGGCCTGCGACTCGCCCAGGGGCAGTCGGCCGGCGCCGCTCACTAGCGGCTTCCCGGGGTCGCCTGCAAGCCCGACTCGATGCGAACCTCCGTCCTCCGTCGAGGGCGGCTTAGTTCGGCTTCGAGTCGAGCAAGACGGCGACGCCGTACTGCGTGAGGTCCACGGCGCTCACGTCCTTGCCATCAAGAAGCGACTTCATCGGGCGCGGCAAGGAAACCTTCTGGCTCTCCGGCTTGAAATTGATCAGCAGGAACACTTGCTTGCCGCCGCCCACGCGGCGACTCACTTCGATGCCGTCCGGGACGGCGCCGAAGGCGGGTGTCACGCCGCTCTTCTGGATCATCCACTCGGCGGCGGAATCCATAATCTTGGCGTCCAGGACGCCGCCGACGTAAGTGATGCGGCCCTTGCCATACTGACGCGTGATGACCGCCGGCTGGCCGTCGAGCCAGCCGTTGCTCTGGCCAAAGCGAAGGAGAACCTCGGCATCGGGTGCCGACGCCTTCAGCTGCTCGGCCCAGATGCTGACTTCGCCGCTGCCCCAGGTCCCCGAGACGGGGAAGCTCTTTTCGAGGGCATAGTACTGCTCCACGCGCCCGCCGAGGGCGGGCACGAGGAAGCCGGGCTGCCGCTGGGGAAGGAGAGCGTTGTACTCGTCCTTCATCCCCGCGCGGGGGCCCAGGACGAGGTTGCCGCCGTTCTTCGCGTAGTCCATGAGGTGCTGGGCGAGTGCCTCGGGAATCAGGCTCAGGCAGGGCGCCACGACGAGCTTGTACCCGTCGAGCGCCGCGTAGGGGCTGACGACGTCGACCGACTGCGCCCGCTTCCGGAGGGCGCCGTAGTAGGCCGTGGCGATCCCGAGAACGTCAAACTGGCTATTGTGCTTCTGCCAGTCGATCGTCCACCGGCTCTCGTAGTCGTTGAGGATGGCGACCTGCGAGACCACGCCGGTGTCGCGGAATGAGGCCTGCGCATCGGCGAATTCCTTCGCCGTCTGCGCGATCTCGTCGAAGAGAGGCGCGGGCGTGCCATCGGGCCCGAGCAGGGCACCGTGGATCTCCTCCTGCCCGTTGAGCGCGCTCCGCCATTGCCAGTAGCTGACTTCGTCGGCGCCGTGGCCCACGGCATGCCAGGCCATCGCGCGGATCTCGCCCTTGTCGAGGAAGTTGTTCACGCCGGCCCAGTTCACGGCGCCGGGCTGGGTTTCGATCTCCCAGAAGTTCTGCCGCTTGAGGCCGCGCATGGTGTCGTGGCTCATGCCGTTCGCGACGGGGTTCAGGTGGCCCGTGCCGACATAGTCGTCCCACGCCACGAAGGTGAGCGGCTTTGTGATCGGGTAGTGGTCAAAGGCATCGAACCACATGCCCATGAAGTTGCCGGTGATGAACTGCCGGGGTTCGGCGTTCGCGCGAATGACGTCGATCTGGTTCTGCTGGTAGCCGGTCCAGGCGTACGTGGTGAAGCGCTTCCAGTCCAGCATCAGTCCCGGATTGTTGCCGCCGACGGGTATGGGTATCTCGCTCCAGTCGTCGTAGGTCTGGCTCCAGTAGGCGGTGGTCCAGTGCTCGTTGAGCGCCGACGTCGTCTGGTACTTGGCTCGGAGCCAGGCCTGGAACTGCTTGCGTGTCCCTTCGTCGTACGACATCTGACCGTAGCCGTACTCGTTGTCGAACTGCCACCCCACGACGGCGGGATCGTGGCCGTAGCGCTTCGCCATCACCTCAGCGATCTGCCGGCAGAGCTCCAGGTACTTGGGAGACGTGGGCGATCCGTGGGCGCGGTTGCCGTGCGGGACTCTCTGGCCGGTGGTCTCGACACGAAGCGTCTCGGGATACTTCTGCGTCAGCCAGGCTGGCGGCGTCGCAGTCGGCGTACCGAGGACGACGGCAATGTGATGCTTCTCGAAGAGGCGAATCGCCCGATCGAGCCAGCCCCATTCGTAGTGGCCCTCGGTGGGCTCCATCGTGCTCCACGCGAACTCGGCGACGCGCACGACATTGAAATGCGCCGCCTCCATCATGGCGACATCGGTTTCCCAGCGGGATTCGGGCCACTGCTCGGGATACCAGTCGGCGCCCATCAGGAGGGCGTTGCGGCCGGGGATCTGTGTGGGGATGTGAGGGGTTTCGGCCGCGGAGACGAGTGGCTGCGAGAGCACGAGCAACACGGCGATCCTACGGAACAATGGTCACCTGCTTTCCGGAGTACTGGACCACCTTGTCCACCGCCTCGGATGGGGCAATACCCACGCCATGGCCTGCCCCGGCAAAGACGACGCGGAACGTGCGCGCCGCCAGCATGCCGGGGAACTGGCCGCTGCGATCTCCGATGCTCAACGTCTTCTTCGCGTCGTCCCAACGGAACGGGATCGTGGCGTGAACGCCCTTCTCGTAGTTGTAGTTGTCGTTCTCGTCTTCGTACAGTGTGAAAGCGCCGTCGGCGCCGCGGTAGACGCGCAGCTCGATGGGATCGGCCGGCTTCTCGGTCGAGTACTCGACGTCCGGACCCATCGGGACGATCGAGCCGGCACGCACATACAACGGGATGCGCTCGATGGAGGTCGGGGCGTCGATGGCCCGGCCCCCTTCTGTGGCGGCGCCCGTCCAGAAGTCGTACCACTTGGCCTTCGGAAGATAGAGGGGGCGAGTCATGGCCGCGGGTTCGGTCACGGGGTTCACGAGAAGGGCTGGGCCAAAGAGAAACTGGTCACCGATGTTCTGCGCGCGAACGTCCGTGCGAAAGTCCATGACCAGCGGCCGCATCATCGTGTAGCCCTCGCTGGTGGTCTTCCACGCGATGGAATAGATATAGGGCAACAGCCGATACCGCAGCCGGTCAAAGCTAGTGAGAATCTTCCGCGCGTCGGGACCATAGGACCACAGCTCGTTTTCGTTGGGATCGAACCGGGTGCCGTGCACACGGAAGATCGGGCAGAAGGTCCCAAACTGGAACCACCGCACGAACAGCTCGCGATAGGCCGGATCGCTCGGGGAGGCGCCCACGAAGCCGCCGATGTCCGTCGTCCAGTACGGGAGCCCGGAAACGGAGTAGTTGAGTCCGGCCGGAATCTGGCGCCGGAACGTCTGCCAGTTGGGATCCACGTCTCCGGACCATGTGGCCGCGGAATTGCGCTGGGCTCCCGCAAACGTCGACCGCGAAAGAATGAAGACGCGCTTCTGGTCGGAGGCGGCCCGCTGGCCCTCGTAAACCGCGGTCGTGGTCATCAGTGGATACTCGTTGACGTAGCGGGCGCCATTGCCAAGGGCGGTCTTGTTGGTGACGAGGATGTTGGTCTCGCGGCCCTCAGTTTCGGCCTCGGTTGTATCGAGCCACCAGGCGTCGGCCCCGATCTTGAACAGCGCGTTGTTCATCAAGTTCCAGTAGTACTTGCGGGCTTCGGGATTGAACGCGTCGTAGAGGCCCTGCCCGACGGGATGAAAACTCGGGGAGATGGTCTTGGCAATGAAGAAGCCGCGCTTGTCCATATCCTGATAGACGGGATCGGGCGACTCCGGATGGCCGTCGGGGTTGGGGCGGAAGAAAGGCCAAACCGAGATCATCAGATGGAAATTGTTCTTGTGCAGATCGTCCATCATCCCTTTGGGATCTGGATATCGCTTGGGGTCGAAGACGGGATCGCCCATGGTGATCCACCAGAACCAGTCCTGAACGATGTTGTCCACCGGAATGTGCATCTCGCGGTATTTGTGGGCGACGCTCAGGATCTGGTCCTGCGTCTCGTACTTGTTCTTGCACTGCCAGAAGCCGTAGGCCCACTTGCCGAACAGCGGCGCTTGCCCGGTCAAGTCGCGGTAGGCGGCCACCAGCTTGTCGAAATCGGGACCGTAGATGAAGTAGTAGTCCATCGCGTCGGCGACTTCCGAGCTGTAGTAGAAGGCGTGCACGAAGCGGTTATTGAAGCGGCTCCGCGAACCGTTGTTGAAGAACAGCCCGTAACCGTTGCTCGAGAGCAGAAACGGCACGGAGATGTTCGTGTTGTCCTGGGAGATATCCACGGCCTCGCCGCGGTAGTTCCAGACGCCGCCCTGATGCTGGCCGAGCCCGTAGAACGCCTCCTGGGTCGCCCACATGTTGACGAAGCGCTCCGAGTGCAGCGTCTTTTCGCCGTTCACTTCCACGGGCGTGAGGCTCCTGCTGTCTTCCTGCGCGAGCGTCTTCCCCGCCTCGTCCAGGAAGACCATGGCGGAGTTCGCGCGGCTGACCTTGATCGTGAGCCGCGACGTCTTCAGGACGATGGACTCTGGATCCCGGATCTCCAGGGAGAAGTTCGCATGCGGCCAGCTCGTCTTCGTCACGATGAAGTCCTCGCGAGGCGGGACCGTGGCCTCGAGCGAGTACACGACGCGCACGATGGAGTCCCTGCAGACCCTCAGGCGGAGGAATCCCGTCTTCAACGTGATCAGCGCACCGTCGGGTTGCGGCTCAGCCCCCACGACCGGATTGAGCGGCGTCCACTGGGCCCGGGCTGGCACAGCCATGGCGAGCAGAGCGATCCCAACCAGGAGGAAGGAGCGAAGAGCGTGTTGTTTCATAGGCAGGCCGCATCGTAAACGTTTACGATGCGACCTGCACGTCGTCCGGCCGCCTCGCTACGCAACCGTCAGGCGTGCCGCCGCACGGTGCGCGCCCATCCCCTGGGCGAGCGACAGGGCGGTCACACCCGCAACGTCCTGTCTCGTCCTCGACGCACCTCGAGCCAGGAGCAGATCGACGACCTCGACACGATCGAACATCGCCGCGAACATGAGAGCCGTCTTGCCGTCGAGACCGGCGCCGTCGACCTCGGCTCCACCGTCGATGAGAATCCCGGCGATCGTGACGTCCCCCTTGAAGGCGACGCCGGCCAGGGGGCTTTGTCCGCGCGCGTTGCGGATCTCCGGATCGGCGCCACGGCCCAAGAGAAGGCGCACGGCCTCCGCGTGACCGTGGTAGCTGGCTAGCATGACCAGGCTGTCGCCGCTCTCGTTGCAAACGTTGGCCGGCGCTCCTGCATCGAGGAGGCTCCGAAGCTCCGTCGCATTTCCACCGCGAGCGTGCTGAAACGCAGCGCGGATCAGTGCCAGGGCCTCGGCGTCTGCGGCCGACGGCTGCCTGACGACGGTCGTGGCGCTCATCGCGCCACTTCCTCCGCAACCAGGCCGCGGACCTTCGAGACGGCCTCCGCCAGACGACGGCCGAATTCAGCGTCGGCCCTCCGGAAGTACCCGACGGAACGCTCGATCACATCCGGACGGGTGACCTGGCCCAGGCTCCCCGCTATGTTGGCCACGAGGCGCGCGCGGGCGTCCTCCTTCATCACGCGATAGAGAGCGCCGGCCTGAACGAAATCATCGTCGTCCTTGTGGCGGGCCGGCGCATGTGGACCCACCGGTCCCGACACGCCGTACCCGAACGCGTAGGGCTCGCCGGTCTCGGCGGGGCCGTCGTAGCTGTTGGGCTCGTAGTTCTTGGCCCGGCCGCCGTTGTCGCCCGTACGCATGGAGCCATCGCGGCCGTAGTTGTTCACGCCGGCCGTGGCGCCCTTCGGTTCGTTGACAGCAAGGCGGGTGTGGTTGATGCCGAGGCGATAGCGATGTGCGTCCCCGTAAGCGAAGAGACGCGCCTGGAGCATCTTGTCGGGCGAGGGACCGATGCCCGGAACCATGTTCGCGGGATCGAAAGCCGACTGCTCGGTCTCGGCAAAATAGTTGTCGGGTACCCGGTCGAGCACCATGCGACCGATGGGAATGAGCGGATAGTCGGCGTAGGGCCAGACCTTGGTCAGGTCGAACGGGTCGAAGCGGTAGGTCGCCGCGTCCTTCTCGGGCATGACCTGGACCTTCAGCGTCCAGGAGGGGCGCTGGCCTCCTTCGATGGCGTCGTACAGCTCCTTGTGGAGGTACGCCGGGTCGCCGGCACCCAGACGTGCCGCCTCCTCCGACGTCAGGCAGCGGATCCCCTGGTCGGTCTTGAAGTGGAACTTCACCCAGAAGCGCTCCCCCTTGGCATTCACCCACTGGAAGGTGTGGGAGCCGAAGCCGTCGGTCTGCCTCAAGGACGCGGGGATGCCGCGGTCACCGAAGAGCCACGTGAACTGATGGGTGGTTTCGGGCGAATGGGAGAAGAAGTCCCAGATGTTGTCGGGCTCCTGGCGATTGGTGAAGGGGTCGTACTTCTGCGAGTGGATGAAGTCGGGAAACTTGATCCCGTCGCGCAGGAAGAACACCGGCGTGTTGTTGCCGACGAGGTCCCAGTTGCCGTCCTCGGTGTAGAACTTGAGGGCGAAGCCGCGCGGATCGCGCGCCGTGTCGGGCGCGCCCTTCGACCCGGCGACGGTGGAGAACCGCAGGAAGAGACGCGTCTTCTTGCCGACCGCCGAGAAGACCTTCATCTTCGTCCACCTCGGCACGTCGGGGCTCGTCACCTCGAGGTATCCGTAGGCTCCCGTGCCCACGGCGTGGACCACGCGCTCGGGGATGCGCTCGCGGTTGAAGCGGGCGAGCTTCTCGATCAGGTGGTGGTCCTGCAAGAGGGCCGGCCCCGTGGGACCCGCCGTCTGTGAGTGCTGGTTGTCGGCGACCGGCGCGCCGGCCTCGGTCGTCAGTGGAATTCTCTTGGACATGTTGGCCTCCTCGGGCTCGGCGGCCCTGCCGCCCATCCCGTACCCACACGATGATCCCTTCCGACTGATCCGTCCAAGACATCATTTGTACTAGTGTGATAGCCTGCGCCTATCATGAGGCTCGGGCCCCACCCTCTGTCGCTCCGTCAGCTCCAGTACCTCATCGCGGTCGCCGACTGCCTCAGCTTCCGCCGCGCCGCCCAGGCCTGCCACGTGTCGCAGCCCTCGCTCAGCGCGCAGATCGCCCAGCTCGAGGCCGCCCTTGGCGTGCGTCTTTTCGAGCGCGACAAGCGCCGCGTCCTTACGACGCCGGTCGCCGAGGAGCTGATCGACCGGGCGCGGCGCCTGCTCCTCGAAGCCGACGAGCTGGTGGACGCGGCGGAGCGGCTCGGCGATCCACACGTCGGCACGTTGCGGATCGGCGTCATCCCCACCATCTCGCCCTACCTTCTTCCCGAGGCGACGCCGCTCATCCGCAGCCAACACCCGCGGCTGACCCCCGTATGGGTCGAGGAGAAGACGGCGGAGCTCTTGGCACGTCTTGGCGCCGGCGATCTCGAAGGAGCCCTCGTGGCCAGCGAATCCGGCGCGGGCCATCTGGAGCGCGAGGTCGTCGCGAAGGACGTGTTCCTCCTCGCGGTCGCCAAGAGTCACCGCCTGGCTCGCCCCGCGTCGCCCGTGTCCCTTTCGGATCTAAAGGACAGCGAGGTGCTGCTGCTCGACGAAGGGCACTGTCTGCGCGATCAGGCGCTGCCGCTCTGCGAGAAGGCCGGCGTTCGCGAGTCCAGCTTTCGTGCCACGAGCCTTTCCACCCTGGCGCAGATGGTGGCCGCCGGGTCGGGGATCACGCTGCTCCCCCGCCTCGCCGTGGCCGCCGAGAGCCGCCACGGCCAGATCGCCGTGCGCCGCTTCGTGGATCCGGAGCCCTACCGGACCCTCGCTCTCGTGTGGCGGAAGCGGTCCCCGTTCGGCCCCGCGCTCAAGTCGCTGGCCACGACGCTGCGCAAGGCCTACGCGCGCAGCTCGGGCCGGCGCTCCGCGTCGGGTGCTCTGTAGCGAACGATGGGCCCACTCGCTCTGCGTCACGCGCGGAGACGCCGTTTGCCGGTCAGCCTCTCTAACGCGGCAGATCTAGCGAGGCCCCGGGGGTGTGCCGATCGGGCGCCCCGGCGGCACAGGGACGGGCGGCCGCGCCTTGCGCGACTCGGGTTTGTCGAGGAACTCGGTCAGATCGCGCTCGGCCAGCCGCAGGTGGGCCTCGGCCTCCGGGCTCGCTCCCCGGGCGAGCTTCAGTCGATCGCGCAGGCGCACGAGACCGGCCATCGTGACGGCTCGTACCTCGGGCGCCGCTTCTGCGTGGGCGGCAAGGCTCAGCAGCGCGTCGAGGACCACGCGCTGTGACACGCGCTGAAGGCCCGCGCGGCGCTCGGTGGCGTCGGCCGGAGCCCCCCACGTGGCCGACACGAGGCGCCCGATGAGGCCGTTCAGCGACAGCGCATCCGCCCCCTTCGCGAGCGTGAGGCGCGCGGCCTTCTCCGGCTGG
This sequence comes from Vicinamibacteria bacterium, assembly GCA_041493035.1. Lineage (GTDB taxonomy): Bacteria > Acidobacteriota > Vicinamibacteria > Fen-336 > Fen-336 > JBGPYB01. Next base: position 4,401 of record JBGPYB010000012.1, on the reverse strand, counting down.
AGGAGCGGGTTCACGACGAGCGAGGCGAGGGAACGAGCCGCCGAGAGCGGGCTGAAGACGGCGCCCGCGTCGGAGACGAAGCGTTCGCGCGTTGGCGCCCCGCCGTCGGGCGGCGCGACGAGAGCGGCGACGATCCTATCGGGGATGTCGAGGCTCTCGGGGGCAAGGGCGCCCACGAGAAGATCGAGTGCCTCTTTCTGCTTCGCCGCCGGGACCCACGACGTCGGGACTTGCCCGTCCCCCGCCACCGCGTTCGTCTGATACTGACCGCCGACGAATTGCTGGGCGGCCTGAATGCCGAATCGGTGGTAGAGGTACGCTAGGTTGAAACGTTCTTGCAGCGCGTAGAGTGGGATCCCGGGCGGGAGCTGCGCGGCGCCAAAACGCCCCAGGATCACGCGGCGAACGTCCTCAGTCGTCTTCAACCACGCGACGGGGTCGGAACCCCAGTCGTACTCGGCCCATCGCGGGTCGCTCTCCAGAGGATAAACAATCCCGCGGGCGTATCCTTCGCGGACGATGGCGTCCAGAGCCGCAGCGTCGTCGGTCGAGGCGTGGCCCCAACGGATCGCCAGGCGGTCGTAGGAGCCGACGTCGATCGGGTAGGCATCGGAGAGATCAAGCTGTCCGTCCTTCACCTGGATGTTCGGCCCCAGATAGTCCATCACGGAGCCCCAGCCGAAGGTCGTGGCGGCCCAGTTGTGTTCGAGGCCGAGGGTGTGGCCGACCTCATGGGCAGCCAGATACCGGAGACGGGCGAGGACGAGGCCCTCCTCGCTGTCGAACGCGGAACCCGGGGCCGGGGCGCCGAGCCAGGCAAGGTCCGGCGAATCGCCGGACGAACAGGCGCCCGCCGGCGGCTTCATGTTCTGCCAGATCCGGGACGTCGTCCGGCGGCGATGGGAGTCGATGCGCGCGACACCGTGAAGGATCTCGCCGGTGCGAGGGTCCGATCGGAACTCGCCGATCGACCAACCTCGCTCGGCGCGGTCGATCCACTCGATGCCGGAATAACGCGCGTCGAGAAAGGTAGCGCCCTCGGGAAGGTCCCGAAGGACAAGAGCGTCCTTGAGGCCCGCTTCTTCAAAGGCGTGATTCCACCAGAGAGCGCCCTCGCGGATGGCCGTCCTCTCGGGCTCCGGAATCCCCCGGTCCAGGTAGTAGACCAGCGGCGCCACCGGCTCGGAGAGGGGCGCTTGCGGGTCCTTCTTCTGCAAGCGCCATCGCGTCACGAGGAGACGGTCGATCGACTCGGTGTAGGGAACGGTGTGATCGAGGATCCGGTCGGCGATGAAGCCGATCCGGGGATCGTGCCGGCGCGGGATGTAGCCCGGCTCCGGCAGCTTCAGGAACGTGTGGTGGATGCGAAGGCTCATCGTCTGGCCGTCGGGCAGAACGGCGGACACGGAGGCGACCGGGTTCTCCGCGGCAAACGTCATCACGGCCTCGATCTCCGTGTTCAACGGGAAAGCGCCGGTGCGCTCGAAGTTCAAGGCAGAGCGCGCGGCGTCCTGGTGAAAATCACCGGCATGGCCCTGCTTGAGGCTCGCCGCGACGAAGGTGTCCCGGAGCAGAAACTCGGTGGCGTCGACGAGAACGCGCCCGCCGTCCTCCGCGGCGACGGGGAGCGACCCGAGAACCGACGAAGGGAACGACTCGGCCACGACGCGGCTCCGTTCCTTGTCGGCGACGCCGCTTATGTGGGCCGTCTGGAGCTGACGGAGCAGCACTCTCGGACCCACGCGCTCGAAGCGGCAGAGTCCGAGCGCGCCGAGCTGCCCGCGGGCGAGGAGGACCTCCAGGAGCCCCGCGCCTCCCGAGATCCCCGCACCATAGAGAAAGTCCTCGTCTAAGCGTCCGACCTCGATGAGCAGCTGTCCCTTGGCTGGATCCCAGTAGTACGCGAGGAACCCGTCGTGGCGCTCCAGGCCGGCGGTGCGAGCGGCGATGGTGACGGGCGCCTCGGCGTGGAGTGGGACGGCGGCGAGAAGGATCGAGAGGCGGAGCAGGAGGTTGCGCATACGCGCTATCGTATTACCTCGTATGGGTTCGGAGCCCTTGGTCGAGGAATCCCCGGAAAGACCACGGGCATGGGCCTTGCAATCGTAAACTTAACCCATGAATCGAGCCCCCCGATCGAGCCACGCAGGCCTCAGGTGGAACGACTACGCCAAGATCCTGGTCGAGTACCCGAAGATCGACGGGATGGCCGGCCCCTCGCCAAACTGCGGACGGTGGAGGCCGAAGCCAAAGACGTGGCGGTGACCACGCACCTGGACGAGCCCCTCCAGTTCCTGCCCGAACAGAAGCGCAAGAGCCGTCTCGTCGTGACGCCGGGAATTCGCACCTACGGCGATTTCGCCCTGGCCTCGAACCAGCCGATCAAGACTGCCAAGTTCGCCGAGCCGGGGCTCTACGACTCCAAGGACCACGTGTTCTTCAACCTCACGTGGCTCAAGAGCCCGACAGGAATCGCCTGGCGCCGCGTCAAGGGCTCCGACGGAGCCGCGATGCAGGAGCTGGAGATAAGCTACGCCAACGGCCACCGCGTGATCGCGGGCGATGCGACGCTCGGCGCCCTCGCTCCGCGGGCCAAGGCGCCGGAGGCCGAGAAGGACCTGCTGACGCTGACCTTCGGCATCGGAACGCCGGAGATCTACGCCACAGCGGCCGATCGCGCCAAGGAGTTCGAGAGCCCGCGGCCCAACTACCTGCTCCTGCTCGGCAAGGACGGGCGCCACGTCGACAACCACCGCGCGGGAGTCGATCGCCTGTTCCTATGGCGCGACGACGCGAGTCCGTCGCAGTTGCACCTCTGGCTCGTCGGCTACGAACGCATCGCCCTCGTGAGCCACCTCACGGCACCCTGGACGACACCGTAGCTCCGGCCGCCTCGGTCCCCTTCTCGTCGACCTTCACGAGCGTCCGGTCCTATTCCGGCCGTCGCCCACGCTAACCTTCCCCTGTCGCACCCGGGCCTCTCCCGCCCCCAACAATCCTGAGTCCGACCATCGAGGGTGGCAAACCATGGACGCTCCCGCGCCCACCAAACCGCGATTGCTCGACCGCGTGCGGATTACCATTCGCACCCTTCACTACAGCCCGCGCACTGAAGAAGCGTACGTCTACTGGGTCCGCCGCTTCATCTTTCACCACGGCGTGCGGCATCCGGCCGAGATGGGTGCCGACGAGGTGCGGGCCTTCCTGAGTCACCTCGCGGTGAACCAGCACGTCAGCGCTTCGACCCAGAACCAGGCCCTCTGCGCGCTGACGTTCCTCTACAGGCGCGTCCTCGACCGCGACCTCGGCAGGATCCAGGAAATCGAGCGTGCCAAGCGGAAACGCCCCGTGCCGATCGTGCTGCGCCGCGACGAGGTCAAAGCCCTCTTCTCCCGGCTCGAGGGGACGCCCCTGCTCGTCTGCCAGCTCCTCTACGGAGCAGGCCTGCGGCTCAGGGAAGGTCTGACCCTCCGGGTGAAGGACCTCGACTTCGAGAAGAAGGAGATCCACCTGCGACATGCCAAGGGTGCCAAGGACAGGATCACCATGCTTCCGGAGGGCGTTAAGAAGGCCCTGCGGGAGCACCTGGCCTACGTGAAGCAGCTCCACAAGGACGACCTCAGCCAAGGTCTTGGAAGAGCCGTGCTGCCCGAAGCGCTGCTGCGGCGCCAGCCTTCCGCGGACCGCGAATGGATCTCACAATACGTCTTCCCCGCAGCGTCGCACTACCGTGACCGCGTAACCGGAGCGCGACACCGGCATCACGTCCACGAGACGCTGATACAGAAGGCCGTGGCTGTAGCCGTGCGCCAGGCGGGCCTCACCAAACCGGCTACGCCCCACACCTTGCGACACTCCTTCGCCACCCACCTCATCGAGGACGGCGTTGACATCCGAACTGTCCAGGCGCTGCTGGGCCACAGCGACGTGGCCACGACCATGATCTACGTCCACGTCCTCAACCGGCGGGATGGCCCCAAGGTCCGCAGCCCCTTCGATGATTTCGACGGCCCGTGATCAGGCCATCACCACGCCGCCGTGTTTATGCAGATCTGCGTAAACACTCCTCGTTTCGGCTCCGGTGGGTGCCCAAGGGCCTAACCTTCTCTGCCAATGAGGGTTTCTGGCCCCAGTCCTCGGATCTCTCAACCTCACACTCTCCGGATGCCAAAGCCCATCTTCCGTGTTATACAGATCCGTACAATCGCTTGTTGGACCGACCTAAGGACATGATTGACCACGACGCGCGACGACGGGTGGCTGAACTCCTGAGACATCTGGTCTCGGGCCAAATCACGAATGACGCCTTCGAGGACGCGCTACCCGACGGTTCGGCCGATCGCGGAGTCCAAGAGGTGTCGTCGGAGGCTTGGTATCTCTACAGCGACCTTTGGGAGCATC
>JBGPYB010000045.1:0-29439 GCA_041493035.1 Vicinamibacteria bacterium | reverse complement strand
GGCTCCACGACGAAGGGACGCTGTCCGAGGTAGGTACGCGCCAACGTCTCGAGGACAGGCGTGAGGGGAGGAACGACGCTGGCGATGGCCACTCCCCCGAACTGTTCCGGAGACACTCCCGACGCGGCGAAGAGGTTGCGCACGAGGATGCCGTACTCGTCGGCGGTCTGCTCGCGGCGCGTGGTCAAGCGCCAGTGGGCCTTCAGGGCGGCCCCGTCGTGAACGCCGAGGACCGTGTTCGTGTTTCCGATGTCGACGGTCAGGAGCAGCGGCATGTCAGCCCAGGCGAAGGGCCTGGGCCTCCCCCGCCACGATCGTAAGGACGCAGCCATCTGCCTCTTCGACGAGCAGAGCCCCCGTGTCGTCGATCCCGCGCGCCACCCCCCGCACCGACCGTGGCCCCACCTTCACCTCCACGCTCCGCCCCCACCAGGGCGCCGACCGATTCCGCCAGGCGTCGACGACATCTCTTCGGCCGCTCGCAGCGAGGCGATGATACCAAAGGGCCAGCTGCTCCAGGACCGCGACGGCCACGCTCTCGACGGGGACGGCTTGCCCCAGCTCCACTGACAATGAAGTGACTGTCTCTGCGACAGGACCCGTGAGGGCGCGGGGATCGAGGGACACGTTGACGTTGACGCCGACACCCACGATCACGCTCTCGAGGCTCCCTTCGTTCCAAGCGGCTTCCGCGAGGATCCCGCCGACCTTGCGCCCCGCAATCAGGACATCATTGGGCCACTTGAGTTGCGCCGGGACGCCCAGGCTACGGAGGGCGTCACAGACGCCGACACCCGCCCCGAGTGGGATGAGGCCGGCCTCCTGCGCGGGGAAGGAAGGCCTGAGGAGCAGCGACAGGAACAGGTTCCCCCGAGGGGAGGCCCAGGCGTTGCCCTGACGTCCGCGCCCCGCGGTCTGCTCCTCCGCCACGACGACCGACCACGCCGGCGCTCCCGCCCTCGCGCGTTCCTTCAGGCGGTCGTTGGTCGACGGGACAAGCGCCTCGCACTCGACCGGTCCCGGCCAGGGCGTTGCAGCCCGATCGAGAAGCGTTCGAATGCGGTCGCCCAGCGAGGGCTCCACCCCCGTCAGACCGGCTCCGTCTCCAGCGAGATGTCGCACGCCGGCGCCGAATGCGTCAGGGCGCCGACGGCAATGAGGTCGGCCCCAGCCTCGGCGTAGGCCCGGATGTTCTCGAGACGTATGCCTCCCGAAACCTCCACGGGAACCCGGCCTCCGATCGCGCGGATGGCAACGCGTACTTCCTCCGGCGTGAAGTTGTCGAGCAGGAGCATCTGGGCTCCGGCGCCGAGAGCGTCTTCCACCTGGTCGAGACGCTCGACTTCGACCTCGACCAGGAGGCCGCCCGCTCGAGCCACGGCCCGGCGCGTGGCCTCCCCCACCGAGCCAGCGAGGCGGATGTGGTTCTCCTTGACCAGGATTCCTCGATCGAGGCCGGCTCGGTGTGGCACGCCTCCCCCGACGCCCACGGCGTATTTCTCCAGCGACCGCAGGAGAGGCGTCGTCTTCCGGGTGTCGCGGACCTGGGCCTTGGTGCCGGCTACAGCGTCGACAAAGCGCCGCGTCTCGGTCGCCACCCCTGAGAGTCGCTGGACGAAGTTGAGCGCCACGCGTTCCGCTGTGAGCAGGGCGCGAGCCTGTCCCTCCACCCGCGCGATCGAGGCTCGGCGTGACACCCGCGACCCTTCGTCGGCTCTCGCTTCCCATCGCACTCCTGGGTCGACGAGCCGGAAGACGGCCTCGGCAACCGGCAGCCCCGCCAGGACCAGATCCTGCTTGGCGAGGAAGGTGCCGGCCGCTCGCTTGTCGGCCGAGACGGTCGCTTCGGTGGTGATATCCCGCGCGCCGACATCCTCCGCCAGCGCGGCTCTCACTAGACGGTCGACGTCGGCTGGATCCAGTTTCGCCATGGATTGCCTCGACGTCACCGCTCGGGAGGCATTTCGGCCAACTGACACTCCAGAACCTCGAGAATGCCGACCTCCATGCCCGGCCGGCGTTCAATCGACAGGTCCTCGACCCGCGCGGCCGCGACCAGGTCGCCAAGAGATTTCTTGAGGCCGTCTGCGGTGGTCGGGTGCGCCGCGAGTCGAAGCCGGGACAGCTGACGACCGACGGTGGCCCCCGCGGCGCTCTTCGCGCGTCGAACGGCGTCGAGGAAAACCACGGCTGTGGTGAAGACCTCCGCGTCGGCGCCCGATGCGCGCCCGCCGAGCAGCTCCTCGGCCCGCGGCCAGGGAGCGCGATGGATGCTCGGCTGGCCCTCGCTCCTCGCAAGGGTCCACGACCAGATCTCCTCGGTGATGTAGGGGACGAAAGGAGCGAACAGGCGTAGCTGCACACTCAGCGCGAGCCGAAGCGTCGCAAGAGCGGAAGCCCGGCCCTCCGGATCGCTTTCGCCCCGCGCGCGCCCCTTGACCAGCTCCACGTAGGTGTCGGTGAAGCTGCCCCAGAAGAAACGCTCGATCGTGTCGAGAGCGGCGGCGTATTCGAAAGCGTCCAGGGCCTCCGAGGCACGGGCCACGCAGTCCTGCAGGCGGGCGACGAAGGCCAGGTCTAGCGGGCTTGAGATCGGCCCTTCGGGTCCCGACTGCGACAGCACGAACTTGGCCGCGTTGAAGAGCTTCGTGACGAGGCGTCTTCCGACCTTGAGGACTTTCTCGTCGAAGGCCGTGTCGGTACCGAGCTTCGCCGAGAGCGACCAGTAGCGAACCGCGTCGGCCCCGTACTGGTCGAGAAGGTGCATCGGGGTGACGACGTTCCCCTTGCTCTTCGACATCTTCTTCCGGTCGGGGTCCAGCACCCATCCCGAGATCGCGACGTGACGCCACGGAATCGTGTTCTCGTGAAGCAAGGCTTTCACGATGGTATAGAAAGCCCAGGTCCGGATGATCTCGTGGCTCTGGGGGCGCAGGTCCATCGGGAAGAGCTTGCGGTGGCGCTCAGGAGCCAGGGACCAGCCGCTCGCGATCTGTGGCGTCAGGGAGCTCGTAAACCAGGTGTCGAAGACGTCGCCCTCGGCCCGAAACCCTCCGGGCTGATCGCGCTGGAATGCCTCGTACCCCGGCGGCGCGTCGGTCGTGGGATCGACCGGGAGCGCCGCGGCGTCCGCCAGGATGGGTCGCTCGAAGTCGCTCTCCCCCGATGTCGTGACGGGATACCAGACCGGGAACGGGACGCCAAAATAGCGCTGCCGGCTGATGCACCAGTCGAGTTGAAGGTTCTCCGTCCAGCTCCGATACCGAAGGCGCATGAAGTCCGGATGCCAGGAAATGCGGTCTCCGGCCTCCAAGAGGTCGGCCTTGCGATCCATGAGACGCACGAACCACTGCCGGGTGGTGATGAACTCGAGCGCCCTGTCGCCTTTTTCGAAGAATTTGACAGGATGCTCGATGGGCTGAGGCTCGCTCACGAGCGGAGGCGCGCCGTCGGCCGTGGCGGCACCGGCTGGGTCTCGGAGCAGCTCCACGATCCCCTTCTGCGCTTCTTTCACGGTGCGCCCTGCAAGCGGCCCATAGGCCGCGTTGGCTGCCGCTGGATCGAGGCTTGGGAAGCTGGCCGATCCGAACTCGACGGGCATCAGGCGGCCATCGCGACCCAGGATCTGGCGGAGGGGCAGGGACTGCTCGCGCCACCACAGGACGTCCGTGGCGTCGCCAAAGGTGCAAACCATGAGGATCCCCGTCCCCTTCTCGCGATCCACCAGGGGGCTCGCGAAGACGGGTACGGGTGCCTTGAAGACGGGGGTCACGGCCCGCCGTCCGAGCAGCGACGCGTAACGCTGGTCTTCGGGATGGGCTGCGACGGCCACGCATGCGGGCAACAGCTCTGGGCGCGTGGTGGCGATCACGAAGCTCCCGTCGCCGTCCTCCATGCCGAAGCGGATGTTATGGAATGCCCCCTTCTGCGAACGGTCCTCCACCTCGGCCTGGGCCACCGCCGTGCGGAAGTCGACGTCCCACATGGTCGGCGCTTCGAGGTTGTAGACGTGTCCTTTCCGGAAAAGATCCAGGAAGCTGAGCTGCGCCAAGCGGCGACTTCGGTCGCTGATCGTGGAGTACTCCTGGCTCCAGTCCACCGAAAGGCCCAGGCGCTGCCAAAGGCTTTTGAAAGCCTTCTCGTCCTCCGCGGTGAGCGCAAGGCACAGCTCGATGAAGTTTCCGCGGGAGATCTTGCGCGGTGGCGTCTTGGTCCCGCCATCGCTCGGAGAAGCCTCCATCGCAAAGGCCCGTTCGTAGGGCACCGCGGGATCGCAACGCACGTGGAAGTAGTTCTGGACACGGCGCTCCGTGGGGAGCCCGTTGTCGTCCCACCCCATCGGGTAGAAGACGTTTCGTCCGTTCATGCGCTGGTGACGCGCCAGGACGTCGGTCTGCGTGTAGCTGAAGACGTGGCCGACGTGAAGCGAACCCGACACCGTGGGCGGAGGCGTGTCGATGACGAAGGTTGGAGCAGCGGACCCCTCGTCGAAACGGTGGACGCCCTGCTCGCGCCAAAGCCGGTCCCACTTCTCTTCAGCGGCGCGCGACTCGAAGTGCTGGCCGGGATCCAATTCCATCGATGCACTGCCTCCTGGGATGCCGACGATGGCGCCGCTCGAGGCGGCGGCCGGCGCAAGATCGGATGGGATGGCCGCTTGGGTACGAGAGCGGCCGCTAGCTGTTCTGTAGCTCGGCTTTGAGGCGCTCGATCTCCTTGTTGATCAGCGCCTCGGCGAGCTCGGGGATGACTTCCCACGCCACTTCTCGTACGACCCTCTCCGAGATCTGCGCGACGACGCGCTGAGCGATCTGGGCCACGAGGTCCACGGGCACCGCGACCTCCGCGGCGGCGGAAGGAGAGGCCGGAGGATGGGCCGGAGCTGCGGGAGCGAGGTCCGCGAACGAAACCTCCTCGGGGAGATCGAGGGCCGCAGAGGGCTGCGGGGGCTCCCCCTGCAACGCTTCGACTGTCGGGGGCGGGCTGGGAGGCTCCGGTTCGGGCTCGAAGGTCGGAGCCGGCGGCGGCATGGACGGGACCGACGCTTCCAACACAGCCGGAGCCGAGGGCTCGAACGCGGGAGGAGGCGCCGGCAGGTCCTCGTCGAAGACCTCTTCGAAACCCGCTGGCTCGGCTGAGCCATACGGATCCGCGGTCGCCGTAGGCGTCGGTGACAGAACCGCCGGAGTCTCCATCGCTGGCTGGGTCCACGGAAGACCCGACGCCCGGAAAACGACCGTGGACGAGATGTCCTCCTCCGCGTCGGGGGGGATCGCCGGAGAGGCCGCTAGCGTTTCGGCTTCCTCAGGGCTCACCGGGGCGAAATCGTCGGGAGCCGCCTCGACGGCTTCTCCCATCCCGTAGAGCCCCTCCTCCAGCACGCTCACGGCCCCACCCCCATTGGCGGACTCCGCCGCTCCTTGTTCAAACGGGGCCTCCTCCGGCATCGCCATTTCTTCGAGGATCGGCTCGTCGGTGATGAAGCTCGAGGCTGGACCGGGCATCGTGCCGTCGAGGGTCGGAATGCGCTCGAAGCGCGGAATATCCGTGGCCGGGCGAGAAGAAACGGGTTCGGCAGTGCGCGGCGGCTCAACGAAAGCGGTCGCCGAAGGGGCGACTGCCACAGCAGCTGCGGGCGCAGCCATCGGGCGCGCCGCTGCCTGGGCCAGGAGATCCTTGACCTTCCCGATGAGCATCGCGGGTTCGAACGGCTTCGCGAGGAATCCGTCGCAACCCACCCGCGCCGCGCGCTCCTGATCGAAAGGCTCGAAAGCGCCGGTAAGCAGCAGGACCGGAACCGAGGAGAGGGAGGGATTCTTCTTGATGAACTCGCACACCTCGTAGCCGTCCTTCTCCGGCATGATGATGTCGCAGAGGACGATGTCGGGACGGATTTCCTCGGCCCGCTCGATGGCGAGGCGTCCGTTTCCTACGGTCACGACCTCGAAGTCCTCGTCGGAGAAAGTCAGCTCGATGACTTTCTGGATCGTGATGCTGTCGTCCGCCAGCAGGATTTTCTTGCCCATCGTCTTCTTGCCCTCCCCTGGGAACGGGCGGCCTCACGTAGATTCGAGCAAGATAGACCGATCCTGCCTATATGTCAACGACTTATCGCGGTCTGGGGTACTGCCTCAGCGGGAGGGGATGGTGGTCTCGATCATCCGGACCACGTCCTCGGTCGAGGAGCCCGGAAGAAAAACCTCCACGACCCCGAGGCGCTTCAACTCGGGGATGTCCTGAGAAGGAATGATGCCGCCGAGGAAGACGCGGACGCCTTCCATCCCGCGCTCCTTCAGAAGCTCCAGCACCTTGCGGCAGATCGGGAGATGGGCCCCCGACAGGATCGAGAGGCCGATGACATCGGCGTCTTCCTGTTCTGCCGCCGCTACGATCTGCTCCGCGCTCTGTCGGAGGCCGGTATAGATGACCTCCATGCCCGCGTCGCGCAAGGCACGCGCCACGACCTTGGCGCCGCGGTCATGCCCGTCGAGCCCGGGCTTGGCGATGACGACGCGGAATTTCTTCATCGACCCCGTTGCGCCATCGATATTCCCTCGCCCCGCTCAGAACACCGGCGGTTCTTCGTACTCCCCGAAGACCTCGCGGAAGGCATCGCACATTTCGCCCAGCGTGGCGTAGGCACGAGCAGCCTCGATAACGGGGACCATGACGTTGTCCGTTCCCGCCGCGGCCCGCTTCAGGTCCCCGAGGGCCCGCCGAACGCGCTCCTCGTCTCGACGGGCCCTGAGAGCGGCGACGGACGCCACCTGGCGCTCCCCGACGGACTCATCGATGTAGAGGATCGGCAGCGGCTTCTCGTCCATGACGTACGAGTTGACGCCGACGATGATCTTCTCCTTGCGCTCCACCGCCTTCTGGAACTGAAACGCCGCTTCCTGGATCTCCCTCTGCGGGAAGCCACGTTCGATCGCCGCGACCATCCCCCCCATGGCATCGATGCGGCGGAAGTAGTCGAGGGCCTCGGCCTCGATGTCACCCGTGAGCTTCTCGACGAAATACGAACCGGCGAGGGGATCAACGGTGTTCACGACGCCCGACTCGTGAGCGATGACCTGTTGCGTACGCAACGCGATGGTGACCGCTTCCTCGGTGGGCAGCGCCAGGGCTTCGTCGAGAGAGTTGGTGTGCAGGGATTGGGTTCCCCCGAGGACCGCGGCCAGCGCCTGCAGTGCCGTCCGCACGACGTTGTTGTAGGGCTGTTGCGCCGTGAGGCTGACTCCGGCCGTCTGGCTGTGGAAACGGCACATCCAGGAGCGCGGGTTCTTCGCCCCAAAGCGCTCCTTCATGGTCCGTGCCCAGATGCGCCGGGCCGCGCGGAACTTGGCGATCTCCTCGAAGAAGTCGCTGTGGGAGTTGAAGAAGAAACTGAGGCGCGGTGCGAAGTCGTCGACGTCCATGCCGGCATCGACGCACCACTGCACGTACTCGATCCCGTCCCGGAGAGTGAAGGCCAGCTCCTGGGCCGCCGTCGAGCCCGCCTCCCGGATGTGGTACCCCGAGATGGAGATCGTGTTCCACTTCGGCATGTGCTCCGTACAGTAGCGGATCATGTCCACGACGATCCGCATGCTCGGCCGGGGTGGGTAGATGTACTCCTTCTGGGCGATGAACTCCTTCAAGATATCCGCCTGGAGGGTTCCAGCGAGCTGCGATGGGGCCACTCCCTGTTTCTCGCCCACGAGGATGTAGAAGGCCAGCATCATCGCAGCCGGGGAATTGATGGTCATGGACGTGCTCACACGGTCGAGGGGAATCCCATCAAAGAGCGCCTCCATGTCGGCGAGGGACGTGACGGCGACACCGCACTTTCCCACCTCGCCCAGGGAGAGGGGATGGTCGGGATCGCGACCCATGAGCGTCGGCAGATCGAAGGCGACCGACAGGCCATGACTCCCGTGCTCGAGGAGATACTTGAAGCGTTCGTTGGTCTGGGCCGCCGAGCCGAACCCGGCGAACTGGCGCATCGTCCAAGCCTTGCCCCGGTACATGGTCTCGTGGATTCCGCGTGTGTAGGGATAGCTCCCCGGCTCCCCCAGCTCTCGGTCGGGCACGAACCCCTCGAGATCCTTGGGACCGTAGAGCGGCTCGATGGGGCGCCCCGAGATCGTCGTGAAGGGTATCGTCGCGGTTTCCTCGAGAACCTTCTTCATCGCTCCGGGAGGGCTTCCCTTCGTTGGCGGACGACCCGCGCTGGGACGCCGACGGCAACGCATCCACTGGGAATGTCGTCGGTGACCACCGCGTTCGCCCCCACGACGACGTCGTCGCCCAGACTCACGCCATCCAAGACTTTGGCTCCGGTTCCGAGCCACACATTCTCGCCCAGGACGATTCCCACCGACGTCCTCTCCTGGGCGATCACCGGCACTTCGGCCTTCTCGAAAGCGTGACCGCCGCCAACGAGGTACGTGTATGCCGCGAAGAGGCCGTGACGCCCGACTCTGACGGAAGAGCCCGAGAAGATCTCCGAATGAAAGCCGATGTTCACGCCATCTCCCAGGACGATGTCGCCCTCCTTGCAGGAGAGGATGGTTCCGCGACCGAGGAAAACTCCCTTACCGACGGTGATTCCCTGGTTGGTGGATCCCTTGGCGTCGAGGAGAACGAGGTCGTCCAGCACCACGTCATCCCCCAAGCGGATCTTGTGGGGGTGCCGAAGCACGACGCCCTGCCCGAAGGTGACGTTCCTGCCTACGGCTCCCAGGATCCACGGATACGTCACCCGTCGCAGTACGAGACCGAGCGCGCCAGGGATCCAGGACGTGAACGTCACGACGAACTCGTAGAGGACCAAGCGGGCGAACGAACGGCTTCCGACGACCAGGTCCTGGTATTTCGAGAGGGATGAGCCTCCCGCGGAGGCCAGGGTATCCTGGATGCCGATGGGCTGACGCTCGGGCATATCGGTCTTGGCGGAAGTCAGGCGAACCCTCGTTGACCGTTCCGTGGAAGCTACTGTAGCATGAGACTTTGCCTGCACAGCATCCCTCTGTGAAACGATCTCTCTTGCTCGTCGCGAAGGTCGCCGTAAGCCTCTGCCTCTTGGCCTACCTCTTCTCCACGACGGACCTCGGGGCCCTGGAGCAGCGGGTCCGCAGCGGCGACACCTTGCTCTTCGCCGCGGCCATGGGGCTCTACAGCCTGATGTTCCTCCTGGCCACGTGGCGGTGGCGCCTTCTTCTGCAAGCGCAGGGATTCGACGCGCCGCTTCGGGACCTCTCGGCCTCCTATCTCGTGGCTACGTTCTTCAACAACTTCCTCCCCAGCAATATCGGCGGGGACCTGGTGCGGGTCCGCGACAGCTCGCGCCTCACCGGTTCCACGACCACGTCCCTGGCTGTCGTCGCGATCGACCGCATCCTCGGCTTCGGCGCGCTGTACACGCTCGCGGTCGCCGCCTACGTGGGCGGAGGGCCGCCCGTCCGCCACCTGGCGGGAGCCCACTCCGTTGTGGGCGGCCTCGGCCTCGTCTTCTCGGTGCTCGCCTACGTCTTCTTCCGGCCCGGAACCGCCCGAAGCCTCATGGCCCGCTCCGGCCTCAGCTCGTTCCGATGGGCACAGGCGCGCTTCGAGGTCGTGCAATCGGCCGTGCATGTCTACCGGCAACGGTTGAGCGACGTCTGGATCGCATTCGCGGCCAGCCTCGCCATACAGGCGCTCTTCGTCTACTACTACTATGCCGTCGCTCACGCTCTCCGCATCCCGCTGTCGTGGCCTGCGTGCTTCCTCATGGTTCCTCTCTGCACGCTCGTCCAGACTGTTCCTGTCTCCTTCAATGGTTGGGGAATTCGCGAGAGCGTCTTCATCCTGTATTTCAGCCAGATGGGCCTGCCTCGCGAGAGCGCCTTGGCCTTCAGCATCGTGGGCGCGGGGCTCATCGTTTGCCTGTCCTTTTCGGGTGCGGTCGTCTGGACCTCGCGAGGCCGCGGCGTCGAGGCCTCCGCGACGCCCTGATGCCCGTCGCCGTCCTCCACGTCTGCGACAAGTTCGGCGTCGCCGGATCGAGTATCCACGGGGTCTCGCGCCTGTTCTCCTGGTGGTTTCCCCGCTACGACTCCTCCCGGTTCGATGTCTCGCTCTGCGGGCTCAAGGGTCCGGAGGCCTCGTCGCGCCTTCTCGAATCCGACGGGATTCGCGTCCACCACCTCGGCCGAGGGCGTTTTGATCCCCGCATCCTCACCGACCTCGTGGCCCTCGGGCGTCGCCTCGGCGCGCGGATCCTCCATGTCCACGGCTACGCGGCGGCGGACTTCGGGCGACTCGCGGCCCGCCATCTCGGGGCGAAGCTAGTCCTCCACGAGCACTTCGCCGACCCGCGGATGCCCGCGTATCAGGGTCTCGCCGACCGCCTTCTCGCTCGCTTCACCGACCGGGCGATCGCCGTGAGCGCCTCCACGAGCGAGTTCCTCGCTCGCGAGCGCCACATCCCCCGGGACGTCATCCGGCTCATCTGGAACGGGGCGCCCTTGGGCGAGTTTGCTCCCGTCGGCCACGAGAGGGCTGAGGCCGTCCGCCGAGAGCTGGGTCTGCCCCTGGACGCGCTCGTGATCGGAGCCGTGGGGCGCCTGAGCGAGCAGAAGGGGCACCGCTACCTCCTCGATGCTGCGGCGATCGTTCTGAGGCGCGCCCCGGAAGCGTGGGTTCTCGTCGCCGGTGACGGCGACTTGGACCAATCCTTGCGTCAACAAGCCCGCGACCTCGGCATCGCCTCACGCATCGTCTTCGCAGGCCATCGAGCCGATGTGCCGGCGATTCTCGGCGCCATCGACGTCCTCTGCATTTCGTCGACATACGAAGGAACGCCCCTCGCTCTCTTCGAAGCCATGGCCTCCGGGAAGGCCATCGTCTCGACGGCCGTGGACGGCTGTCGCGAGGTTCTTGAAGAAGGCGCCACGGGCTTGCTCGTTCCGCCGCGCGACCCCGCTGCTCTTGCCGCCGCTCTCCTGAAGGCGCTCCTCGATGCCGGCCTTCGGCAGAATCTTGGACACGCGGCCCAGCGGGCGTCACGCCGCTACGACATCGGGGATTGCGTGGGTAAGATCGAGGCCCTGTACGACGAAGTCTTGACCGAGCCGAGGCGTCACTGAGGATGCGCACGCTTCGCAAGCTCCGGCGCAACGCCAGAGAAGCGTGGGAGGTTCCCCGCGATTTGCTCCTCGGCCGGTACCCTGACTTCGTCACGGGTGGGCCGCTCCCTCGCAGTCACGTACCTGTCTTCGTCTTTCATAGCCTGGACCCGGAAGTCTTCGGGGCCAAGATTCGCTACCTCGCCGACAACGGCTACGTAACCCTTTCGGTCGACGAGTACTTCCAGGTTCTTCTCGGGACACGGCCGGCGCCCGAGAAGGCCGTGGTGCTGACCTTCGACGACGGGCGGAGCAGCGTGCGCACCGTGGGCCTCCCATTGATGCGACGCCATGGAATGAAGGGTATCGTCTTCATCGTGCCGGGGCGCACGGTCTCGCGGCCGGGAGCGCTCCCCCCGACCTGGGACGACGTCCGGGCGGGAACCGCCAAGGCCGAGAACGTTCTGGGGCGCGAGGAGGCGGAAGACGCCTTTCTCTCGTGGGAAGAAATCGACGACCTCTCGCGGTCGGGCCTCTTCGACTTTCAAAGTCACAGCCTTTCTCATGCGCGGATCCACACGGCTCCCCAGCTCGCCGGCTTCATGACGCCGTCGCTCCGTCAGGGATACGGCCCCCTCGACGTGCCCCTCATTCACGACGGTGGGAGAGAAGTCCCCGTCACCGAGATTCCCCTGGGAACACCCTTCTTCAGGTCGGAGCCCCGGCTGTCGGAGTCTCTGCGCTTCTACGAGGAGCCGGAGGTCCGCCAGGCCTGCGTGGCTCGCGTGGCCGACGCGGGCGGTGCCGCCTTCTTCTGCCGCAAGGGGTGGGAGGTGGCGCTGCGCCGCCTTGTTGACGGGCGCTCGGTCCGTGGCCACACCGAAGACACCACCGACCGCGAGGCTGCGATCCGGAAGGAGCTGGCCGAGTCGAAGAAGGCCATCGAGGAGCGAACGGGAAAGCCCGCCATCCACCTCTGCTATCCCTGGCACGTGGCCGGACCCACGGCGCGACGTTGGGCGCGGGAGGTTGGCTACCGGACCGCTTTCTGTGGCAAGGTCAGAGGGACACCCGTGACACTCCCCGGCGGCGATCTTCACGCGATCGCACGGGTTGGCGAGGACTACGTCGAGCTTCTGCCGGGCCGAGGCCGGGCGCACCTCTCGTCGATTCTTCGCAACAAACTGTCGCGACGTCTTCGCGGGATGAAGTAGTAGGATAGGCGGGCCCATGAGCTCACCCTTGGATCTCGACGAGGTTCAGCCGAACCTGGTCGTTGCGGTACTCCCCCTCCGCGATGTCTGCCTCTTTCCCGAGGCTTCGCTGGCGCTCATGGTGGCCCGCCCAGCCGCCCTGAAGGCCTTGCAGATCGCAATGCGGTCCGGCCGTCGCATCCTCGCCCTGGCCCAGAGCGACCCGAATGCCGCAACTCCTGGCCCGCGCGAACTGCAGACCATTGGGACCCTGGCCGAGATCTCGGAGGACCAGACTCTCTCCGACGGATCGCATCGTGTGGAGCTGGACGGTCTTCGCCGTGCCCGTGTGGCGGAGTTGATCGGCACCGAAACCCTTGTCGCCGAAGCCGAGCCTCTTGACGAGGGAGACGCAGGTGACGAATGGGGTCCTGCCGTCGAGGCCCTGGCCCGCTATCTCCACTCCCACGCCGATCTCCGCTCGTTCCTCGATCAGCAGAGGCGCTCCGCTGAACCGATGGCCTGGGTGAACCTCGCCTGCCAGCACCTGCCGATCACAGCGACCGCGCGTCAGAAGCTCCTGGAGTCCGACGCGTCGGCTCGCTGCCTTCGCATCAGCCGCGGCCTCGATGCCCTTCTCCGCAAGGAGCAGGGGAGCTGACGCCGGAGCCATCCGCCGAAGAGAATCGCCTCACCGGGGGCCGGATCGCCCGCAACACGCTCTTTTCCGCGATTGGAGAAGGCTCCAACGCACTTCTGTTCCTTCTGGGCTTTCTCGCGGCGCGTTCCTTCGGTCCCACGGAGTTCGGCCAGTACACGACTGCGGCCGCGTTCGTAGGCCTGTTCAGGGTTCTCCCGGACTTCGGGATGGCCTACGCCTCGACGCTTCGGATCAGCCGTGACCCCTCACAAGCCAGCCGATTGACGGGCGGACTTCTCGGCTTCCAGGTGTTTCTGTCGCTGGCGACCGTGGCCCTTTGTCTTTCCCTCGGTCACAGCCTTTACGCCGGAGTCACGTGGCTCGCGGTGGCCGTGCTCTCGGCGGATCTGATTCTCAAGTCGGTCAAATTCACTCTCCGGTTTCTCCTCAAGAGCCTCGAGCTGTTCGCGGTCGAAGCCCTTTCCCTTGTCGCGGAGCGAGCGGCGATCCTGGGCTTCGGGGCTTGGGTTCTGTGGGACCATCGGGGTCTCGTCGCCTTTGCGCTGGTTTTCTTGGTCGTGCGCGTCGTGGACGTGGCCGGGCTCTGGGGATACATCCACGCCCGCGTCGTCCCGCTTCGTCCGGCGGCCGACCGTACGCTTTGGGCTGACCTCCTGCGAAGGGGCCTTCCCTTTGCGTACGCCGGCCTCGTCGTCACCCTGATCTTCCAGCTCGACGCTGTGTTGCTGGAGCGTCTTCGTGGTCCTGAGGAAGTCGGTTGGTACCGCCCGCCGACGTTTGTCCTGGAGGGGCTCACCCTCGTCCCCCGCATCCTGGGTTACGCCCTCATCCCCCTCATGGCCTCGCTCTACAAAGCGCAGCCCCATTCGGTCACCGCTCTCTATTCCCGCGGCTGTAAGTACCTTCTGCTCGTCGGCCTCCCCATCGGCGCGTTCGGCTGGCTGGCCTCCGACCGCTTTCTGCCGATGCTCTTTGGGACAGCCTATGGCCCGAGCGTCAACGCCTCGCGCATTCTGCTTCCCGCCGCGGCCCTCATGTTCTTGTCGAACTTCAGCGAGACGACGCTCGCCTGCATCGACCGATGGCGATGGATCGTCGTGGCCTCGACCGCCGCGCTATTCGTGAACGTCGGGCTGAACCTTCTCTGGATTCCCACCCAGGGGTACCTGGGCGCCGCGCGGGCCACCCTGGTCACGGAAGCCCTCTATTTCCTTGCCACGGCGGCGGCCGTGGCGGCGAGCGGGCACCGCATCCCCTGGGCAAGCCTCGTCGCGAAGCCTCTCGGCGCGGCTGGCCTCTTTGCTCTGGCTCTCTGGCTGGCCCGCAGCTTGCCGCTCGTTCTCGCCGCCGCGGCTGCTTCTCTCGTGTGGTTCGGCGCGACCCTCGCCCTGCGGGTGTGGGACGCCAAGGAACGCTCGGCACTGCGCGAACTGCTGCGAGGGCGCCGCCCCGATCCCCGGGAGCTGGCTTGAGGGCGTCCTACGTTAGTGCGGCGGTCGCCTTTCGACCTCGAGTGACACGCTGACGAACGAGCCGACGACGCCTTCGGAACCGTCGCGGCGCGTCACGCTTCCTCCGCGCGCGGAGTGCAGCCTCAGAATGTGGACGAACGTGTCCTTGTAGGGAAACCCGGGGGCGGGCTCCAGGACCACGTTCCGCGTTTCATTGGCACGCAAGGGGATCGTCGCTTCTCTACCGTCGAGGCTCAGACTCAATTCATCGCCGACCGGCCCTCCGCTCGCGAGGAAGGTCATCCTGCGGACAGGCTCGAGCGCGCGCAGGAAGACCTCGGCCCGCTGCCCACCTCGCAACCAGAAGCCGGTGCGGCCCTCGAACTCCTCCCTCCCGAACGTCCCGTTGTCGGGAAAATAGAGGAAGTAGGCCGTGACGTCGCCTGAGCCTGGCTTGCGAGGATCGCCATACGGATCCCCTACCGGCACCTTCTTCCTCCAGGGCTCCCCGAAGATCGACAAGTCGTTGAGCATCGTCAGCTCGGCGGGGAACCATCGGAACGGCCAGCGAGTGGCGTGGTCCCCCGGGTTCAAAGAGTGATGTATCGGTGCGATCAGGAGCGATCCTGTGAAGACTCCCAGGGATACCAGGCCGCTCACGCCGACAATCGCTTCGCGCCCGCGCGGCACCAGCAGGAAGGCCAGGGGGAGCAGATTCAGGAAGTAGCGGTTGCCGACGGTTCCGCTGCCGCCGTACCAGTTGTCGGGAATTTGCGCGATATAAGCGATCTGCGATACGGCGAGCGCCGCGAAAGAAAGCCACCCGACGTGGCTCCTCGGCCCGGGAAAGGCAAACAAGAGAATGGCGGCGGCGACCGGGAGAAAGTACGGGACCACTCCCCCGAAGCGGCCGATCCAGAAGTAACCGAGGTTCCTCGCAAACGACGCGCCGATCTCGTCTCGCGAGCGCGGCGGCTCCGACCCCTGGGAGGTGGCGACCTCGTCCTTCCCTTCGACGCGCGGCCCGAGCTGGTTGGTGCTCATCCAGATGCCGCTGTTTCCAAACGTGACGCCGTAGCTCTCGAAGGGAAACTTGCCGTAGAAGGTCTTGCGCTCGCGTCCCCCCTGATAGTTCCATTCGCCCGTCGCAGCCCAGTTGACGCCGTAGAGTGACGCGGCAACGAGGAGCACGACGACGCCGCGACGCGTTCCTTCCGACAGGCGACGAAGGACCGACTCCCGGTTCTGGAGCAACGGTCCGAGACACAGGGGGAGGGCGAGAAGAACGTTCGGAGGCTTGGAGTATGCGGCGATGCCGAAGGCGACAGCCGCGACCCACGGCCAGTCGCGGCGCCAGGCATAGAGCCCCGCGGCCGCCAAGCCGACGCCGAGAGCTTCCGGTGCGGGCCAGAGCAGGTAGAGGGGAGCCACTGTCCCCAGGATGAGGGCCGCGCTGGCGCCGAGGGCTCTGCCCGGTGTTCCCTCCAGACGAAGCATCCCGTACCCGAGGAGCAACGCGACCGCCAGTGCGAACGCGTTCGTCAGAAGGAGTCCCCGGGTACCGAAGACGCGGACGAAGGGGGCTGCGAGGGCGGGGTACACGAACGGCTTCGCAAAGTAGATCCGCGGCTCCGTGGACGGGACGCGGCGGAACCACGGGAATCCACGGACGGTGTCCACCGTGAGCCCGCCGCTCGAACGTTTGAGAAAGATTCCCTGGGGTCCTTCCGAGAACTCCCGACGGGACCGGAAGACGTCCTTCGCCTCGTATCGGAGGTCGAGGTCCTCCGCGAGGCTCCACGCCATGGCGTGGTACGTGGCTCCATCTCCCCAGAACCGTCCGCCGGAGAGACTTGCGAGGTCCGTGGTCAGGGCGATGGTGACGAGGCCCGCCGACAGGAGGCCGAGGATGATGCGAGCCCCGCGCTCCGTCACAGCCAGCCTGCCTGTCGATACCAGGCCGCTGTCCGCGCGATCCCTTCGTCCAAATCCACCTTCGGATCATAGCCAAGCAGGCGGCGCGCCTTGTCGATGGAGAACGCTCGACTCTTGGTCCAGAAGTCCACTCTGCGGCGGTGAAGAGGGGGCTCGATGCCCAACGGGACGCAAAGAGCTTCACAAAGCGCCCCCGCCCATTGGAGCGGTGCCGCAGGAACTCGGAATGGGAGAACGCGGCCTCCGGTGTGACGCGCGATCAGGGCCGCCAGGTCCGATTGTGAGACGTACCGCGGCCCGGCGACGATGAAGCTCTGTCCGATGGCCTCCGGGCGCTGCATGGCGAGGAGGAAGCCGGCGACCAGGTCGTCGATGAACACCGGGTGATAGAACGCTAGACCATCGCCCACGACGGCGTAGCGCCCGCGTGCGATCGCCCGGAAGAGCTTGAGCAGACGCCTCTCTCCCGGACCATAGATCGCCCCGGGACGCACCACTGTGAACGGCACTCCGCGCTTCGTGCCGAGATCGAAGACCAGGCGTTCCGCCTCGGCCTTGGTCTCTTGGTACACGTCACCCGGGGCAAAAGGGGAATCCTCGCCCGCGGGTGGATGCGTCACGTGGCCGTGGACCCCGACTGTCGATGTGTGGACGAAGCGCTTCACCCCGGCGGCGGCGGCGGCCTCCAGAAGGCGCTCCGTCCCCCCGACGTTCACGTCTCGGTAGTAGCTGTCCGGGTGGCCCGCCGTCCGGTAGACGGCCGCCACGTGGAGCACGATGTCCGCCGCCTCCACGAGGCGCCGGAGGGCGGCTGCGTCCGAAAGGTCCCCGGGGACCACGTCGACGCCAGCACGCCGGGCAAGGGCGGGGGCGTCGCCCCGAGCCAGCACCGCGACCTGGTCCCCGCGGCCGAGGAGCGCTTCGAGAAGCCGTCCGCCGGTGTATCCGGTCGCGCCGGTGAGGGCTACTCGCATGTTTTCAGGGCTGCCCGCCTGGTCGACGACGCGCGATCTCTGAGAGGAGTGCGCGGTAGCGTTGGACGCTCGCGTCGAAATCGAATCGCTCCAGAACCGCAGCCCGCGCGGCGGCGCCCAACGAGCGCCTCGCGTCAGGATCCGTCAGAAGGTTGTCGAGAGCGGCGACCAGAGCCGTGGCGTCACCGGGAGAAACGAGCGTCCCTGACGTTCCGCTTTCCAGAACCTCCGGAATCCCTCCGACGCGGCTGGCCACGCACGCCAGCCCGCAGGCCGCGGCCTCGAGCACCGACAGCGGCATCGCTTCGAAGAGAGAAGGAAAGGCGAAGATATCGGCGGCTCGGAGGTAGTCCTCGACGTTGTCGACCCGTCCGGTGAACGTCACGCGCTCGGCCAAGGCTGGGTCCCTCGCGGCCCGTCCGCGGGCTTCCTCCTCGATGGACAGCGACTGTCCGTCGCCGGAGCCTACGAGGACGAGCCGAGCGCTGGGGTGGCGAGGCGCGAGGCGAGCGAAGGCCTCGAGGAGCAGGTCGACACCCTTTCCCCGCAACAAACGCCCCGTGAAGACGACGACCGGGCCTTCGCCCTCCAAGCCGAGCCTCGCCCGGATGCCACGCCGTTCCTCGCTTGAAGCAGGACGGAATCGCCGAATATCGACGCCGTGGGGGATGTCCGCGATTCGCTCGGGCGGCACGCCCGCGGCCAGGAGTTCGGCGCGCACCTCCGAGGAGATGGCGACGCACGCGTCGGCATCGCGAAGCCACCGGTTTCGGATCGCCGCAGCGAAGGCCACGACCCCGCGCACCCAAGGCCGATCGAGCGCCGTCCCCCAGGTGTAGATCTCGCCCGACATCTCACCGGTGACCTCAGGTTGAAGAACCACGGGCTTTCCAAGCACGCGGCCGGCGGTCAAGCCGGGAAGCGCCAACACACGGCCGCCGCGCACCACGATGGCGTCGTAGTCCTTCCGGTGACGCGCGAGGGCGGCAAGGACACCCGGCACCATTGCGTACTTCCCCACTCGCCCCGGTCCCGAAGGAGACACACGCAGGATCCGCACGCCGTCCAACCGTTCCTCGGCCGCCCAGGCGCGCTCCCCCCGTCGAGTCAGCACGAGGCATTCTGTCCCCGACGCGACGAGACGCGATGCGAGGAGCCGGATGTGAGCCTCGCCTCCACCGAGGACGGGATGGAACGACTCCGTCAGGAAGAGCATGCGGGTCAACGCCCCGGACGCTCCTCCTTCAACACGTAGGTCGGCTTCCCCTGGCTCTCGTGATAGATGCGGACGAGCAGCTCGCCGAGCAGGCCGAAGCTGACGAGGATGACGCCGTTCTGGAAGAGCAGGAATCCCAAAAGCAACAAGGGGCGACCGCCGATGGCCGTGTCCTGGAAAAGCCGGATGTAGGCCAGGTACGCCAGGATTCCGCTGCCGAACCCGCCAAACGCCAGCCCCATGAAGCCGAACAGATGCGCGGGACGCGTCGCGTAGACGCCCAGGAACTTGACTGTGAATAAGTCCAGCAGCACTCGAAGGGTGCGGCCGAGGCCGTACTTGCTACGGCCACGGGTGCGCGGACGATGGCCGACCGGCAGCTCCTTGAAGGTGACGCCCATCCAGGAGGCCACGGCCGGAATGAATCGGTGCATCTCGCCGTAGAGACGCAGGCCACGCACCACCTCGACCCGGATCGCCTTGAGGGAACAGCCATAGTCGTGAAGCCGAACGCCGGTGGCCCACGAGATGAGGCGATTCGCGAACCAGGACGGAATGCGTTTGGAGGCCGGGTCCTGGCGCTGCTGCCGCCAGCCGCAGACCATGTCGTACCCTTCGTCGAGGGTCGCGATCAGCCGGGGGATGTCGGCCGGATCGTTCTGCAAGTCGCCGTCGGACGTCACCACGATCTCGCCACGGCAGTGGTCGAAACCGGCGGAGAAGGCCGCCGTCTGGCCGAAGTTGCGTCGGAGGCGCAGCGGTCGCAGGCGAGGATCGGCTTCGGCCAGGGCTCGCAGGCGTGCCGGCGTTCCATCGGTAGAGCCGTCGTCCACCACGATGATCTCGTAGGGGCGTCCGAGCGACCCGAGACTCGTCGTCAGCTCCCGATGCAGGTCCGCCAGGTTGTCGGCTTCGTTGAAGACAGGGATGACAACGGAGATCTCCGGCCGCTGCTCTTGTTCCACTGGCGCGAGTATAAACGACGGTCCGCCGTGCTCCCTACCGGCCAGCCGCGATCAGGTAAGCCCAATTCGCGAGAATGAGAGCCAGGCCGGTGAAGCGCACCACGCGGCCGAGGGCGGGTGAGAACCCAACGGAGAGGGCCCGTCCCCAGGGCCAGAGTGCCAAGTCGGCCACGCCCCAGGCGGCGACCAGGAACGCCACGCCGGTGGCCAAGGGGTTCATTGCGAAGGCCCCCCTCAGATCGCCGACAAAAAGACGTCCCATGGCACGCGTGGCTCCGCAGGTCGGACACGGGCACCCCGTTGCGAACTTCAGGAAGCAGACGCTCACCGTAAGGTGGTCCAGATGGAGTAGGCCCACGAGGGCCACTCCAACCGCGCCAGACCCCGCGAAGATCACGCCGAGCGGCAGACGGCCGGACGGCGCTGTGACTCGAGTGGTCCGCGAGAGTTCGGCTTCGCTCATCGGACGAGCCGCGCCAGGGACGCGATTCCCCCGAGCCCGAGGCCCACGAGACCCGCGAGCGCGCCGCAACAACAACACGCGAAGACGATGGGCAGGAGTACGGCCGCGAGGGACTTGCCACGGCCGATCCCGTGAGCCTCGGCGAAACCGATCACGAGCACCACCGCCCACCACACGATCGCCACCAGACTCCCACAAAACGGCAACACCAGTAGAGCCGACGCGGCATGGCCGTAGGCGACCACCCGGAAGGTCGCTTCGAAGTCGCGCCGAGCGCCCCCGAGTAGCAGCAGCACGACGTGATAGAGACCCGCGCCGAGGAAGAGCCCCATCGTGACGATGATCGGGCCCAGGATCACCTGAACCATGAAGCCGACTCCCCCTTGGAGCAGGGAGAGGAGCTGACCGACTTCGCCGCGCCGCCCCAAGCCGGCGATGACGCTGCCAAAGCCAATCCGGAAGAGCGCCTGGTAAATGGCCTGCGCCAGGAGGCCCGCGTAACCGACGACGACCGCGTAGCCGAACGGGGCGCCGATTCCGCCCGTGACCGGCATGCGGCGAAAGAAGTCGGTGGGGCCGAGGAGCACCGCGGTCGTCGTCTCCACGAGAGCGGCCACGAACTCTCCCGGGCCTCGACGCTCCCACGCTGTTCCGGAGTCCGGCCCGGACGTGAGGGCCGGCAAAGGGGGCGGGCTCATGGATGGTATATTACCGGCTTCATGGCCAAGGTCACCACCGACACGGTGGACCACGTCGCGCGTCTCGCCCACGTCTCGCTCACGCCCGAAGAGCGAACTATGTTCGCGCGGCAGCTCGACGACATCCTGGCTTACGCCGAGTCGATCCAGTCTCTCGATACCGCCAGCGTGCCGCCGATGAGCCATGCTGGCACCGACGAAGCCTTCCGCGAGGATGTAGCCGGCGACAGCCTCGATCGTGGACGAGCCCTGGCCGCCGCTCCCGACCCTGCCGATCGGCTCTTCCGGGTGCCCAGGGCCCTCGGCGGATGAGCTTCCTCTGGAGCCTCTCTGCCTCGGAGATCGCGGGGCGAGTGCGGAGCCGCGCCCTTTCCGCCGAGGAAGTCACCCGTGCCCATCTCGACCGGATCGCTGCGGTGGAACCCAAGGTGGACGCCTTCCTTCACATCTTCCCCGACCGCGCCCTCGCGACGGCACGCGAGGTGGACAAGGCCCTCGCCGCCGGCCGGAGTGATCTCCCCCTTGCCGGCGTCCCCGTCGCAGTGAAGGATGTTCTCGACATCGACGGGATCCCGACGACGTGCGGATCGCGCATGCTCGAGGGGTATCGGCCCCCCTTCACCGCCACGGCGGTGAAACGCCTCGAGGCCGCGGGTGCGGTGCCCCTCGGCAAGACCAACATGGACGAGTTCGCGATGGGCTCCTCCACGGAGAACAGCGCCTACAAGAAGACCCGGAACCCCTGGGATCCGACCCGCGTTCCGGGCGGCTCTTCCGGAGGCTCGGCCGCGGCGGTCGCCGCGAGGATGACGCCCATCGCTCTCGGCACCGACACGGGCGGCTCGATCCGTCAGCCGGCCGCGCTCTGCGGAGTCGTGGGGTTGAAGCCGACGTACGGGCGCGTGAGCCGCTACGGCCTCGTGGCCTTTGCTTCTTCCCTCGACCAAATCGGACCCTTCTCGCGCACCACCGAAGACGCGGCGCTCGTCGCCTCCGCCCTCTTCGGTGCGGATCCGAGCGACGCCACGAGTGCCAGGAGAGGGGCGCCCGACTTCGCGCAGGACCTCGCCTGTGGAGCTGCCGGCCTTCGCGTGGGCGTTCCTTGGACCTTCCTCGAAAAGGGCGTCGACGCCGGCGTGATGGACTCGTTTCGAAGCGCTCTCGCCGAGCTGGAGAGGCTGGGGGCGCACGTGGTCGACGTGACGCTGCCCCACGCCCACCACGCCATCGCGACCTACTACATCGTTGCGACCGCCGAGGCCTCGAGCAACCTCGCTCGCTATGACGGCGTCCGCTACGGACTCCGCACGCCCGGCAACCACGATCTGCGCCACATGTACGGCGAGAGCCGGGACCAGGGCTTCGGAGCCGAGGTGAAGCGGAGGATCATCCTCGGAACGTTCGTGCTTTCGTCCGGCTACTACGACGCGTACTACCTCCAGGCCCAGAAGGTCCGAACCCTGATCCGGCGCGATTTCGACGCCGCTTTCGCGACCTGTGACGCCGTTGCCACTCCGACGACACCGGGGACCGCCTTCCGCCTCGGCGAAAAGACCGACGATCCTCTTCAGATGTACCTCGCGGACATCTTCACCGTGCCCGCCAACCTCGCCGGAATCCCGGGCCTCTCCATACCCTGTGGATTCTCAGGCGGCCTGCCCGTCGGCTTGCAGCTCCTCGGCCGACCGTTCGACGAGGCTTCGCTCCTCCGCCTCGGCCACGCCTTCGAGAGAGCGACGCCGCACCACGAGGCCCTTCCGCCCTCGCTGGGCGACTAGCTTAGGTCCCGCGCATGGAGCCGCAGCCTCCCGCCCAGATCGCTGCCGGGTGACCGTGTCTGGCAGGACGAGCCGGAGAACGTCGCGACCCCCGAAGCCCCGCAGCGTAAAGAGCGGCGGACGTGTTCGCGCCCGCGCTCCAGTGGTCCACCGCGATCGGAGTCGCGCCCCGGAAGTGCCCAGGGCGGAGCCCCTCCGGCCACGACGCCCTTCCAATTTCGGCCCTTGCGACCCCGGCCCCTTCGCGTACAATTCACCATCGCGCGGGAATCCTGGGTTGGCGTCACGAGACACCGCTTTCGGATGCCGCCTGGGCGCCCTGGAGGTCTTGCGCCCCTTGAGTGGCTCCATGCGTGTGGTACCAGTTCCGTTGGCAAGGCCTGGCGACTGGGGATTGGTCGGCGGCGAAGGACTCCATTCTTTACGCAGGAGGTGAGATATGAAGTGCTGTTTGGCTGCATTGTTCGCGACGACGCTCGCTACGCTCGCCGTTGTCGGCCCCGCGTTCGGCGCTGGGGCGGCGACGCCGGAGGAGGCAAAGGCCATGCTTGATCGCGCGGTCAAGCTTGTGCAGACGGATGGCGAGAAGAAGGCGCTGGCCGCCTTCAATGATCCCAAAGGATCCTTCAGGGATCGCGACCTGTACGTCTTCTGCTACGGAACGGACAAGAAGATCACCGCCCACCCGACGGTAACGCTCGGGACGAACGTCACCACGATAAGGAACAGCGCGGGCGAGGACGTAGGGAAACAGTGGGCGGAGCTTGCGGGGAAGGAAAGTGGCTCGCTCGAGTATCGCTGGACGAACCCGGTCAGCAAGAAGTTGGAGAACAAGGTCACCTTTTTCAAGAAGGCGGGCAACCAAGTCTGCGGAGTCGGCGCGTACAAGTAGACGGCGATCAACTAGAGCAGAGCCGCCGAGTCAAAAGTGAGACTCAGGCGGAGTGGCCCCTGAAGCCGCGCTGGATCCTGGGAGACCGCCCACGACGCGTCCCTGGGTCAAGGGGTGTGGCAGCAGGGTCCGGTCCAGCCCTAGTCAGTCTAGGCTTGCGGCGCCGCCTGGCCCCGCCGACTGAGCATCATGCGGAGGGCGAAGTACGCAGCCACCGACGCGACACTGCCCAAGACCGTGTTCCCCACGATGTAGGGCCAGACGTAGGGGCGTAAGCCCTGGAGCATGGCCTCGTAGAAGGCGTGGCCGTGAAGGCTCCAATCGATCTCGGAAAGTCCCTCGGTGGAAACCCCGAGCATGTACGAACCGAGGATGGTTCCGGCCGTGTACATGGGTGCGACGGTCCACGGGTTGTTGACGTAGGCGCCGATCAGGATGCTCGCCCGGCTCAGCCGGAAGAGGTAGGCGACCGCCAGGGCCAGGCCCGTGTGGATCCCGAGGAGCGGCGAAAAGGCGATCCACACCCCGATCGCAAAGGAAAGAGCGATCCGATGCGGTGTGTCGCTGAGCTGCAACAGGAGCTGCAACGTCCGACGGAGGCGGTCGCTCATGCTCCGCTGCTTTCCGTGGATGGGGCGACCGCTGGCCGGCGCCGAAAGTGGTCATGGGACTGAGGCGTCAGGGGAAGGAGCGTCCCGCCCTTCTTCAGGAGGAGTGCCGGCGGCCCCGGCGCGAACTCGCCGACAACCGTGAGAGGGATGTCCCAGATCACCGCCATGTCCCTGAGGCCGTCCAAACGATCCGGGCGCACGGCGAAAAGCAGCTGGTAGTCCTCGCCACCATGGAGCGCGAGGGAGAAGGCGTCCCCACCGCGAGCCCGCTCGAGGCTAGCCGCATGGGGATCCACGGGGAGAGCATCCGAGTCGATCCAGGCCGACGCGTCGCTCTCGTCGCACATGGCGCGGAGGTCTCCCGAGAGACCGTCGGAGAGATCCATGGCCGCGTGAACGAGATCGTGCTCGGCAAGGCCGCGGGCGAACGAGAGCGGAGGATTCGGGTCGAGCTGCGCCCGCAGGCAATGCGTGAGAGCACGAGCGGCCGAGCCTGTCCAGACACCGGTCGCGCCCAAGACCCCGTCCGAGTCAAGGCGCGCCCCTTGGGTCAGAAGGCGAAGGCCGGCGGCGGCGGCGCCCAGGCTCCCTGTCACGACGACCAGGTCGCCGGGTGCGGCTCCGCTCCGAAGGAACAACCGATCGCCCTGACCCAGCAGGGTGACGTCCACCACGATGGGGCCGGTCGTCAAGGACACATTGCCGCCGACGATGCTCACACCCGTCTCGGCCGATCGCTCGAGAAGCCCGTCGTAGAGGCCGTCGACGAACGACATCGGCGTCGCGGGGGGCAGGCACAGGCTCACCGTCGCGTGCCGCGGGACACCCGCCATCGCGGCGATATCGGACAGGTTGACGCTCAGGGCCTTGCGGCCGACGAGGCGCGCCGGACACCACTCCTGCATGAAGTGCACGCCTTCGACCATGCAGTCGGTAGTGACGAGGGTCAGGCTCCCCGTCTCGACGGCGGCAGCGTCGTCGCCGATCCCCACGACGACTCCGGGACTCGAGGGAATCCGCGAGCGGAGGTGCTTCAGTAGCGCCCGTTCGCCGATCTCGCTGACGGGGGCGTCGGGATCTTCCACCGCCGGAACTCTACCAGACTCGAGACGCAAAAAAGGCCCCCCGCCTTTGCCGTGTGGAGGGTGACCTGAACCTGGTCACCAGGTGGGAACCCTGCGCGCCGCTTTAGGCTTCCTCGACGCGGAGGCATGCACACCGCGGAACGACTCCGGGTCCCCGACTTTAAGGACGTTGGTTCAAGGCTTCCGAATCCATCACGAGCAATGCAGGAGACCTTTTCGGGAGGAACTATATCACTCCTCGAGGGCCGCCTCCAACTCCCGGGCCAGGCCCGCCGCGCGCGCCTCCAAAGCGCTTCCACCGCCCGCGGCATTGGCTTTGGCGCGGAAGCACTCGTCGGCGATGTTGAGAGCGGCCAGGACGGCGATTCGAAGCGAGTCCACCGTCCCGGGCACCCGGCTGACCTCTTGCATCTGGGCGTCCACGTACGCCGCGAGGCGTTCCACGTATCCGGGTTCGGCTCCGCCGCGAACCGCGTAGCTCTGGCCGAAGATCTGCACGTGAACGAGGTCAGGCTTGTCAGCCATGAGGCCCTCCGGTGCGGGTCCCTGGGATTATAGCCCCTCGCGCACCGGCCTCTCAGGCGTTGTCCGCCGGCTCCCCCGCCTCGTCGAGTCCCTCGAGAACCTCCACGAGGCTCTCGATCCTCTGACGCACCTCGTCGCGTTGCTGTCGGAGCGCTTTCACTTCCCGCTCGAGCCCTTCGAGCTCCTTCCCCTGGCTCGCCGACGTCGTGCGCTCCTTTTCCAGGACCGCCAGGCGCTTCTCCGAGTCGTGAAGCCGCTGCTTGGCCGCTTGAAGAGCTTCCTCCCGGGACCTATTTTCCTTCCGCAACTGCTTCACGAGATCGGCTGCTTTTCGGACCTTCTCCTCGAGTCGGTCGAAGCTGTTCTCCATATGCCCTCATTCCCCTCGAATCTCGGCCCCGCCGGATCGGAGTGCGCCGATCACGCGAGCCATCGCATCCTGGACCTCGTCCCCCGTGAGCGTTCGATCCGCGTGCTGGAACACCAGGCTCAGCGTCAGGCTGACCTTCCCCGCGGGGACGGGGGGACGGTCGTAGCGGTCCACGACCACGGCGCTGCGCAACAGGTCCCCGGCCTCGGCGCGAATGGTCGCCTCCAGATCCGCGGCTCGGTGATCGCCCGCTACGACAACCGAAATGTCTCGGGCCACGGCCGGGAAGCGGTCCAGGGCGCGGACGCGGGTCGCGGCAGGCACATCCTCGAGCAGCGTCCCGAGGTCGATCTCCGCCACCACCGTCTCCTCCGGGATTTCGAATTGCCGGGCGACATCAGGATGGACGATGCCAACGTAGCCGCAGTCGATACCCGAGCGAGTCCCCGAGGCCGACTTCCCTGGATGCAGATGGGAAGGCGCCCCGTCGGAGCGCCAGGCCGGGGTTGCAACACCCAGCCGGCGGATGACAGCCTCGACGATCCCCTTCGCGTCGAAGAAGTCCGAAGGGCGTGCCTTCTCCGCCCAATGGGCGGGCCTGGAATTCCCCGACAGGACCAGGCCGAGGCGCTTCGTCTCGCGAGGCAAAGCGTCGGCGGGCGCGAAGACGCGGCCGATCTCGAAGAGGCCCACGTCGCGGCGCCCCTGCCGCAGATTCGTTCGGAGGGCGCTCAGAAGCCCCGGAACGACGAGCGAGCTTCGGAGGATCCCTTGTTCCTCGGAGATGGGGTTCTCGAGTGCCACAGGCACTCCCGGAAGTGTCGACGACTCCGCCTCCGAGACGAACGCATACTGAATCACCTCCGCGAGACCTGCGCCGACCAGGGTCGCACGCACCTCCCGCTCCCGCGCCTGCCAGGGCTTCAGGCCTCCGATCACGGCATTGCCGGGCAGGCTCGAGACGATCTGATCCAGCCCATAGTGCCGGCCGACCTCCTCGATGACGTCGATCTCGCGGGAGACGTCCCCACGCCAGCTCGGGATGCCGACAGGTGTTCCGTTTCCGTCGTCCGGTCCGACCGTGAAGCCAAGCCCCGTCAGGACACGCCGCGCCTCGGCAAGAGGGACGCCCACGCCAAGGACGGTCTTCGACCGCGACGGCCGGAGACGGGCCCCGCGCCGAGCCTGTGGCGCCGGGTGGCAATCGATGCGACCCGGCCGCGTCGAGCCCGCCCCCGTCTTCTGGAGCAGGTGGGCGATGCGGGCCGTGGCGGAGAGGGGTCCTTCGGGGTCGGCGCCGCGCTCGAATCGGTGAGAGGCCTCGGTGTGCATCCCCAGAGCCTTCGCCGTGCGCCGGATGGACAGAGGATCCCAGTATGCGGCTTCGAGAGCGACGGTCCGCGTCTCGTCCGAGACTTCGCTCGACGCTCCACCCATGATGCCTGCCAGAGCGAGGGGCGCCTCGTCCCCCGCCACCACTCCCATCCGTGCCGAGAGCCGGCGAAGGGCGCCGTCGAGGGTACGCAATTCTTCCCCCTCCGCCGCCCACCGGGCGCGCAGCCGGCGCCCAGTGGTCCGGTCCAGGTCGAAGGCGTGGCAAGGTTGCCCCATCTCGAGCATGACGTAGTTGGTGAGATCGACGACGTTGTTGATGGACCGGACGCCCACGGCCTCGAGCCGATCCCTCACCCACGCCGGAGACGGCCCCATCCGCACGTCAAGAACAAGGGCGCAGAAGCGCGGGCAGAGATCGGGGGCGTCGATCTCGACGACAAGCCCCTCGGACGAGGGCGGCCCTGCTTCCGCGAAGGCGATCTCGAGTGGGCGCAGCGGCAGCCTGTAGAGAACGGCGACCTCTCGGGCCACGCCATAGACGTTCATGCAGTCGACGCGGTTGGTCGTGATGTCGAGATCGAGGAGCGTGTCCTTGCCCACGCTCTCCACGGTATCGACGGCCAAGCCGACCAGAGTCAGGTCGTCGGCCAGCTTCCTGTTCTCCACCGGAATGTCGACGAACTCCCGGAGCCACGACAGCAGAACCTTCATCCGCCGAACTGCTCCAGGAAGCGAAGGTCGTTTCCATAGAAGAGCCGGATGTCGTCGACGCCGTGGAGGATCATGGCGACGCGCTCGATGCCGAGGCCGAAGGCAAAGCCTGTGACTTCCTCCGGGTCGTAGACAGTACGCCCGATGCGGGCGTTGACGGCCTCGAAGACCGCCGGGTCCACCATCCCCGATCCGAGGATCTCCACCCACCCGGTCCCCTTGCAGACCCGGCACCCCCTGCCACCGCAGACGATGCAGCCAAGGTCGGCCTCGACCGAGGGCTCCGTGTACGGGAAGTACGAGGCCCTGAACCTCACGGGGTACTGGGGCCCGAAGAGGGTGTGGAGAAAGGCCTCGATGGTCCCCTTGAGGTCACCCAGGCTGATCCCGGGGCCCACGACCAGTCCCTCGACCTGCTGGAACATCGGCGAATGGGTGATGTCGTCGTCCCGGCGAAACACCTTGCCGGGGCAGATGATCCGAACCAGCGGCGGGTGGGGATTCGCGAGCATGTACCGGATCTGCCCCGTCGACGTGTGGGTTCGGAGGAGAATGTCGCGCCTCCCCTTCAGGTAGAAGGTGTCCTGCATGTCCCGGGCGGGATGGTCGGGAGGCATGTTGAGGGCTTCGAAGCAGTGGTAGTCGTCGTCGACCTCGGGGCCGTCGAAGATCTCGTAGCCCATCGACACGAAGATGTCTTCGAGCCGTTCCCGGACGACGGTCAGCGGATGACGCCACCCCGTGGCCGTCGGCCGAGCCGGCAGCGTGATGTCGATTCGCTCCTGCTCCAGCCGGGTCTCGCGCGCGCCGGCCTGGAGACGCGACTCCGCGTCCTGGAGGGCGGCCTCCAGCTCGCTCTTCAAGGCGTTCAACTCACGCCCGGCCTCGCGGCGTTCGTCCTCGCCCAGACCGCCGAGGGACTTGAGCAGGCTCGTGAGAGCGCCCGCCTTTCGGCCCAGGAAACGGTCGCGTACAGCCTGGAGCGAGGCCAGATCGCCCGAATCGGCAAGGGACGACCGGAACTCCTCGCGGAGCGCCCGAGCCCTCGCCTTCGATTCGTCCGAGGAGTCAGACATGGAGTGCGTGAAGGTGTTAGGCCGTGGCCTTCGCGGACTTTGCTGACTCCACGAGCTTCCCAAACGCGGCAGGATCCTTGACCGCGAGGTCCGCAAGCGACTTCCGGTCCAGTTCGATCCCCGCGTGCTTCAGGCCCGCGATGAACTGGCTATAGGAAAGATCGTGGCTCCGGGTCGCAGCGTTGATGCGGATGATCCAGAGGCGGCGGAAGTCTCGCTTCTTGCGGCGTCGCCCTACGTAGGAGAAGTTGCCGGCGCGGTCGACCGCCTCTTTGGCCGCTCGATAGAGCTTTCCCTTGTTGAGGAAATAGCCCTTCGCCAGCCCCAGGAGCTTCTTCCGCCGCTCCCGGCGCTTGCTTCCCCGTTTGACTCTCGGCATGGGACGATCCTTCTCTGAGAGGCGCGGCCACGAT
>JBGPYB010000034.1:0-33141 GCA_041493035.1 Vicinamibacteria bacterium | reverse complement strand
GGAAGCGCCAGTCGCTTCTCCTCGGCCGAACCGAAACCGTCGCAGCCCGGGAGAACTGAGGAATGGCCGAGGGTCGCAAGAGGGGAAAGAAGCCGCTCCGCCGCCAACCGCCGGCGACCGCCGAGGCGGCGTCCCGAACGTGGGTTACCCGTGAGGAAAGCCTCGCATTCCCGGCCGAGCCCCCTCGGCGAGAGGAAGCGTCGCGCATCTCCCTTCCCTCATCGGGGCTGGCGGAGGACATACTCGGGAGCGCCGAGGTGGCTCTCGGCGGATCGAACGCGTCGCCGGGGTCCTCCGACCTCGAGATCGTCGAATCCCTCCCGATGGCCCCTGCACCCGAGACGGCGTCGCGCGTCCACAACATCTCTTTCTTCGCGGCGCCGGCGCGTGAGGACAAGAAGATCGCCGAAGCCCAGGAGCATCTCGTTACCTTCTTCCTGGCCAGGGAGGAATACGGCGTCGACGTTCGACTGGTCCAGGAGATCATCCGGGTCGTCGAGATCACGCCGGTTCCCCGCGCTCCCGCGGCGATCAAGGGAGTGATCAACCTCCGGGGCCGGATCATTCCGGTGATCGACCTGAAGCGGCGCCTGGGCCTCGGAGAGGTCGAGGCCTCGCGGCTCGCGCGGGTCGTTGTCGTGAAGCTCAAGGACCGGCTCATCGGCCTCTTGGTCGACGGGGCATCACAGGTCCTCAAGGTCCCTTTGTCGACCATCGAGCCGGCGCCCGAGGAGGTGGTGGAGATCGACGCCAATTACATCCGGGGAGTGGCGAAGCTCGCCGCGCGGCTCATCATCCTCGTGGATCTGGTGAAGGTCCTGGGCGTCGACCTCCGGGAAGCCACCGCCTTGACGAGCGCGGGGCCGGCATGACGGTCGCATCCAGGAACACCGGTGCCGTCTGGTGCATACTTGCGGCACTCGGCGCGTGTCGCGCTCCGCTTTCGAGGGAGAGATGAGGAACCGGCGGCTCACGTGGTCGATGTCCCTCTGGCTCTTCGGGGCTTGCACGGGGGCATCCGCCGCCGATGTGGCGGTCCTGAAGAGCACCGACGCGCCCGCGTGGCGTCCGGCCATCGACGCCCTCCGCCGTTCGATCCCGAACCACGCGGTCACGGAATACGACCTGAAAAACGAGCGGGCCGAGGCCGACCGGATCCTGGGCACGCTCAAAGGCAAAGGGGCGATCCTCGTGGCGCTCGGCCCCCTTGCGGCTCAGGCGGCCCGCGAAACCCTCCCTGAGAGCCCGCTGGTTTTCGGCATGGTGCAAGATCCCGCCAAGGCGGGGCTCGCGCCGGTCCAGGGCGTCACGGGAGTGGCCTTCACGATCCCCGTCAAGAACCAGCTTGCGGTCTTCCGTTTGGTGAACCCCCGCGGTGTTCGCGTGGGCGTCATCTACAACGATGCCAATACGGGCCGCCTGGTCCAGGAGGCGAGGGCTGCCGCGAGCGTCGTCCGGCTGGCTCTGGTCGAGCGTCCCGTGGGTGCGGACAAGGACGTTCCCGAAGCGCTTCGTTCGCTTCTCAAGGGCGACGCCATCGACGCTCTCTGGATTCCTCCCGACCCCGTGCTGTTGGCCGAGGAGGCGCGACGATACATCCTCAGCGAGACGCTGAAGGCGGGGAAGCCCGCCTACGGCTTTTCCGCCGCTCTCGTCTCCGAGGGGGCCCTCGTGAGTGACGGACCCGATGTGGCTTCGACGGGTGAGCAGTTGGGCGAGCTGGTCAATCGGTTGGCCGCAGGAGAGAAGGGGAAGATCGAGATGCTGATCCCCAAAGCGGAGCTGGTGATCAACAAAAAGATCGCCGACAAGCTCAAGATCGAGATCCCCAGCGACGCCTTGCGCGTCGCCAGCAAGGTCTTCTAGCGATGGCCACGGCCGGAATCGTCAAAGGCTCCATCCGCACGCGGCTCCTCCTTCTGGTGTCCCTCGTGGCTCTCGTCGTGGGAGGCGGGTCGGCCATCTCCGGCCTGCGCAGCGGTCAAAGTGTGCTCCGCGAAGAGCTCATCAAGCGAGGTCGGTACATCGCGTCGAACCTCGCTTACAACAGCAAGTATGGGGTCCTCACCGAAGACAAGCCCCTTCTGAACCAGCTCCTCGAAGGAGCCATGTCGTCCGTGGGAGGCAAGCAGTCCGACGTCGTGGGCGCCATGATTCGGGACGCCAAGGGAACCATCCTGGCCCAGAAGGGCGTTGCCATCCGAGACCTCCCCGCGGCTCCTGCGACGTCGTCCATGGAGATCGACGCCGTCAACGACCATGGCGACGACGTCTTGCTCTTCCGCGCCCCCGTCATGACCGCAGGCTCCTCCGGGGGCTCGATGGCGGCGGAGCTCGGTCTGGCAGGCCCCTCCGGGGCTGCCGCCGAGGAGCAGAAGGGTGGCGTCGAAGTCGTCCTGAGCAAAGCGGCCATGGTTTCCCAGCAGCGCAGCCTTTTCACTCAGACGGCCCTCGTGGGCCTCGTTCTCATCGGCCTGGGCGCCGTGGCTGGGTGGTACCTGATCGGGCTCTGGTTCAGGCCGGTCCAGACCATGGTCGAGGTGGCGTCGGCCGTCGCGAAGGGGGACCTCACCGAGCGCATCAAGATCGAGTCCACCGACGAGATGGGCACGCTGGCCGGAAGCCTCAACGAGATGGTGGATAACCTCCGCCGCGTGGTCGACAACATCCAGGAGACATCGGTCCAGGTGGCGTCGGCGGCGGGGCAGATCTCTGCAAACGCCAAGCTCATCACCGAGGGCGCCCAGAGCCAGGCCCAAGCCGCCGAGGAAACATCCACGTCCATGGAGGAGATGGCCGCCTCGATCCAGACGGTGGCCGGCAACGCCCAGAGCCTCGCCACCTATGTCGAGGAGACGTCGTCCTCGATCACCGAGATGGGAGCGTCCATCGAGCAGGTGGCGCGTTCCGCCGGCACCCTCGCGACCACGGTCGCCGAGGCGTCCGCAACGATCGAGGAGATGACGGTTTCGACCGATCAGTCGGCCCGGAACCTGGAGACGCTCTCCGAAACCGTCTCCGAAACCTCGGTGACCATCGAGCAGATGACTTCGTCCATCGAGGCCGTCGCGCGGAACGCCGAGGTGTTGAGCGGAGCCGCTGGGAGGGCGAGCCAAACGGTGTCCGAGATGGCCACGGCCGTCAACGACGTCGCGAAGATCGCCGAAGAGGCCGACCGCATCAGCCAACGAGCGAGCGAGGACGCCCGCACCGGAGACCTGGCTGTTGCGACCACGGTCACGGGCATGAAGACGATCTCCGAAACGATGGAGAACACGGCCCGCGTGATCACCAGCCTCGGGGCTCGTTCCCAGGAGATCGGCAAGATCCTCGAGGTGATCGAGGAGATCGCCGACCAGACGAACCTTCTCGCCCTGAACGCGGCCATCGAGGCGGCGCGAGCCGGGGAAGCCGGGCGCGGCTTCGCGGTGGTCGCCGACGAGGTTCGCAAGCTCGCCGAACGCTCGGTCGAGGCGACCAAGGAAATCGGAGAGGTCATCCGCCAGGTCCAGCAAGACACGACCGCGGCCGTCGAGACGGCCAAGGCCGGGGCCCATGAGACCAAGGAAGGAATCCAGTTGGCCGACAAGGCGGGCCTCGCCCTTCGGCGCATCATCGATTCGGTCTCGCGTTCGAGCCAGCTCATGGCCGAGATCGCCTCGTCGACATCGCGCCAGTCGAAGGCCTCGGCCGAGGTACTCCGCACAGTCGCCGACATGAACTCGTCCACCGATCAAGTGACCTCGGCGGTAAGGGAGCAGGCCGCCGGTTCGAAGCAGATCCGCCAGGCCATGGAGAACATCAACCGGATCATGTCCGAGGTGACCTACTCGACGAAGGAGCAGGCCGCGGGTGGCCGGCAGGTTCGCTCAGCCGTCGAGAACATCAACAAGATCGCTTCCCAGGTTGGCATCGCTACGAAGGACCAGGCCGAGGGAAGTCGCCAGATCGTCCACTCCGTCGAGAACATGAACCGCATGACCCAGCAAGTCTCGTACGCCACGGCCGAGCAGAAGCGAGGCGGCGAGTTGGTGGTGAGGGCGATGGAAAACATTTCGGAGATCGCCCGCGACAACCTGGCCACCGTCGAGGAGATGTCCAAGGCCACGGTCAACCTGGCGCAACAGGCCGAGAACCTGGCAAAGCTCATGGCGGTCTTCCGCGCCAAATAGGGTAAGGACGCGCTCGCAGGGAGGCACGGAGAGGGGATCGGCGGATCTCCCGCCACGTCGATGACTCTCGATATCGATGCTGCCCTCGAGGCGCTGCGCACCGGAGAAGAGTCGGTGCGTCGCGAGACCGTCGAACGTCTCGCAGCCTCGGGGAGCGTTCTCGCCATCAAACCTCTTCTCGTGGCCGTCGGAGACGAGAGTTGGCCCGTGCGGCAGGTCTCCACCGAGAGGCTCGCGTCCTTCGACCCGACCATTCTTCTTCCGGCCCTGGAGTCCGCCTTGCGCGAGGAGGAGGATGCGGCGGCGCGGAACGCGGCCATGGAGATCTACGTGAAGCTGGGCGGCGCGGCCGTGCCGCCCCTTCTGGGCCTGCTCGTGGATCGTGACGAAGAGGTGCGCAACTTCGCCGCGGTGATGCTCGGCACCCTGCGCGATGCTCGTGCGGTTGCATCTCTCGTCCAGGCCCTGTCGGATCCGGACGTCAACGTCCGCCACGCTGCTGCGACGAGCCTCGGGCAAATCGGGTCGCCTGCAGCCGTGGAGCCCCTGGTCGAAGTCCTTCGAACGGAACCCTGGTTGCAGTACCCGGCTATCAGCGCCCTCGGGGAGATCGGCGATCCCCGCGCCGCCCAAGCGCTTCTCGACCTGCTGGGGGACGAGCTTCTGCGGGGCCCGGTCCTGGAGGCGCTCGGCCGCCTCGCAGGACGCGACGCCTTGAAGCATCTCGTCCCTCATCTCTACGACTCCGATCCGACTCTCAGAAACCTGGCGATCCACGCGGTCGTCGCCATCGAGCAACGCGCCACGGCGGGAGGGGAGAGCCTCGACCCCGAGGTGCAAGCGGCCCTCCGGCGAGAGGACCTGGTCGATCACCTGCTTGCGACCCTCGGCGGCGACGATCCGCGGGACCGCCGCACCGCAGCCATCACCCTGGGATGGCTCAAGGAGTCCCGGGCCGAGCGCCCTCTCATCGAGCTGCTGGGAGAGCCTGCTCTCCAGGAATACGTGACCCACGCTCTCGTCTCGATCGGATGCCGCGACCGCGCGGCCTACGCGGAAGGCCTCGCCCATCCGGTTGACGCGGTGCGTCAAGGGACGCTCCGTTGCCTGGCTTGGGTTGCACCGCCGGGGGGGACCGAGCTCGTCGCACCGCTCATCCACGATCCTTCACCCGAGGTGCGGGCCGAGGCCGCCGCGGCCATCGGGCGGCTCGGCGACGAGGACGCGGCGATGCTGCTCTTCGAGTTGCTCGGGGACGAGAACGAGATCATCCAGGAGAGCGCCATGGGTGCGCTCTCCCGCATGGCTCCGGAACGAGTGGTGCCGCTGCTCCTGCAAGCTCTGGGCAGCGCCGAGGTGGCCGTGCGGATCCGCGCCGCCGAGACCCTAGGGCTCCTCCGGGAACCCGAGACCGCGCCAGCCCTCATGGGCCTCGCCCATGACCCGCGGGAAGGCGTTCGTCGC
Source organism: Vicinamibacteria bacterium (assembly GCA_041493035.1). GTDB lineage: Bacteria > Acidobacteriota > Vicinamibacteria > Fen-336 > Fen-336 > JBGPYB01. The sequence continues at coordinate 27,505 of JBGPYB010000034.1, read as the reverse complement.
GCCGCCCTGAAGGCCCTCGGCGAGATCGACGCGCCCGGCATCCTGGACCTGCTCCGCTCGTCGCTTTCCGACAGCAGCAGCCTGGTGCGCCAACAGGCGGTTCTCTCTCTCGGGAAGCTCCAAGAGCTCGAGGCCGCCCCCGATCTCGTCCTGCTCCTGGACGACCCGGACCCCAAGATGTGCTTCGTCGCTCTCAAGGCGCTGGGCCAGATCCGGAATCCCGACGTCGTGCCTCGCATGATCCCGTTCCTCGGCGACGGTCGCAAGGAGCTGCGGTTCGCCGCGGTCGAGGCCCTGGGCGCCATCCGCGCCGTGGACGCCGTGCGCCCACTCATGGGCGTTCTGGCCGATGCCGACCGAAACCTCCGCCGCGCGGCAGCCGAAAGCCTCGGGGCCGTCGGAGACCCGCAGGCAGTGCCCCCGCTGCTTCTGGCCCTCGAGGACGAGCACTGGAGCGTCCGCTGCGCGGCGGCCTCGGCTCTGGGACGCATCCGCAGCCTGAAAGCGACGGCGGCGCTTCTCGGGCGGCTGGCCGACGACGATGCGACCGTCCAGCGCGCCGCCGTCGTGGCCCTGGGAGAGATCGCGGACCCGCGCGCCGCCGGACGCCTGGTCCAGGCTCTCCACGACCCGGGGCTGCAGATCACCGCTCTCGAAGCCCTGCGACGCATGGGGCTCGCGGCCCTTGCCGAGATCGAGCCCTCCTACCCAGGTGCCTCTCCCGAAGTGAAGCGTCTCCTCGTGGACCTCGTGGGCAAGCTGGAGGACCGTCGCGCCCGGCGATTGCTGCTCTCCGCCCTCGCGGACGCGAGCGCCGCGGTTCGTGCCGAAGCGGCCTTGGCCCTTGGCGACGGAGGATTCATGGAGGCTCTCCGCCCTCTCATGGAGGCGAAGTCGTCGGACCCGGCCCCCGAGGTCCGACAAGCCGCCGCGTCCGCTCTCAAGAAGCTCGCTCCGCGCTAGCCCGACAATGTTCCGTCCCTCCGACCACGACGTCGATCTCTCGGAGGAGGAATTCCGACTCCTCCGCGACTTCATCCACGAGAGGTTCGGGCTCTACTTCGACGACTCCCAGAAGGGATCCTTGAGGACCCGCCTCGCGGGCCGCCTCGGGAGCCTCGACCTCCTGACGTTCGAGGACTACTACCACTATCTCCGCTTCGGACCCCAGAAGAAGCAGGAGCTCGAGAGCATGGTGAGCCACCTCACCAACAACGAAACCTATTTCTTTCGAGAGCAGCCCCAGCTGCAGGTCTTCGCCGACCACGTCCTCAAGAGCCTGCGCGAGTCGAAGGCCGCCTGGGGGGAGCGGCGCCTTCGAATCCTCTCGGCGGGTTGCTCGACAGGGGAAGAGGTTCACACTCTGGCGATGATGGTCTACGACAGCGGCCAGTTCTTCTGGAACTGGGACGTCGAGATCATCGGTATGGACGTGGACCATGTGGCCCTCGAAAAGGCGCGGCGAGGCGTCTATTTTCACAACTCCTTTCGCGCCATGAGCCCCGCCCTCCGGGAGCGCCACCTCACGACCGAGGGGAACGGGGCGCAAGTCAAGGACCCGATTCGCAAGATGGTTCGCCTGCGCCAAGGGAACCTCGTCGACGCCGCGAGTTTCGAAGGGCTGCCGCCCCTCGATGTCATCTTCTGCAGGAACGTTCTCATCTACTTCTCCGATTCGGCGATACGCAAGGTCATCGAGCACTTCCACAGGGCCCTTGTTCCCGGAGGGTATCTGCTCCTGGGCCACGCCGAGTCTCTCTCTCGCATCACCGATCTCCTCACGCCCATCCGCTTCCCCGGGGCGATGATCTACCGGAAGGCCGGAGGGGCCGCGTGAGCGGACGCGTGGGCCCGATCCGTGTCCTCGTCGTGGATGATTCCGCCTTCGTTCGGCAGGCCCTCTCGCGGATGCTGGGGAACGAGGCCGACATCCAGGTGGTCGGCATCGCGGTGGACGGCCAGGACGGGGTCGAGAAGGCCGCGGCCCTTCAGCCCGACGTCGTGACCCTCGACATCCAGATGCCGAAGATGGGCGGGCTGGAGGCGCTGAAACGCATCATGGCGGAGCGCCCTGTCCCGGTTCTGCTCCTCTCCTCGCTGACTCGCGAAGGGGCCGGCGTCACGCTCCACGGCCTCGAGCTCGGCGCCATGGATTTCGTCGACAAGTCCCGGGTCCAGGGGAACATGAATCTTCTGAACCTCGCCGAGGAGCTGAAGGCCAAGATTCGAGCCTTGGCTGGGGTGAGGCCACCGATGCCGACGTCCTCTCTTCTCACGGCCGCCGTGCACGCCACCTCTCCTCGAAGCGAACGCCAGTGCGACATCGTGGTGATCGGGACCTCCACGGGCGGCCCGCCGGCCCTTCAAGCGATCATTCCGCGGTTCCCCGTGGACCTCGCGGCGGCTGTTCTCGTGGTGCAGCACATGCCGACGGGGTTCACGCGGTCCCTCGCGGAACGCCTGGACGCGCGCAGCGGCGTTCCCGTTCGGGAAGCCCGGGATGGCGAGGACGTGGAGGCGGGGACGGTCCTCATCGCTCCGGCTGGAACCCACACGAAGCTCCGAAAGAAGGGCGCCCTGGTACGGATCGCCCTCGACGACGAGCCGAGAGGGAGCCTCCATCGTCCCTCCATCGACATACTCATGGCCTCTGCGGCCAAGGCCTACGGCCCGAGGATCCTGGGCGTGCTCCTCACCGGCATGGGCGCTGACGGCGTCGAGGGTCTTCGGGCCATTCGCGAGGGCGGAGGCCGCACTCTGGCGGAGAGCGAGGAGACCTGTGCCATCTATGGAATGCCAAAGGCGGCCGTGGAGGCTGGCGTCGTCGACCGATCGGTTCGCCTCGACCGCATGGCCGATGAGATCCTCGCGGCGGTGTAGAATCACCTCACCCCGGAGAGTGTTGACGTGAGCCTGAATGGAAACCTCGAGGATCTTCCGCTCCTCGACATCCTCCAGATCGTGTCTTTCAGCAAGAAGACCGGTTACCTGGCAATCCAGGCCGAACCGGGACAGGGGGCCATCGTCTTTCGGGACGGCTTGGTAGTCGCGTCCTTCACCTGGGACAGCCTCCCCGTGGATCCGCGGGCAGCGTCGCTCCCCGAGGCCAAGCGCGCCACCCTCATTCGGGAACGGATCGCGATGGCCCTCGAGCACCTCATCCGGCTCCGAGAGGGACAGTTCAGCTTCAGCCTGACCGAGGAGATCCCCGCCGCGATTGCCGGACGGGACATCACCGGAGAGACGCTCCATGGGGGGATCAACCCACAGGAGCTGCTTCTGGACCTCGCTCGAGGCATCGACGAGGACCGCCGCGACTCGTCAGCGGCTCTCGAGGCCTCCTTCGCCCAGCCGATGGAGGAGGAGCCGCTCGCAGGCGTCCCTCCCGATGACTCCGACGACGATGTCGTCGCGGCGTTTGTTCGGGAGGCCCGGACGAGCCCCGCCCCGCCGGAGGATGACGACCTGTTCGAGCACACCGTTCCGCTTCCGGCTCTCGATCTTCCCGCGGCGCCGCCCGACGAGGCCGTCGCTCCAGCCCCTCCTGAGCCCGCGCCCCCGGAAGCGCCACCCTCTCCCCCCGCCCGCACTATTCTTCTCGTGGACGACGAGGCTGATGTACGCGGGGTCCTCGCCGGCTTGTTTCGAATGGTCGGGTATGAGGTGATCGAGGCCGACGAGCCGTCGGCTGCCGTCAAAGAGGCGCAGAAGCTCGGGAAGATCCCGAAGGAGTTTCTGCTCATCACGGACCTCGGCATGCCGACCTCGGGCGGGTCCTCGTTCCACGGCGGCTTCGAAGTCGTGAAGCGTCTGGGGAAGATGAACCTTCATCCCCCCGTCCTGATGATGACCGAGAGCCTGAGTCCGGCGCTGCACGCGCGTGCGCGTCAGCTCGGGATATCGAGCTTCGTGTTCAAGCCCAGCCTCTCGAAACTCGACAGCAAGCAGTTCGAGGCCGACCTTCGCGCGTTCGCGAGCAAGCTCGTTCAAGACGTCCTCCCGCGACTCGGCCGCCCGGAACGAGGGCCGCGCAAGCCGCGGCGCCCCCCGAGCGGTTCGGCCGGCCCCGCACCGGCGCCACTCAGGCCCGCCTCGATGGAAGACCTCTCCCGCGACTTCTCCATGCTTCAGCGTCGCCTCGACGAGCTCAGGGGCCATGGGGACGCGACCCAAATCTCCGTCCTGGTGATGCGCGTGGCTCGGGAGTTTTTCGAACGCGGGATTCTGTTTCTCGTCAAGCACGAAGACATCCGCGGGCTCGGAGGCTTTGGATCCGCTCCCAAGGACCAGAACATCGGGCTCCTGGCCCGGGACATCGTTGTCTCTCTCGCGGAGCCTTCCGTCTTCCGCGACGTCGTTTCGGGCCGCCGGCCTTTCGTGGGGGTGCTTCCCGAGGGCAAGTGGAGCCGCTATCTCGTCGGGAAGATCGGACAGTTCCAGTCGGCAGAGGTCGCCCTCATGCCCCTCTTGACTCACCGGGAGACGATCGCCGTGCTCTTCGGTGACAACCCCGAGACAGGGCGCCCCTTGGGGCGACTCGACGGCCTGGAGGTCTTCATCAATCAGGCCGGCGTTGCGCTCGAGAACGCCTTCCTTCAGCGGAAGGTCGAGACCCTCGAGGGAGAGCCGTGAATGACGCTCCGATCGCTCTGGGATAGAATCCCCCTGCTCGAGGTGCAGTGATGTCCAACCCTGACGATCCCAAGAGAGGGCAAGACTTCTTCCAGATCTTCACGAAAGCGAAGGAGTTCACCGAGGAGCTCCTCAAGGAGAACGAGCGCCTTCGCTTCAAAGTCGCGCGTCTGGAGAGTGGCGGCACTTCGGAAGCCGGCGACGGTTCGGCGGCGGAGCTTCAGCAGCGGGTCCGGGATTTGGAGCACCGACTCGCCGAGCTCACGGCTCGGTACAAGAAAGTCGAGGAGGAGAACAAGGAGTTCGCCGATCGGTATATCGAGATCGAGGAGCAGAACAACAACCTGGCCAACCTGTATGTGGCCTCGTACCAACTCCACTCGACCCTCGACTACAAGGAGGTCGTCCGGATCGTCCAGGAGATCGTGATCAACCTGATCGGCGCCGACGCCTTTCACGTCTTCATGCTGAGTGAGAAGACGGGTGCCTTGGAGCTCGAGAGCTCCGAGGGGCAGGAGTCCCCGAAGACGTCGATAGCCGTAGGTGAGGGGCCCGTCGGAAAGGCCGCCGCGACCGGCGAGAGTTTCTTCGCCGACAACGTGGCCCACGCCCAGGCGACCCCCTTCGACGAGCCGATTGCCGTGATCCCCCTGAAGATCAAGGAGAGCGTGATCGGCGTCATCTCCATTCACAAGCTCCTGGTGCAGAAGACGACCTTCAGCGCCATGGACTACGAGCTGTTCACGCTCCTGGCGGGACATGCGGCGACGGCCGTCTTCTCGGCCCGGCTCTACTCCGCCTCGGCCCGCAAACTCACGACGCTTCAGGGCTTCCTGGACATGCTCAAGCAACCGGCCAAGTAGTCGGCGCGGCTTCCCGCCACGGGAGGAAGTCGCTGCTCGAACCCCCGCTGGGCGTTGCCGCTGAGGGGACCTCGATGCCCCGGCCTTTCGCCCCTTGCAGTCCCTTCCTCTCGGCGGCAGCTTTCCGTCGGGTCGGGCTCGCCTCAGCCGCCCCGTATAATGGTTTCAGGAGGCGTGAGCGCATGGGAGAGGCCAGGACATTCGGCGAGCTGAAGCGGACGGGGGCGCAGCCGAGCCCCAGCGTGAAGGACGAGATGCGTCGCAACCTTCTCAGCAAGCTCCGCGCCGGCGAGCGGCTCTTCCCGGGGGTCCTGGGCTACGACGAGTCCGTGGTGCCGCGAGTGGTGAACGCCATCCTTTCCCGTCACAACATGATCCTCCTCGGGCTCAGGGGTCAGGCCAAGAGCCGGCTGCTCCGCAGCTTCGCGACGCTTCTCGATCCCCTGGTTCCCGTCGTCGCGGGGTCGGAGATCAACGACGACCCCTTCCGGCCGCTTTCCAAATGGTCCCGGGATCGACTTGCGGAAGCGGGGGACGATACCGCCATCGCGTGGCTTACCCCCGCACAGCGCTACGTCGAGAAGCTGGCGACCCCCGACGTGACCATAGCCGACATCATCGGCGACGTGGACCCGATCCGAGCGGCACGGGGCGGTCACGACCTTTCGAATGAACTGACGATGCACTACGGCCTGCTCCCGCGCGCCCACCGCGGGATCTTCGCCTTGAACGAACTGCCGGATCTCGCCGGCCGAATCCAGGTGGGCCTCTTCAACGTCCTCCAGGAAGGGGACGTCCAGATCAAGGGCTATCCCATCCGACTTCCCCTGGACGTCTGCATGGTGTTCACCGCAAACCCCGAGGACTACACCGCCCGAGGGAAGATCATCACCCCCCTGAAGGACCGCATCGGCAGCGAGATCCGCACCCACTATCCCGGTACCGTCGAGCAGGGCGTCGCGATAACCCAACAGGAGGCTTGGACCGCCCGCTCTCCGGAAGTGCGCATTCCCCGGTTCATCCGGGAGGTAGTGGAAGGGGTCGCCTTCGCCGCGCGTCGCGACAAGAAGATCGACAAGCGCAGCGGCGTGAGCCAGCGACTCCCGATCAGCGCCCTCGAGAACGCGCTGTCGAACGCTGAACGCCGAGCGGTCCTCCGCAAGGAGTCTCACATCGTTCCCAGGATTTCCGACATCTACGCGGCCATTCCGTCCCTCACGGGGAAGTTCGAGCTCGAATACGAGGGGGAGCTGATGGGTGGCGAAAGCGTGGGGCGGGAGTTGATCCGCGAGGCGATCGGCGAAGCTTTCTCCGTGTACCTCGGGTCCGCCAACCTCCGCCCTGTCGTGGGCTTCTTCGAATCAGGAGGAAGCCTCAAGATTCCCGTCGACGCGCCGAGCGAAGAGGTGAAGGCTCAGCTCGGCCGCGTGCCGGGCCTCCTGGATCACATCGCCGCGGTCGGAGCCTGCGCGGAGGATCCGGCACCCGTGATCGTGGCTGCTGGTGAGTTCATCCTCGAGGGGCTCTACGCCCAGAAGAAGATCGGCAGGAGCGACGACCGTGGGTTCATGGCGCAAGAGCGCCGCAGCGACGTGGACGTGGACCTCGAGCGGCTCGAACGACTCCGCCGCATGAAGAAGCAAGTGAATTGACGGTTCGCTACCACAAATACATCGGCGAGCTCTGGGAAGACCTGGATCTCGAGGATCTGGTCGGGGAGCTCTCGGACTTCCTGTTGCAGAGCGGCTTCGGCTTCGAGTCCGGGGATTGGGACGAGGACAACCTCCAGGCACTCCACGATGCCATCCTCGAAGCCCTCATGCGCCGCGGCCTTCTCTCCGACGAGGATCTACAGAAGCTCATGGACGACGCCTCCGCCCTGGAGCAGTTCCTCCAGAAGACGGTGGAGCGAATGGTGCGCGAGGGGTACCTCCGGACGAGCGAGGGCCAACCTTTCAACGACCCCACCGGAGGAGGCGGGCTCGGTCCTGGTGGGCCTCCGATCAAATTCGAGCTGACCGAAAAAGGGAGCGACTTCCTCGGCTACAAGACCCTAAGGAACCTCCTTGGCTCTCTCGGCAAGTCCTCCTTCGGAAGACACGACACCCGTGACCTCGCGACCGGAATCGAGTCCTCAGGACCGTCGAAGCCCTACGAGTTCGGCGACACAATGAACCTGGACGTCAGCGGCACGCTCCTCTCAGCAGTCGCGCGAGAAGGGCTGAAGGTGCCTCTCGACGTCGACTACAAGGACCTCCTGGTCTACCAGGCCGAGTACCAGTCCTCGTGCGCGACCGTGGTGATGCTCGACTGCTCCCACAGCATGATCCTCTACGGTGAGGACCGCTTCACTCCGGCGAAGAAGGTGGCCCTCGCCTTGTCGCACCTCATTCGCTCCCAGTTTCCAGGGGACACCCTGCACCTCGTACTCTTTCACGACTCGGCGGAGGAGGTTCCTCTCTCGCAGCTCGGCAAGGTCCGCGTGGGGCCTTACTACACCAACACCCGCGAAGGGCTCCGCGTCGCGCAGCGCATCCTTCAGCGCCAGCGGAAGGACATGAAGCAGATCGTCATGATCACCGACGGCAAGCCTTCTGCGCTGACCGAAAAGGACGGGAGCATCTACCGCAATCCCTTCGGTCTCGATCCGCGAGTCGTCGCCCTGACGCTGAAGGAAGTCGCGAACTGCCGGCGCCAGGGGATCCTCGTCAACACCTTCATGCTGGCCCGCGACCACGATCTCGTCGCGTTCGTGAAGAAGGTCACGGAGATCTGCCGCGGGAAGGCCTACTTCACGACGCCTTACACCCTCGGGCAGTTCGTCCTGATGGACTTCCTCAACAAGAAGATCGAGAAAGTTCACTGAGAGACCCCTCTGTCCGATAGTCAGACGGGGACTCGTCACCGGCCACCGCCGATTCGCATTCCTGGGATCATTGGCCATCCGCAACTAGAACTGCGGTAGATAGTTACACCATATCGCATCGCGGACGTGAGCGTGGCAAGGTTGTTGCTCCGTCCACGGCACGACCGATGCTCACTCTTGGTTTCTTCGTCGCCGTCGTTTCCGTCGCCGCCCTGGCGATGCTGGCCAGTCGCCTTGGCCGTCTCCGAGGCGTCCTCGAGGAGTTCCTGCGCCGATCGGGCTCTCTCGAAAAGGAGGTGGCCGAGCTTCGACGATCGAACGCCGAGCTTCGGCAGGAGCAGCAGTTTCTCGTGCGCTTCGTCCGGGAGTTTCCTCTCCTCACGCGGGAGCTCGACGGTAGCGGCAGGGAACGACAGATCCCGTCGATCCTGCTGAACGTGGTGATGCGCACTCTCGAGCCCCGGCGCGCCGTCGTCCTGGTTCGCCGACGCCGCACCGACGGCGACCCGGATCGCGGCAACCGCCTCGTGGTAGCGGCTGCTGCGCCCGAGGACACGGTCAAGGCCGGTCTCGAGGTCGTTCTGGGTCAAGGGGATCTCGGCCTCGCTGCGCTCTGGCGGCGCCTCATGAGCCGCCAGGACTTCGAGGCCGATCCGGGAGGCCGCACCGAGTCGATCCAGGGTTTCGAGCCCGACTTCGTGGCGCCGATGGTCTTCGACGACGAGACCCTGGGTGTGATCGCGGTTGCAAGTCCGGGAAGCCAGTCGGAGAACGTGCGCGCCGTCCTCCGGTTGATCGCCCAGGCGGGAGCGCAGGCTCTTCATCACGCCGCGGCATTCACCCAGATGAAGATCCACGCGGATCTCGATGGCCTCACGGGCATCTTCAACAAGCGTCAGATGACCCAGTCCCTGGGCGAGCTGGTGGCCTCCGCCGGAGGAGCGCCGCTCGCGCTCTTCCTGTTCGACATCGATCACTTCAAGAACTACAATGACTCCAATGGGCACGTCGCGGGTGACAGGTTGCTGCAGGCACTGACCCGCCGGGTCCAGGAGAGCATCCGCAAGGACGACGTCTTCGGGCGCTTCGGCGGAGACGAGCTCCTCCTCATCCTCCCCGACACTCCTTTGAGCCAGGCCCTCATCGTCGCTGACAAGATTCGCGGCGCGATTGCCGAAGACGACTTCCCCTTTGCGGGCCGCCAGCCTCTGGGCGTCGTCAGCGTCAGCGGGGGAGTGGCTCAGTACCCGGTGGACGCGGGGGACTCGCTGAGCCTGTTGCGCGCCGCCGATGGCGCTCTCTATGCCGCCAAACGCCTGGGCCGCAACCGCGTCCTCGCAGCATCGCCAGCGTATCTGAGCGGCTCTGAGATCGCCAAGGACGACACCCTGGCGGACATCGAGAGGAAGGCCGGTCCCGCTTAATGCCTCGGGAAACGCCCCCGTACAGGGAGCGTGTCGGAGAGCTTTGCGACATCTTGACCCAGCACGGCAGCCTGGGGCTCCTTCTCGTGGACGTTTCCAAGCTGGCCCAGGTGGAGCGGGACTACGGCTCCCCCGCCTTCGAGAAGGTCATGGGCATGGCCGAGGATCTCGTCCTCGAGCTCAAGGGGACCGAGGTCCGCGGGAACGACATGCTGGCGATGACCGAAAAAGGGGGAGATGCCTTCCTCATCTTTCTCTCTCCCAAGCGCTATGAGTCCCATCTCAAAGTCTCGGATCTCGAGGCGGCAGCGGCTCGCGTGGCCGACTACCTGAACAGGCGCCTCGCCCGTCTCACAACTCCGTACCTGACCGGTCGCCCCGAAGTCACCGTCGGCTTCTCCATCGTCTTCCTGAACCCCCTCGTGATGGGGGAGCGCCTGGTAGCTCGTCTGGTTCAGGAGGCGTGGGAGTGCGTCCGCGTCCAGCGGATGCAGCACGAGTTCCAGAACCGTTGCCGGCTCCAGGCCGTCCTGCTGGAGGACAAGCTGACCGTGGTCTTCCAGCCGGTCGTCGAACTCCGGGGTGGCTCCGTCCTCGGCTTCGAGGCCCTCTGTCGAGGTCCCGCGGGCACCGCGTACCATAGCCCGGCCAATCTCTTCGCCATGGCGGCGGAAGCCGACATGGTTTTCGAGCTGGATCGCAGTTGCCGAAGGAAATCCTTGCAGAGTTCCAAGGGGCTCCCCGCGGGTGCAAAGCTCTTCATCAACGTCTTTCCCTCGTGCATGTACGATCCGGAGTTCCAGGGGGCGAGCCTCATCCGCCTCTTGGAGGGACTGGGCCTCGGGCCGGAGCGGATCGTTCTCGAGATCAACGAGAAGTACGCCATCGAGAATTACAAGCTGTTCGTCGAGGCTCTCCAGAATCTCACCCAGATGGGCTTCGAGATCGCCATAGACGACATCGGGGCCGGCTACTCCGGCTTCGAAAAGATCGCCCATTTGAACCCCCGCTACCTGAAGTTCGACATGCAACTCGTGAAGGACATTGACGGCAGCTACGTGCGTCGCGAGATGGCTCGGGCGCTCAAGAATTTCGCCGACAAGATGGATTCCACGATCATCGCCGAGGGGATCGAGCGTGAGGGGGAACTGAAGGCTCTCGTGGACCTCGGCATCCGCTATGGCCAGGGCTTTCTCCTCGGGCGCCCCGCCGAGGGCTTCGTAGCACCTCGCTCCGAAAAGGCTGCGACCCGCTCCTGAGCCTCGACTCTCAGGGGTGGGTGATATCATCCTCGCCTCCCCGGGGAGCGATGGACTTCAAGCGGCTCGGCAAGTACGAGATCGTCGCCAAGATCGGCCAAGGGGCGATGGGCGAAGTCTTCCGTGCTCACGACCCCGTGCTGGGACGCGATGTCGCCATCAAGACCATGTCGGCCGGAGTCGGCGCCGACGACGAACTCCGCAAGCGCTTCCACCGCGAGGCCCAATCCGCGGCCCGTCTGAACCATCCCAACATCATCACCGTCCACGATTTCGGGGAAGAGCAGGGCCATATCTACATGGCCATGGAGCTTCTCGAAGGGGATGACCTCAAGGACCTCATCACGAGGCAGTCGCCCCTGAGCCTGCAACAGAAGCTCTCGCTGATGGAGCAGATCTGCGACGGTCTCGCCTTCGCCCACGCGCGGGACGTGGTCCACCGTGACCTGAAGCCCGCCAACATCCACATCCTGCCCGGCGGCCAGGTCAAGATCATGGACTTCGGCCTGGCGCGGATCTCCTCCTCCGACATGACCCGGGCGGGCGTCATCATGGGCACGCCGAACTACATGTCGCCGGAGCAGGTTCGCGGCGAGAAGGCCACCGCGGGCTCCGACGTCTTCTCGCTGGGCGCCGTCTTCTACGAACTGCTCGGCGGACGCAAGCCCTTCGATGCCGACTCGCTCGCCGCGATCCTCTACCAGGTGATGCAGGTCCAGCCGGAGCCGCTGGCCGAGATGCGCCCGGACCTTCCTCCCGAGCTCTGCCGCGTCATCGGAAGGGCGATGGCCAAGGACGGCCGTCAGCGCTACGCCAACGGCGGCGAGTTGCGCGAAGCGTTCCGGGAGATCCACAGCGTCGTCGTCGGGGCTCGGACGGCGGAAGGCCTGCAAGCACCATTCGACCCGGGACGGACACTCAAGGCCCGGACGGAATCGTCAGCCCCGGGCACACTTCCTCTTCCCCGGGCGGCGCCAGAGCTGGCCGACGTGACTCGGGTCAGCCGGGACGCCACCGCCCTGCAGCCTGTCTCTGCGTACCCCGAGACCCTCGTAGAGCGGCAGTCCACCCTCTCGGGGAAGGCGTCCACCCAGGTCCCTCCTTCCGCGAAGCGGCGACCGCCTCCCGCCGAACGCACCGAGCTCCTCGAGGTCGCTCCTCCGGCCCGACCGCGGCGTGCATCCAGGGGGCTCCTGTATGGCGGCGGGGCGCTGGCTGCGGCCGCGGGCCTCGGCGCCCTGGCCTTCGTCGCCCGCCAGGGCGTCCAGCCGTCGCCGGGACCGGCTCCGCCACCATCGACGGCCGCTCACGCGTCGCCGTCCGTCGCTCCTCCCGTCCCCCTCGAAGGAATGCGCACGAGCCTCCGCGACAAGGATTACCGGACCGCGGCGTCCCAGGCGCGCGAGGTGCTCCGCCTGGACCCCCAGAACGACGAGGCGAAGCAGGCGGCCGACGAGGCGGAGCGAGCGCTCCGGGAGATCGGCGTGGCTGCGGCCCGAGTGCGCGAAGCCCTCGACGCTGGGCACACCGACCGCGCCTCGGGGGCCCTCGCGAGCCTCGCCGCCCTCGACCCGCGCGGGGACGACACGGCCGCCCTCACGACACGCTTGGCCGACGCCAACCGCGTGCGCGTCCAGGAGTCACGAAGTTCCATGGAGGCCGCGCGGCGCGATGCGACGGGGCGCGGCGCGACCGCCGCCGACATGTCTGCCGCCGAGACCGTCGCCGCTGCCGCGGAGGGCGTGTTGCGCCAGGGCGACTTGACGGCCGCCGCGCGGGGCTTCGCCCAGGCTCGCGACGCCTTCCAGCGCGCCCAGCGTTCGCCCGTCGCGCCGCCGCCGCCGGTCATCCATCCGGTCGCAACGCCGACCCCCGTCCTCGTGGCCGATATACCGTTCCCCACCCTGCCCCCGGTTCCGGCATCGACACTGCCCGCCGCCGCCCCACAGCTCTCGGATGCGGCGACCAAACAGGCGATCCGCGGAGTCCTCGACGAGTACCGGCAGTCCTTCGAGAGTCGGAATGCCGACACCCTGAGGACTGTGCAGCCGACGGTCGACTACGAGACGATAAAGCAGACCTTCGCGGCGGTCACGGCCTTCGGTGTGAGGCTCGAGGTCGAGTCGGTGACGGTTACCGGGACCACTGCCGCCGCGAAGTGCCTGGTCACGTACAGCCCGGTCCCAAAGCCCGCAGGAAAGAGCAAGCCCGTGCCGACGGTCTTCCATCTGAAGAAGACGGGGGACCTGTGGTTGATCGAGAGTCTCCAGCGCGTCGAGAAGTAGCCTTCGTTAGAAGGCGTAGTCCAGGCCCACCACCGGCGTGACCTTCGGCCTGAGCCCGACGTCACTCAGAGGGAAGAGGACGTTCGCGTTCAGGAGCAGCGTCTTCGTCAGGTTGATCTTGAGGCCGGCGGCGCCGATCAGGATGTTCACGTTGGCCGAAGCATTCGTGATGTCGAAGGCGTCGCCGTACGACTGTGAGGCCCGAGAGGGGTCGGTCTTCGTCCGATAGCCAAACTCCTTGGTGACGATGCCAAAAGCCTTCGTGTCGCGCAGGGTGCGCCCGATGAAATCGGCCGTAATGCTGATACGGGGGCTGGGCGCCAAGACGAAACCCACCGTGTAGTTGATCTCGTCGGGTACCTTGAGGTCGGAGCTCGAAAGAGCCGAGGTGGGCGTCTGCCCGGCGAATACGTTCTGGTAGGCGCCGGAAGCGGCGGGTTGGGTCGGAGCCGGGACCTCGTCACCGAGGTTGTACGTGCCGACAGAAGCTGGCAGCTGTCCCGAGGAATAGGTGTAGCCCGCATTGAAGTGGGGGGCGAAGCGGCCGAAATCCTGCGAGTAGATGAGCGAGAACCTGGCCTGTGTCGCGCCCGTGCCGAGCAGGTTGTTCTTGTCTCCCGTGGGCAGGCGCAGGTCGAGACCGAGGGCAAATCCGCCGCCGCGCTCCACCGCGAAGTTCCACTTGCCGCGCAGGAGCACGTCGCCCAGGCCGGTCTTCGACCCCGACTCGTGGGACACCTTCGTGTCGGGGCTCGTTCCCGCGAAGGTGTGGATCAGGTGGTTCGACTCGGTCGAGAGGCGGAGGATGTTCGAGGTCATCGACGCGTCCAGGTTTACGGTGACGAACGGAATCGCGACACCCACGTCGAGGGTGCGGCTCAGGCCGTAGTTTGCGAAGATCGCGACGGTGTCGGTCTTCACCGACAGGTTCAAGACATCCTGGACCAGGTCTCCCTCGAAGAAGGGAGTTGCGTCCTGCGTGGGTCCGACCCCTGCTTTCGGATTGGGCGTCCCATCAGGGAGCTGGTTCGGGCAGCAGTCGTTGTGTTGGAGGTAGAACTTCGGGCCTCCGTTCAGGGCGACACCGTCGAACCGGTCGAACTCCACGTGCTCGTAGTTGACGCCCGCGCTGAACTTCCCCCGGCCGATGGTGAGGGCGCGCTCCGCGAAGGCCGGGCCGAAGTTGCTGCTGCTCCGCTTTGGGATCCCCGTAGGCGTGTCGCTCGAGTACGTGAAGCCCCCGGAGGACGAGCCCAATGGGAAGGTCGCGAGCTGGCTCACGATGGCGCCGTTCAGAGCGTACGGCGCCTTGAACTGTGCCGCCGCGGGAAGGAAGTGGGCTTCGTGAGGATTGCCGCTTCCAGTAGGAAGAGTAGCTGTCGAAGACATCGTCACCGACTCCGAGATGAGGCGCGGAAGCAGGTCGGCCAGCGATTGTGCGCGAGCCCCCACGGGCAGGAGAATCGCGCCAACGACACTGACACACAGAACTCCCCGGAGCTTCATGAGTCCACCTCCTGCGGTCGAATACGGTGGACTTTAGCAGATCCTCGGGCGGAGTTCACGATCACTTTCCGACTGCGCCGAGCACGTTGCCGTCGGCGTCCAGGAACTGCAACGGGCCCAGGTTCAGCTCCCGGACACCCGCTTCGATCTTGGCCCGGTCGCCCACGACGACCCAGATCATCTTGTCGGGCTGCACGACTCGGGCCGCCTCCTTGACGTCCTTCAGCGTGAGGGCCGAGACCTTAGCTGCGTAGGTATCGTAGTAGTGATCGTCGAGACCGTAAGAGACGATCTCCTGCAGTGAGCGCCCCACGGCCCCCGCGGTCTCCCAATGGCCGGCCAGGGCGAGGGTCCGCGCTTTCTGGGCGAAGGACAGCTCCTCGGCCGTCACGGGCCGGTCGCCGCCGATGCCCCGCAGCTCTTTTCCGACCTCCACCAGCGACTCCTTCGTCTTGTCGGTCTGCACCGGCGCGTAGGCCACGTAAGGGCGCTCCCCGCGAGCGGCGAAGAAGAACGACCCGGCCCCGTAGGACCAGTGCTTGTCCTCGCGCAGGTTCAGGTTCAACCGGGAGCTGAACTGCCCGCCCAGCACGTTGTTCATCGTTTCGATGCCGATTTCTTGGGGATTGTTCCGCGGCGGGGCGGCGTGGCCCGCGAGGATCACCGACTGAAGGGCACCTGGCCGGTCGAGGATGTACACCGCCGAGGCAGAGCGCGCGAGAGCCGGCCCCACGTTCTTCTTGGGGACTTCTCCTCCCTTCCAATTCGCAAAGAGCTTCTCGATCCGGGGCTGGACCTCCGCGAGGCTCGTGTCACCGACGACGACGAGGGTCGCGTTCCCTGGCTTGAACCAGGTCGAGTGGAAGCGCGCGACCTCCTCCCGCGTGAGCTTCGTGATCGAAGAGGCCGTCCCCGAGCCCGTGAGGGGCGTACCGTAGGCGTGTTTCTCGCCATAGATGAGCCGCGGCAGCACTCTGAGCGCGAGGGAGAACGGCTCAACGCCCTCCTGTTGGATCTCGGCGAGCTGCTGCTTCTTCTGTCGGTCGAAATTCTCCTGGGGGAACGAGGGGTTCTGCACGACGTCGGCGAAGAGCTCCAGCGAAGCGTCCAGTTTCGCCTTCAAGGCCGAGAGCGACACCGTCGTGGTGTCGACGCTCGATCCCGTGTTCAACTGGGCTCCGAGCCCCGCGAGGGCGTCGCTGATCTCGAGGGCCGTCTTCGTCTTCGTTCCTTCGTCGAGGAGATTGCCGGCCAGCTTGGCCGTTCCGGGCGTGGCGAGCTGGTCCGAGGCGAAGCCGGCATCCACGAGCAGGTCGAAGCTGACGACGGGGACCGCATGGCGCTCCGCGACGACGAGCTTCAGGCCGTTCGGGAGCGTGGCCCGCTGGAAAGCGGGAAAGCGAGCCGCGGGGGGAGTCCCGGCGTCGGGTACCTTGGAGCGATCGGCGCCCGCCGTCGCCGCCTGGTACTCGGGGAAGGGATGAACCTCGAGAACGTAGACGCCGTCGGACAGCCAGGTCTTGGCCGTCTCCTTGAGATCCGTGGCGGTAGCGCTTCGCACGTGCTCGTACCGCTTCTTGTAGGCGTCGGGACTGCCCAGAAACACCTGGCTTTGGGCGAGGACGTCGGACTTGCCGCCGAAGCCGCCGATCCGCTCGACGCCCCGCACGAACCGCGCAAAGTCCTGGGTGCGAGCCCGCTGCACTTCGTCCGGGGTCGGGCCTTCCGCGATCAGCCGGGCCATCTCCTCGTCGACGGCTCGCTCCACCGCCGCAAGATCCCCTCCCGGGCGTGCCGTCGCCTGGACCACGAACAGGCTGCCGATCTCCCGCGAGTACTGGAACGCGTTCACGTCGGTCGCGATCTGATCGTCATAGACGAGCCGCTTGTAGAGGCGCGAGGTCTTGCCGGTCGCTAGCACCGACGCGATGAGGTCCAGGCGGGGGTCCTCGGCGGATCCCAACTGTGGCGTGTTCCAGACCTTGTAGAGGCGCGCCTGCGGCACGCGGTCCTCCATCTGCTGCCGATGGACGCCCTTGCGCGGAGCCACCCACGCGTTGTGGCGGGCGACGGGGGGACCCGAGGGGATGTCGCCGAAGTAGTGATCGACTTTCTTCTTGACCTCGTCGGGCTTCACGTCCCCCGCGATCACCAGCACGGCGTTCGCGGCTCCGTAGTAGCCCTTGAACCACTCCTTCGCGTCGTCGAGGGATGCGGCGCTCAGATCCTCCATCGACCCGATCACCGTCCACGAATAGGGGTGCCCCTTCGGGTACGTGTTTTCCCCGATGAAGTCGAAGGCCTGGCCGTAGGGCTCGTTCTCTCCCTGTCGCTTCTCGTTCTGAACGACGCCGCGTTGCTCGTCGAGGCGCGGTTGGTCGATGACGCCGACGAGATGGCCCATCCGGTCCGACTCCATCCAGAGAATCGTGTCGAGGGCCGAGACCGGCACGTTCTGGAAGTAGTTGGTCCGGTCGTTGTTGGTCGTGCCGTTCAGGTCCGTGGCGCCGACCTTCTCGACCACCTTGAAGTAGTCGTCGTTGAAGTGCTCGCTCCCGTTGAACATCAGGTGCTCGAAGAGATGGGCGAAGCCCGTCTTGCCGGGCCTCTCGTTCTTAGACCCCACGTGGTACCAGACGTTGACCGCCACGATCGGAGCCTTGTGGTCCTCGTGGACGACGAGCGTCAGGCCGTTCGGCAGGACGTAGTTCTGGAAGGGGATGTCTGGAAGCGCCAGATCGTCTGCATGGGCCATGGTTCTACTCCCGGTGAACAGAAGGGCAAGGGTCAACGCGGTGGCCAGTGGCCGCAAGCAGGGATTTGGCATGGAGTCTCCTCTCGAGCCCGTGCGGGGCGAGCCCACGGATTCTAGCGGAATTTCCGACGGCCGCTGCGTCCAATCTCGTGGACTCGCCGCGGCCCCGGCTGCCGAGAAGATCAGTTCCCGACCGGAGCTAGAACCTCTTTCGTGAAGTGGAGCGTCTCGGCTCCCCCGGTCGCGTCGACGACGATTTGGTCCCCTTCGCCGAAGCGTCCGGCCAGGACCTCGACGGCCAGCGGGTTCTCCACCATCCGCTGGAGGGTCCTCTTCAGCGGTCGCGCGCCGAAGACCGGGTCGTACCCCTGTTCCGCGAGCCGGTCCTTGGCCGCGGCGGTGAGAGTTATGCTGATCTTCCGGTCGGCCAGCCGCTTGCGCAGGTCCTCAAGCTGGATGTCGACGATCCGGTGGATCTCTCCGGGCCCGAGGTTCTTGAAGGTGACGATCTCGTCGATGCGATTCAGGAACTCGGGGCGGAACGTGCGCCGTAGCGCGTCCATGAGCCGGTCCTTCATGTCGGCAGACTCGTGATGTGCCATCTCCTGGATCAGGTCCGAGGCCACGTTGGAGGTCATGATGAGGACCGTGTTCCGGAAGTCGACGGTACGCCCCTTGCCGTCGGTGAGGCGCCCCTCGTCCAGGACCTGAAGAAGAATGTGGAAGACGTCGGGGTGCGCCTTCTCGATCTCATCGAAGAGGACAACGGCATAGGGCCGCCGACGGATCGCCTCGGTGAGCTGCCCTCCTTCGTCGTAGCCCACATATCCCGGAGGAGCGCCGACGAGTCGGGAGACGGAATGCTTCTCCATGTATTCCGACATGTCGATGCGGACCATGGCGCGCTCGTCGTCGAAGAGGAACTCGGCGAGAGCCCGGGCCAACTCCGTCTTCCCAACACCCGTCGGCCCCATGAACAGGAACGAGCCCACGGGCCGCCGCGGGTCACCGAGTCCCGCTCGTGAGCGCCGCACGGCGTTCGCCACGAGAAGCAGCGCTTCGTCCTGCCCCACTACCCTCTGCCGCAGCTTGTCTTCGATGTGGAGGAGCCGCTCGACCTCGCTCTCCAACATCCGCGTGACGGGTATCCCCGTCCACTTCGCCACGACCTCGGCGACGTCTTCGGAGTCGACCTCCTCCTTGAGCATCCGCTGGGTCTTCTGAAGCTCGGCGAGCTTGCGATTCTCGACCTCGACGTCCTTCTCGAGGTTTGGAAGCGTGCCGTACTGAAGCTCGGCTGCTTTCGCCAGATCCCCCTGCTGGGTCGCCTTCTCGACCTCGAAACGCGTTTTCTCGAGTTTCTCCTTGAGCGAGCGGATGCGGCCGATGGCCTCTTTCTCCTGCTGCCAGTGGGCCTTCATCGCCGCCGACTGCTCCTTCAAGTCGGCCGCTTCCCGCTCGATCTTCGCGAGGCGCTCTTTGGACGCCTTGTCCTTCTCTTTCTTGAGGGCGGTGCGCTCGATCTCGAGCTGAACGAGCTTCCGCTCGACCTCGTCGATCTCGGTCGGGAGGCTGTCGATCTCGATGCGGAGGCGGCTCGCGGCCTCGTCCATGAGGTCGATGGCCTTGTCGGGGAGGAACCGATCGGCGATGTAGCGGTGGGACAGCGTCGCCGCGGCGACCAGGGCCGAATCCTGGATCCGCACGCCGTGGTGAACCTCGTATCGCTCCTTCAGGCCGCGCAGGATCGCGATGGTTCCGGCCACGTCGGGCTCGCCGACGTAGACGGGCTGGAAGCGCCGCTCCAGCGCCGCGTCCTTCTCGACGTACTTCTGGTATTCGTTCAGTGTCGTGGCGCCCACGCAACGCAGCTCGCCGCGCGCGAGGGCGGGCTTCAGCATGTTGGAGGCATCCATCGATCCTTCGGCCGCCCCCGCGCCCACCATGGTGTGCAGCTCGTCGATGAACAGGATGACCTCGCCGCTCGATTCCTGGACTTCCTTGAGCACCGCCTTCAGCCGGTCCTCGAACTCGCCTCGGTACTTGGCGCCCGCGATGAGCGCACCGAGGTCCAGGGCCACGACACGCTTGTTCTTCAGGGACTCCGGCACGTCCCCCGAGACGATGCGCTGGGCCAGGCCCTCGACGATGGCCGTCTTGCCGACGCCGGGCTCGCCGATGAGGACCGGGTTGTTCTTGGTGCGCCGGGAGAGGACCTGGATGACCCGCCGCACTTCGTCGTCGCGCCCGATGACCGGATCGAGCTTTCCCTTGCGGGCCAGGTCCGTGAGGTCGCGGGCGTAGCGCTCGAGCGCCTGGTAGCGGTCCTCCGCGTTCGGATCCGTGACGCGCTGGTTGCCGCGGATCTCGCGGAGGACAGCGAGGACGGCATCGCGGGCGACGCCATGGCGCTTGAGAGCTTCGGCCGCCGGCGTTTTCCCTTCAAGGAGGGCTAGAAGCAGGTGCTCCGTGGAGACGTACTGATCCTTGAGGGCCTCGGCCTCGCGCAGCGCCTGCTTGAGGGCGCCGTCAAGCTTCGACGCCACGTGGGTGGCGCTTCCCTGGGTGCGCGGAAGGGAAGCGAGGGACGCCTCGACGTCGCTTGCCAGCGCTCCTGCGTTCACTCCCAGCTTGCCGAGCGCCGATGGGACGACGCCCCCCTCCTGGGCGAGCAGGGTCGCCAGAAGATGCTCGGTCGTGACCTCGGGATGGTCGCTCTTTTCGGCGCGCGTCTGGGCGGAAGTCAAGGCCTCCTGGCCCTTTACGGTGAACTGATCCAAGCGCATCGCAGCCTCCGAGTCTGAATCTACGATCTAAGCGTATGATTGTCAAGTAATATGAGCGTTATGATTCAACAGCGAGTGGTGATTCGGCACACCACTTCACCGGCTGCCGGCTTTTCCTAGGACCTTGGTACGTGCCGGGTGGGAGCATGCTAGGATCCTCACTTCTCCGGTAGGAGGCAATCTCATGATCCACGACAGCATCCTCGGCACGATCGGGAACACGCCGGTCGTCCGCATCAACAAGCTGGCGCCCGCCAACACCACGATCTACGTGAAGGTCGAGGCCTTCAACCCGATGAGCTCGGTGAAGGACCGCCTCGCCATCGCGATGATCGAGGACGCGGAGCGCCGCGGCGTCCTGAAACCGGGGATGACCGTCATCGAGCCGACATCGGGCAACACGGGGATCGCCCTCGCCATGGTCTGCGCCGTGAAGGGGTACCCGTTCGTGGCCATCATGTCCGACAGCTTCAGCGTGGAGCGGCGCAAGCTCATGAAGGCCTTGGGCGCCAAGGTTGTCCTGTCGCCGGCGGCGGAACGCGGCACGGGGATGGTCAAGAAGGCCGAGGAGCTGGCGAAGAAGCACGGCTGGTTCTTTCCGCAGCAGTTCGAGAACCCCTCGAACCCCGAGTATCACCGGAACACGACGGCCCCCGAGATCCTCCGCGACTTTGCCGGCCGCCGCCTCGACTACTTCGTGAGCGGCATCGGGACCGGTGGCACTATCATGGGCGTGGGCGAGGTCCTGAAGGTGGCCCGCCCCGAGACCAAGATCGTCTACACCGAGCCGGCAGGCGCACCCATCGTGTCGAAGGGGGAGTGGCAGCCCCACAAGATCCAGGGATGGAACCCGGACTTCGTCCCGAAGGTCTTCAACAAGAAGATTTACGACGAAGTGGTCCTGGTGACCGACGTCGAGGCTCGTGACGCCGCCCGCGCCCTCTCCCAGAAGGAAGGGATCTTCTGCGGCGTGTCTTCGGGAGGCACCTTCGCGGCCGCGGTCAAGGTCGCCGAGAAAGCCCCGGCCGGCTCGGTGCTGCTGGCCATGCTTCCCGACACCGGCGAGCGCTACCTGTCGACCTTCCTGTTCGAGGGGATCACCGAAGCGTCGGACGAGATCTAGCTCAGGCCAGCTTCCGCAGCACGAAGCACTTGAGGTAGTACGTCTCGGGGACGCCCAGGACGACCGGGTGGTCCCGGCCCTGGCGGCGTTTTTCGACTACCGTGACCGTGGCCCCGGCGTCCACCGCGGCGTCGGCGAGAATCTCCTCCAAGTCCGACTCGTGGACGTGGTACGAACAGGAACAGGTGATGAGACAACCCCCCGGCTCCAGCAGCCTCAGCGCCCGGAGGTTGATGTCCTTGTAGCCGCGGCGCGCTTTCTCGACGGCGTCCTTGCTCTTGGCGAAGGCCGGCGGGTCCAGGATTACCGTCGAGAAGCGCTCGCCCTTGGCATGGAGCTCGCGGAGCAGGTCGAAGACGTTGGCGTCACGGGTCTCGACGTTGGCGAGGCCGTTGCGGGCCGCGTTGCTCTTCACGCGCTCCAAAGCCTCGGCCGAGAGGTCCACGGCGATCACCTGCTCCGCTTGCCGGGCCACGCTCAGGGCAAAGCCGCCGTGGTAGGTGAAGCCATCGAGAACGCGGCCGCGAGCGTATGATCGCGCCATCAGATGGTTCTCGCGCTGGTCGAGGAATAGCCCTGTCTTCTGCCCCTTCCACAGGTCGGCTTCGAGGATGATGCCCCCCTCGTCGACGTGGACGATGTCGGGCACCTCGCCGTGGAGCAGGCCCACTCGCGACTCGAGCCCCTCGAGAGAGCGTACCCGCGGATCATTCCGCTCCAGGATCCCCTTGGGCGACAGGAGCTCCACCAGCGCCCCGACGATGGCGTCCTTCATCCGCTCGGTTCCCTGCGACAGGGTCTGGATCGCGAGGTAGTCGCCGTAGCGATCCACGACGAGCGATGGCAGGCCGTCCCCTTCGCCGTGGACGAGCCGGCAGGCCGCGGCCCCAGCCGCCACCGTCTCGCGCCACGCGATGGCTGCGGCCAGGCGATCGCGAAGCCAGTTTGCGCTGAGCTCCGAGCTGCGCTCGATCATCCGCAGCCGAATCTCGGAGCGCGTCGAGTGGAGGGCGAAGCCCAGCGGCTTCCCGTGAGTCCCTTGGACGCGGACGACCGAGCCCGGGGACGCGCCGTCTACGCGGGCGACGTCGGACCGGAAGATCCACGGATGGCCTCGGAGGACGCGGGTCTCCCCCTTTCGAGTGAGGAGAGCGACGCCTTCGGGTTTCATGGGCGCAAGGATTCTATGTCACGCGGCGGCGATGACTCGCACTGCCCAGGACTTATACTTTCGCCATGGAGAATCTGTCCCGCGTTGACCCCGAGATCGCCGACGTCCTCCGGAACGAGACGCGCCGGGAGGGATCACAGCTCGAGATGATCGCCTCGGAGAACTTCGTGTCGGAGGCCGTCCTCGAGGCGCTGGGGTCGGTGCTCACGAACAAGTACGCCGAAGGGTACCCGGGGAGGCGCTTCTACGGCGGATGCGAGTTCGTAGACGTGGCAGAGCGCCTGGCTATCGACCGCGCCAAGCAACTCTTTGGTTCCGACCACGCGAACGTGCAGCCCCACTCGGGGGCCCAGGCGAACATGGCCGTCTACATGACGGCGGTGAAGCCCGGCGACACGGTGCTAGGCATGAACCTCTCCCACGGCGGGCATCTGACCCACGGCAGTCCCCTCAACTTCTCGGGCCTCTACTTCAACATCGTCCCCTATGGCGTGCGCAAGGAGGACGAGCGGATCGACTACGACGCGATGATGAGCCTCGCCCTCGAGCACAAGCCGAAGATGATCGTGGTCGGGGCCAGCGCCTATCCTCGGATCATCGACTTCCCTGCGGTGCGAAAGGTGGC
Source organism: Vicinamibacteria bacterium (assembly GCA_041493035.1). Taxonomy (GTDB): domain Bacteria; phylum Acidobacteriota; class Vicinamibacteria; order Fen-336; family Fen-336; genus JBGPYB01. The sequence goes on along the minus strand of JBGPYB010000034.1, from coordinate 4,210 downwards.
GGATGCGGTGGGCGCGCCAATCATGGCCGACGTCGCCCACGTCGCCGGTCTCATCGTCGCCAGCCTGCACCCGAGCCCTGTCCCCCACTGCGAGTTCGTCACCACCACGACCCACAAGACGCTCCGCGGCCCACGCGGTGGAATGATCCTCTGCCAGGAGAAGTGGGCGAAAGAACTCGATCGGCGTGTTTTTCCGGGGGTGCAGGGTGGTCCGCTCATGCACGTTATCGCCGCCAAGGCCGTGGCCTTCAAGGAGGCGCTCGCTCCCGAGTTCAAGACCTATCAACAACAGATCGTGGCCAATGCGAAGGCACTGGCCGCGAGCCTGGCCGCGGAAGGATGGCGCCTCGTCTCCGGCGGAACCGACACCCACTTGATTCTCGTCGACGTCTTCAGCCGTGGGATCACGGGGAAGGCGGCCGAGGCGGCGCTCGATCGCGCCGGCATCACCGTGAACAAGAACACGATCCCCTTCGACACGAACAAGCCGATGGTCGCCTCCGGGATCCGCATCGGGACGCCGGCCCTCACGACGCGAGGGATGAGAGAAAAGGAGATGGAACTGATCGGCCAGCTCATCTCGCGCGCCTTGAAGAGCGTCGAGAACGAAACCGAGTTGGCAGACGTCAAGCGCGATGTTCAGAAGATCTGCGATCGCTTTCCCCTCTACGCCTCGCGCCTCGCGGCGTACGAGAAGGTCCTCGCAGGAGCCTGACGTGGGCGGGTGGCAGAGAGGACTCTGCTCACCACTCCGCTAGATGCTCGCCTTCCTTTGCGCGAAGAGTCGCAGGAGTCCCGTCTCTTTCCTTTATGTGCCACCCCCTTGCAGGCGGCGTATCACTCCGTTTATCGTCAGCAGGCCCAGCAGTCGATCTCCCTCCACGACCAGGAGCCGCCGCGTCCTCGCTTGGGCCATCTTGGCGATCGCCGCCGGGAGCATGGCCTCCGGATCAATGACCATGGCATCCGTCAGCGGGCGCATGGCGCCTTGAACGGATGTCGACTCTCTCTCCTCCGCCGAAAGTCGCGACACGTCCTTGCGGAAGATGAGGCCGACGACCGAATCGCTCCGCATGACCGGGTAGCTTCGGTGGCCGTCTCGCATGAGGCGTCCGCTCGCCGCTTCCCCGACAGAGCCGCTGCCGGGTATCGTCGCGACGCTCTCCACCATGGCCTCGCGGACGGTGACGGAACGAAGGGTCTCGTCGAAGCGCGCTTGCTGAAAGCCGGCCGCAGCGCCGTTCTTGATGAGCCATCCCAGCAGGACGTACCAGACGCCGGCGAAGGAATCCCCCCGGAGCAGGCTGAAGACTCCAGAGAAGATGAGGAAGAAGGCGAAGAAGGTCCCTGCTCCGCTGGCGATCCATGTGGCGCGCACCTTGCCAAGAGGTCCCCAGAGAGCGCCGCGCAAGAGCCGTCCGCCATCCATCGGGAAGGCCGGAAGCAGGTTGAAGACCGCGAGGATCAGGTTGATCAGCGCCAGATACTTCGCCACCGCTGTGGTCGAAGGACCCGCAAACGGGAGGATCGCGCAAGTGTAGAAGAGGCCCGCCAGGGTGAGGCTGACCAGGGGCCCGGCAGCCGCCATCCAGAACTCGGCGCGTCCATCCTTGGGGTCACTCTCGAGCTGTGCGACGCCTCCGAAGATGAAGAGGGTGATCGACCGGGTGCGCAGGCCACGACGGAGGGCGACGACGGCATGTCCCAGCTCGTGGAGGATGATGGAGACGAAGAGGAGGACCGACGCCACGAGGCCCTTGGCCCAGTAGGAGACGGCCGGGAGATCCGGGTGCTGCGCCGGAAAGTAGCCCGTCGACAAGGTCCAGACGACCAGGCCGAAGATGACCAGTCCGCTGAAGTGGACGTAGATGGGGATCCCGATCACCCTGGCGATCTGGATCTGGTCCGTCCGGTTGTTTACGATCATCTTCTATCCCTGCTCCGTCCGGCTTGCGACCGTAAACGCCGACGTCTCACTCGACGCGAATAGCGCCGTCAGCCAGTCGCCGGGGATTGGAAAGGCGACTGAGGAGTCGCTCTCCGGAGCGAGCTCCGACCCGAGTTGCAGCGAAAGGGGCGCGACATCCGAGTGCTCGGCCGCCGCGATATGAGCGCGAACCTCACCTTCGCGCGCGGCCTGTTCCGCCATGACCCGCTTCAGCTCCTGGGGCACGTCCACGACCGCCTTGATGGCGATCTCTGAGTCCTTGCCCACCCGGGCGTCCGTGTGCCGGTCGATCACCTCCTGCCGGAGCGCGCCGAGCCGCTCGCGTTCCGAGTGCAGCCCGTCCAGATGGTCCTGGCCGAGCCGGCTGGGGAGTGTCGCGCGGTCCATCTCCGTGGTCGCGTGGGGGTCCTGGCCCCTCCGAGCCACCGCCTTCAGGGAGTCGGTCACACGGAAATGCACCACGGCGTTGACCCTGACGGGGACGTCGCCCTCCTCTATCGGATCCTGCAACGGCACCTCGAGCACGATGGTCTTGAGGCTGACCCGCACCATGCGATCGACAGGCCAGGCCACGACCACGAGGCCGGGCCCCAGGGCCTTCGGAAGGAGCTGGCCCATCCGGAAGATCACTCCCCACTCGTAGTCCTTCAGCACCTTGAGGGAGAGCAAGAGCCAGAGGGCGAGCAGACCGCTGACGACGGCGATGGCATCATTGCTCACCTTCGGCACAAGACGCCTTGATTTCCGCGCCCGTCAGGGTCCAGCTGTCCCTGGGCAGTCGACCGATCACGCGCCGCGTGAAGGTCTCGTAGTGCCGGCGAGCCCCTCCCGGGCCACCGAAGTGATCGGAGAGAATGGCCAGCGCGAGCTGCTCCGGACCGCCATGACCCTCGTAACCCCAGTCGAAGGCCGTGACCGACGGGCTCCGGAGGCTCGAACGCGGATCGAGGGGCCAACCGTTCACGCTGACCAACGTCTTTCCATCGCGTTGGCGTATACCCGAGTAGACCCGGGCCGCGACTCCCCAAGCCCATCCAGTCGGGTGCGACTCGTGGCCGTGGGTCATGGAGGCTAGATGCTCGACTTTCGTTGCGCGAAGAGTCGAAGGAGGCCATTGAATGCCAGGTGCAAGAGAACGTAGACGACCAGGGCGACGACATAGGACAGCATCAACCGCATGGAGCCGACGGCGGGGTCCGGCATGAGCCCGCGGAATGGGCCCAGCACCGGCAGCGTGACTACGTCGAGCAGGCGCTTGAAGCCGCTGGCCTGCCGCGCCCCAAAGAGCTGAAGGACGATCTCGAGGCCGATCAGTCCATAGATCAGGCAGAAGACATAGTCCCCCACCTGCGAGACGCGGGTCATGAGGCGGGCCCGCTGTAGCTCGCCCTCGGTATCGGCCACTTCCCTCGTGGCCTTGTGCTTCAGGCCGGCCGCCACCGACTTCACCTCGTCCTGCTCCGCCGGGCTGCTCGCGGCAGACTCCCGGGCGATGCGGGCGTGGACGTCCTCCTCCAGCTTGCTCTTCACGAGCTCGTGCTGTGCGATGCGGCGGGCTTCGTCGGCGGCGACCGTTTGTGGATCCATCGAGAGCTTCCTTTCAGACGTCCAACTGTTGATGCGGCTTCACGCCAGTCGGCGTCCACCCAGCTGGTTCAGGATAAAGAGCACCAGCGCCACGACCAGCAGCACGTGGATCAGTCCCCCGCCGATGTGCAGACTGAATCCCAACAACCATAGAATTCCAAGCACGACCAGAATCGTCATGAGCATCACGTCCTCCTGTGCTCACCGTCGAGCGACTCGACGCGTGAGCGGGAGGGCCGAGCGCCGCGGGACGACGGAATGTCGCCTCCGTGGCAGCCGGCCCCTTCGCTTCCGGAGATCTGCACTGCTTGCTCAAGTGCCCGCCTACTCCTGCTTCCCAGCCGGTGGTGGCGTCGGCGAAGCTTTGGGGCTCTTCTTGCCCTTGTCCTTCGCCTGCTGGTCCTGCGCGTGTTTGTCCGCCTGGGCCTGCGCGTTGGCCTTCTGCTGTTCCTGAGCCTTCGCGCGCTGCTGATCCGCTTGTTGCTGACTGCGCTGCTTCTGGTCGTTCTGCTGCTGAGCACGCGCCTGCTGATCCGTCGCGCGCTTGTCCGCCTGGGCCTGCGCATTGGCCTTCTGCTGTTCCTGAGCCTTCGTGCGTTCTGCGGCCGCGGCCTGCTGGGTGTCCGTCGTGCGCTTGGCGGCCTGTTCCTGAGCCTGCGCGTTGTTGTCCTGTTT
>JBGPYB010000019.1:0-43567 GCA_041493035.1 Vicinamibacteria bacterium | reverse complement strand
TTCCCGCCGAAGCCCCCGCCCGTCACCGTCTGGGTCACGCGGACACGGTTGGCATCGCATCCGAGGACCGACGCGACGGCCTGACGCACGAGGAAGGGGCTCTCCATCGCTCCTTGGACGAGCATCCCGCCAAAACCGTCGGGCTGCGCGATCACGCCGCCCGGCTCCAGCGGCACGTGGGCCTGTGGCGGTGTCCGATAGACCGCTTCCACGACGACGAGATCACCGCGGGAGAGCGCCACCGCCGCCTCTCCCCGCCGCACCTTCCATTGCGCCATGACCTCGCCGGTGACGAGGGCCTGCTCCATGTCGAGGAGCGCCTCGAGAGGCTCGTACTCGACGCGAAGGGCAGCGAGCCCGGCCGCCAGAGCCTGGGGGCTTTCGGCGGCGACGAGCGCTACAGCCTCACCGACGTGACGGACGTATTCCCCCGCCAGTGCCAGCCAGTCGGACTGAATGAGCGGAAGCACGTTCTTCCCCGGGATGTCGCGGGCGGTAAGAACCGCGCGAACTCCCGGCACGGCACGGGCTCTCGCCGTGTCCACATCGAGAATGCGGGCATGGGGATGAGGTGACCGCAGCGCCCCGGCATCCAGAGCCCCGGCGACAGCGATGTCGCGAACGTAGCGGGCCGTCCCCTTGGCCTTGTCCGGTGCGTCGGGACGTCGGGCGCGCTCCCCGATGATCACAGAAGGCTGGTCCTGCGGGGTGAAGTCATGATCTTGTGGCGATCCGGGAGCGCAAGCATGAACGAGCGGCTCGCGACATTCAAGTGAGGTCGCCTACGTCCTCCAGGCCGCGCGCCCGGTGATATCCTTGGCCGTCAGTCACGATCGGAGCATGGAGATAGATCTCGGCAGGTATTCGGTCAGGCGCGGGCTCTCGTTCGTGGGCATGCTCGCCCTCGCCATGGCGCCCACCGCCGGAGGAGCGATTCCCGGCTACGAGGCGGAGATCCAGTCCTGGAGAGCGACCCGCGAGGCGCGTCTCAAGGCCGACGGCGGGTGGCTCACAGTCGCCGGCCTCTTCTGGCTCAAGGAAGGGGAGAATCGCTTCGGCAGCGACAAGGGAAACGAGATCATCCTCCCCGCTTCGGCTCCAGCACAAGCCGGTGTCTTCACCTTCCACGCCGGTGAGGCGCGGTTCCAACTGGCGCCCGGAGTGTCGGCTACGCTGAGCGGGAAGCCCGCGCTCGGTGGGATCCTTCGACCCGACACGGCCAAGGAAGAGGACATCCTGAAGATCGGCACCCTGACGATGCAAGTGATCGAGCGGGGAGGGCGCTACGGAGTCCGCCTGAAGGACATGCAGAGCGCACAGCGGAAAGCCTTCGGGGGCCTTCATTGGTTTCCGGTGAAGGAAGCCTACCGGGTGACGGCTCGCTTCGTCTCGGCCCCCACGATCATCCAGGTCCCCAACATCCTGGGTCAGGTGAGCGACATGCCACGCCCGGGCTACCTCGTGTTCACGCTGAACGGACACGAGGTGCGGCTCGATCCCGTCATCGAGGAGCCGGGCTCCAACGAGCTGTTCATCATCTTTCGCGACGAAACAGCCCCCAAGGAAACGTACGGCGCGGGACGCTTCCTGTACGCCGACATGCCGAAGGACGGGCAGGTGGTTCTCGACTTCAACAAGGCCTACAGCCCGCCGTGCGCCTTCACGCCGTTCGCGACGTGCCCGCTCCCGCCAAAGCAGAACCGGCTGACGGTCCGCATCGAGGCCGGCGAGCTGAACCCGAGTCCGGGGCACTAAAGTCGATCGACGATCGCAGCGAGAGCGTCCACCCACTCCTCGGGAGCGTCGATCATTGGGTAGTGCCCCCACTTGGGGAAGATCGTGACCGGCCAGCGAACGCCGAGCGCCGCTTCGGTGGTCCGCAGCTCGCCCTGGCCCACGACCCGGTCGCGTCCTCCCCACCAGACCGAGACGCGCGCCACGCGCTCCGGCGCCCCTTGGAAAGCGGTCTCCAGGCGGCGGAGGAGCGGCGGGCCGAGCCACGCGAAGAGGTCCGGAAGCGCCGAGCAGCGAGCGTAGCCGCTGAAGAAGGACGCGCGCTCCGCCGGGTCCAAGGGCCGCGTGAAGTAGCGGCCCACGAACCACCGCTGGAACAGCGGGACCGCGAAGAGGGTGTGGAGCAAACTCCTGACAGGCGCCACACGCATCACCGCGGGAAGACGCCTCCGTTCCAGTCCCCACAGGATCGGAGCCTGGAGAAGCAGCGGCGTATCCATCCATTCTCCTCTCGCCCTGAGACAGAGGAGCAACAGGCCGCCGACGCCGGTTCCGTAGAGCAGGACGCGCCTCTCAGGGGGCACGGCTGCGGCCATCGAGGAGTGGACCGCATCCAGGAAGGCGTCTGGGTGCGTCGCCCGTGAGCGTCCCTCGAAGCCCGGGTAGTCGACGTCAACGAGAGTCAGCGGTGACCTCAGCCCTTTGAGGGCAGCCCGCGCGCCGTCGAGACGCGCGGCGCAGTGTCCGTTTCCGCCCAGGAAGACAACGTGACCCATCGCCCGCGGACCCTAACGTACAACGCGGTCGCCCACAAACTTGGAGAACCTTCGTACCACGAGTGGCGTCTTAATCTAGACGAACGAGACGAGAACGGGGAAGGCATCGTCTGGGACGAAACGGCCTTCGAGAGGGACGAACGACGCATTCAGGAGGAACGCGGATGAACCTCAAGACCCTTGTGGACGACTACGAACGCAGCCTCATCGAGATGGCTCTCGTGGAATCGGCCGGGAACCAGCGCCGGGCCGCCGCTGGGCTCGGACTGCTCCCCACGACTCTCCACGAGAAGATGAAGCGCCTCGGGCTGCTCCGCCGCGCGCCCGAAGCCACCGAGATGGTTTCCCAGGCGGGGAGCGAGGCCTGAATAAAGCTCAGGGAGGCGGAAGAGCGCCCGTCACGAGACGCCCGTCTCTGGGCCCGGCCGGTGTCACCAGGATCAGACGGGTGCTTCGTCCGGGAGTCAGAGCCTCGGGCGGGAGACGCACCTCGACCCATTCCCCGTGGGCTGAGACGCGACGCGGTTCGGATTCGTCATCCGCCCGCCATAGTGTGCGACGGCGCCCCTCGCGGGTGAGCGAGTACACGGTCGCGGCCACGAGGACGCTCGACGGACGCTTTTCGTCGGGGTCCTCTCCCATCGACACCGAGCCGATGTCGATGCGCCGGTCGGCGCCAGTTCGAACGTCACTCGCACCCTGATCGAACCCCGTGCCGCGATCGTCGTCGACGTCGGCGTAGAGCGAGGCGCTCAGCCGGCCCGAGACCGGGGACCCGTCGGAGAGATGGAGCGCCTCGGCGACGGGTCGGTCGAAGGTGAAGCGAATCACGAGCCCGGCCGAGTCCACGGCGGCGTGAACCTCCACGACGCGCGCCTCGGTGCCCTTGTCCGTTCCTGTCTCGACGGCTACGATCGGGGGCCGAGCCCCCCAGTAGAAAAGCGGATGCCCTTCAGGCGCCGGTGTCGCGGCCAGGAGGGCGAGAAGGCACGCCAGCACCCGGGAAGCCTAGCACGGCGCCGTCACCGGCCGATGCACGTGAAGTCCTTCATCACGCCGCCATCGTCGAAGTAGATGAAGTAGATCATGTCGCTGGCGAGAAAGACTCGCGTGGCGGGCCAGCGATTTCCTTTTTCGAGGATCTCGGGCGCTTTCGTGCGCCCGCGCTCCCTCGCGAAGTGTTCCAGCTCCTCGCGGCTCCGGGGCGCCCCGAGGAGCGGGCTCCCCTCGTCCTCGAGGCCGCGAGTGACCTGGTCGAGGAGCGCGCCGCGCTCCACCAGGTGCCGCAGCCGAGTCTGGTGGGTCGAGTATCGCTTCGTGTCGAAGGCCCAGGCGCCCAGGTAGAGCGCCAGCGCGGCGATGGCCGCTGTGATCGCCACGCTGATGGCGGCGATGGCCCATTTGTTCAGAGCCAGCCCCTCCGCTCGCGGAGCGACGTGATATGGGCGACGTGATGCCGGCCGTGCCAGGCGTAAAGCGCCAGGTTCCTGTCGAGGGGCACTATGCCCAGCTCGGGATGGCGGAACCGCAGGGTCCACTGCTCGGGCGTCAGGGAACGAAGCAGGAGAGCCCATCGCCGATGCAGTGATTCGAGGAGCGCCAGGGAGACCTCCACCGGGGCCGTCCGCGCGTCGGACAACTCGGCCCATCGGTCCTCGTGGTAGGGCCGGATGGTCGGCTCCTCCTCGGTCAGCGCGAGGCGGAAGCGCATGTAGCTGTTCAGGTGGCTGTCGGGGACGTGATGGACGACCTGCCGCGCGGTCCAGCCCCCGTCGCGGTACGGCGTGTCGAGCTGCGCCTCGGCGAGGCCGGAGACTGCGGTCCGAAGACGCGCCGGGGCCTCCTCGATCTCGAGAAGGAAACGCTCCCGGTCAGCCGCCGTGATGGCCTCCGGCGGCACAAATCGACCGATGGGGAACCTCGGGTCGCTCATGACTTCACCCTCCACCGTGAGTCTAGCGCAGGGCGCCTCAGTGGATCCTGGGCTCGCCCCCTTGACGGTGAGCGTGCTCCAGCCGCCGGAACTCGAGGATCTCGAGGAGCCGCCCATAGCGGTCCAGTATCGAGTCGCAGTCCAGAAGAGACTGCTGCTCCACGGGGGTGAGACCGAGGGAATGGCAGAGAGCGTTCACGAAGACGTCGTGAGTCAACTCGGGTTGGGTCACGAGGATTGCGGGGCCATCGACGGCCTGGGCGATGGCCTCGGTCACACGACGACGCACCGCATCGAGGGCTGCCTCGTCGCCGAGAGGGTCTTCGAGGGTCACGACCGACGCCAGGCGATAGGGCTCGCCGGCATGTTCTTCCACCACGCGGAAGCGCGACGTCCCGCGAAGGAGGATCTGGAAGCGCCCGTCGGCCAGCGGCTCGCATTGCTCCATGAGTCCGGCGCAACCGGCGGCGTAAATCGGTGGCCGGCCCTGGTAGTCGGCCTCCCAACCGGAACGGAGCAGGGCCATGCCTATGATACGGTCCCGCTGGAGCGCGTCGGCCACCATCTTCCGATAGCGAGGCTCGAAGATGACGAGCGGAAGCGGCATCCTCGGAAAGAGGACGACGTTCGGCAGGGGAAAGAGCGGGATCAGGTTCGGAAGAGGGGGCACTCGACCCCTCCGGTTAGCGCCCGATGATCTGGATCGCCAGGTCCCGGCTTCGCGGGCCGTCGGCGGCGATTGCGACCATGGGCTCAGGCCTCAGTGAGTGTGGCCGTGACCGGCCGCCGCCGGTTCGCCGCCCGCCTGGAAGGAGTGGCCGCAGCCGCAGGTCGACGTGGCGTTGGGGTTCTTGATGGCGAACCCGCCGCCCATGAGGTCTTCCTTGTAGTCGACCTCGGCGTTCTCGAGGTAGCGCAGGCTCATGGGATCGACGATCACCTTGATGCCTTCGGTCTCGAAGATCTGGTCGCCGTCGGCGGCCTCGTCCAACACCATCCCGTAGCTGAAGCCGGAGCAGCCTCCGCCTTGCACGTAGATCCGGAGACCTCCCTGAGGGATGTTCTCCTTCTCTTGCTCCAGAATCCCCTTGACCTTGGTCAAGGCGGCGACGGTGAGGTTGATCATGGGCGGCTTCTCCTTACGTGGGCGCCCGGCGCCCAATCCTGACGATATCGTACAGTAAAGTCCTCGGGTTTGTGAAGCCTCGTCCACCTCGTGGCAGAGAGGCCCGTATAATGAGCGCCTTACGAGGAGGCAGCCTGAGCGTCGCTGTGGTCCCGTGGACGGCCGAGGAGATCGTCGAGCGTTTGCGCGAGTCCGGCCTGAGGGGACGAGGCGGGGGATGGTTCCCGGCGGCGCGGAAATGGGAAGCGGTGCGACGCGAGGCCGCCGATGCCCCGGGCGCCCCGCCCGTCGTCGTCGCGAACGGTGCCGAGGGGGAACCCGGATCGATCAAGGACCGCCACGTGATGACGAACCGGCCGGCGGACGTGCTCGCCGGTCTGGCCATCGCCGGGCGGGCCATCGGCGCCACTCACGCCATCGTCTACCTCAAGGGCTCGTTCGCGCGGCCGGCGGCGGCGCTCGAGGCTGCGCTCACCGCTGATCCGCCCCAAGGGTTGCGCGTCACCGTGCGCCTCGGGGCCGATACGTACATCGGCGGCGAGGAAACGGCCGTCCTCGAGTCCCTCGAAGGGCGTCGGCCGTGGCCACGTCCCAAGCCACCGCTTCCCTTCGCCGTGGGTCTCGAGGGGCGTCCCACGCTCGTGCAGAACGTCGAAACCCTCGCGCGGGTCCCGGCTGCGGTCGCTGACCCGGGGGCCTTTCGATCATCGGAGTCGACCTTCGTCTCGCTCTGGGGAAGCGTGCGACGGCCGGGAGTCTACGAAGTGCCGCTTGGGACGCCTCTTCGGCGGGTGATCGACGAATTCGGCGGCGGAGCACCAGACGGTATCCGGGCGCTCTTCCCGGCGGGGCCCTCGGCATCTCCCCTTTCGGCCGATCAAGCCGACACGCCCCTCGATCCCGACGCGCTCCGAGCCGCCGGCTCCGGCCTCGGCACCGCGGCGATCCTCGTGATCGGCGCGTCGACCTGCCCGATCTCGGTCGCGGCGTCGCTGGCGGCGTTCTTCGAACGTGAGGCGTGCGGGCAGTGCCCTCCCTGCGTCGTCGGAACCCAGAACCTGGCGCGTGTGGTCCGGAGCCTCGCCGCCGGCAAGGCGCGGGCGTCCGAGATCGGCAGTTTGAGCGAGATCGCGGGCTTCATGACTCAGCACGGCTACTGCGCCCACAGCAGGACGGCCGCGGGATCCGTCACGGGACTCCTCGCCCGGTTTCGAGGCGACGTGGAAGCGCACGTTGCCGGAGGACGCCGGCACGGACGCCACGCCGATCCTTTCGGAGCGGCTTCTCCGGAGCGCACCGCGATCGAGGCGGCGCTCGCCTCGTGACCACCGTCTTCTTCCTGTTTCTCCTCCATCTCTCCCTGGGCCTCCTGGCGACGCTGCCCTTCGTCCCGGAGAGCGCCGGGAGGAAGTACTTCAAGTTCTGTTCGGCCTCGGCGACCTTCATGACCACGGCCGCACTGTGGCTCCTGGCCCGTCGATTCGGCACCCACGGCGGCACGGGCGCCCCGGCCGGTGGAGCGTACCCGTGGCTGTTCGTTACGGTCGGGATCTCGCTCGTGGCGACCGTCCTCTACAACCGCGCGCGCCATTTCGGTTGGATGAGACTCTTGGCGCCTCTTCTCGGAACCGCCCTGGCCGCGGGCGTCGCGAGCGTCCTCATCGGTGCGCCGCCCGACGGACGAGCCCTGATCGTGGCGACCGATCTCACGTCGGTGCTCCTCCTCGGCACCGCGGCGGCCGCGATGGTCCTGGGGCACTGGTACCTGGTGGTCCTCGATCTCCCCATCGCCGCGCTGCGTCGGCTCACCGTCCTTCTGATCGTCGCGCTCATTCTCCGGTCCATCGTTGTGGGGATCGCTTTGTCGGGGCCGGTCCACGCCGGCTACGAGGACGCGAGCCGCGTGGCCGCCGGCCTCTGGAGCCTCGACGGCGTGTTCGTCTGGATGCGGCTGCTCTTCGGATTGGCCGGCCCGCTGTCGCTCATCTGGTTCATCTGGAAGACGGTGGAGATCCGCTCCACGCAATCGGCCACGGGCATTCTGTATGTGCAGCTCTTCTTGGTGATGTCGGGGGAGTTGCTCGCCAAGTACCTCCGCGTCGCCGCGGGCCTGCCCCTCTGAAGGGTCCCTCAGGCGCCGCTCTCGCGATCGCTATCTCAGCCGATCGAACGTCGCGCGGACGAGATCGAAGCCGAGGCGTTTCACTCCTTTGACCCGCCGCTTGCGCCGACCGGCGCGGCCATGCGCCAGAGCATCCAGGCTCCGACCGCGACCGCGGCCCATGCCACGACAAACGCAAGCAGGCGCACGACGGCGGCGAGCCTCGTGTCCCAATCCAGCAGGCCGACAGCCGAGAGCATGAAGTTCCAGTCGTGATCGGCGTCCCCGCCGCCGACGGTGACGAGGGGGAGGTCCAGCTCGCGGGCGTCCGCCATGTAGGTCGCCACGTTGTACAGATTCGTTGCGAGCCACGTCCCGCAGAACGTGGCGGCGAAGTAGTCGGGTTGCCGCGAGAACAGGTACATCGACGCCAGCGGCGCGCCGAGCTGCAACAGCGTTCCGCCCGCCACCGTCAAGAAGTCCCAGGAGAGCCAGCCGAAGAGGAGGTGTCCCGCCTCGTGTATCCCGAGATTGAGCGGTCCCAAGAGGCTCTGGTAGTCGGTGTCGAGGAGATGCCTGACGGCGAGGACGATCATCCACAGCAAGAGAGGCGCCCGGAGAGTCCAGGAGCGGTCGCGGCACCAGTCCTCCACCGCCTCTCGGGCATCCTCGATCATCTCCGGCATGGTGATAGGCTACGACGAGATCGATGCGCCGCGCACCCGAGATCGCCTTCGCCTGCCCCCGCTGCGGTAACGAAGCGGTCTCCGGACTCGACGGCGAGGGGCGCTGCCCCTCGTGTTCGGCTTCGATTCCTCTCGATTTGTCCCCGTCTCTGCGCGAGGCGCGCGTGGTCGATCGCTGCCCCGCCTGTTCCGGTGAACAGCTCTACGTGCAGCGCGACTTCAACCAGAAGGCCGGCCTGGCGATCGTCATCTTGGGAGCCGCCCTCGCGCCGTTCACGCCGTTCTACTCGAGCCTGTTCGTGGCCGCCGCGATCGATGCCGTTCTCTACACGCTGCTTCCCGAGATCGCCGTCTGCTATCGCTGCCAGGCTCACTTCCGGGGATTCGCACGAAACCCGGGTCACAACGCCTTCGACCTGCACATCGCCGAGCAGTATGGAGCACGCCCGCCGGCGACTGGCTGAAGCCAGGAGGATCCTCTGAAGCCCGAGGTGAAGGAGCGGCTCGCGGCCGGGCGATACGACGCGGTGGTCGTCGGCGCGGGGCCGAACGGTCTGGCGGCCGCGATCGCCCTCGCAAGGGCCGGACGCTCCGTCGTGGTTCTGGAGGGAGCCGCAACGATCGGCGGCGGCTTGCGCAGCCAGGCCCTGACGCTTCCGGGATTCCTCCATGACGTCTGTTCCGCGATCCACCCTCTCGGCGCGGGCTCGTCCTTCTTCCGCTCGCTCCCTCTGGCCGATCACGGCCTCGAGTGGATTCAGCCGGACATCGCTCTCGCTCATCCTTTCGACGACGGGACCGCGGCGCTGCTGCACCGATCTCTGGACGCCACTGTCGCCGGTCTCTCGGAGGACGGCACTGCTTGGCGAGGCCTCTTCGGACCCATTGTGGAGAGCTGGGAGCGTCTGGCCCCGGATATCCTCGCGCCCCTTCACCTGCCCAGACACCCCGTGGCGCTCGCCCGCTTCGGCGTCTCCGCCATCCGCTCGGCGCGGGGACTCGCGGAGGCGCGCTTTCGCGGGGAGCGAGCCCGTGCCCTCTTCGCGGGCCTCGCGGCACACTCCGTCCTGCCCCTCGAGCGCACGGCCACGGCCGCCGCCGGCCTGGTCCTCGGCACCCTCGGCCATGTCTTCGGATGGCCGATGCCGCGCGGCGGGTCCCAGAAATTCGCGGAGGCTCTCGCGTCCCTGTTGCGTTCCCTGGGGGGTGAGATCGTCACCGAAGCGCAGGTCGACACGTTGGACGATCTGCCGGCAGCTCGAGCGGTGCTCCTCGACGTGACGCCGCGCCAGCTCCTGCGCATCGCAGGAAGCCGTCTGCCACCACGTTACCGCCGCGTCCTCGAGCGGTATCGCTATGGTCCGGGTGTCTTCAAGCTCGATCTCGCGATGAGCGGTCCCGTCCCGTGGCGGGCGGATGCGTGCCGGCGAGCGGGGACGGTTCACGTCGGCGGGACCCTGGGCGAGATCGCCGCTGGAGAGGGCGCCGTCTGGCGCGGCGAACACCCCGAGCGGCCGTACGTTCTCGTGGCGCAGCAGAGCCTCTTCGACAGGGTGCGGGCGCCGGCCGGCCAACAGACGCTCTGGGCCTATTGCCACGTCCCTCATGGCTCGGGCTTCGATATGGCCGCGCGTATCGAGGCGCAGATCGAGCGCTTTGCCCCGGGGTTCCGCGACCTCGTCCTCGCGCGCAGCGCACTGGGTCCGGCCGACCTCGAGGCCCGCAACCCGAACTATGTCGGCGGCGACATCGGCGGCGGCGTGCAGGACCTCGGGCAGATGTTCCGGCGACCGGTATTGACCTTGGCTCCGTACCGGACGCCCGTCCCCGGGTTGTACCTCTGCTCCTCCTCGACGCCGCCCGGCGGGGGCGTCCACGGCCTTTGCGGCGCCCACGCGGCCGCCGCTGTCCTCGCGGACCTCTGACGTAGAATCCGCCATGCCGGAGCTGCCGGAACTCCTCCACGTCCAATCGAAATTGCACGCCGCTCTCGTGGGGCGGCAGGCGACGGCGGAGCGGGTCCAGGAGCCGGTGGTCCTGCGCTATTGCGTGCAGGGCAACCTGTCGCTGCTCCTCGGCCGGCACCTGCACGACATCTTCCGCAAGTCCCACTTCCTCGTCTTCCGCTTCGAGGGGCTGGACCTGGCGGTGAATCCGATGCTGGCCGGGCGTTTCCGGCTGGCGACTCCGGGAGAGATGGAAGAGCGCTCTCTCGGCTTCGCCATCGAGTTCGGCGACGTCGAGCTCCGGTACCTCGACGACAAGGTGATGGGAAAGGCGTATCTCCTGGCGAACGACGACTGGAAGGCGATCCCGGGAATGCAGACCGGAGGCGTCGACATCCTGTCGCAGGAGTTCTCACGGGAGCGCTTCGTGAGCCTCTTGAAACACCGGCGCGATCAAGTGCGCGTCTTCCTCCTCGACAAGAAGGCGCTGGACAGCCTGGGAAACGCGTACGCCGACGAAGTCCTCTTCGCGGCGGGGATCCACCCGAAGACCTGGTGCCGCTCGCTCTCCCACGACGATGCCGTACGCCTCCACGACGCCATCGTCGCCGTGATGAGAGAGGCGGTGGACGAGGTGAGGCGTCGAGACGAGCCCATCGAGAAGAAGGTGCGAGACTTCCTCAAGGTGCGGATGAAGGAGACCTGTCCGCGTTGCGGCGCCAAGATCCGGACCGCGGGCGTCAAGGGGATGGACGCGTACTTCTGTCCTCACTGTCAACCCGAGACGCGACCGGGCCTGGTCGACTGGCGCCGGACCGGGAAGTAGCGCGCCGACGGGGTGTGAGGCCATCGAACGAGGAGAGCGGCTTTGGAGAATCGAAGTGAAGGGAAGAACCAGGAGGCATCCATGACCAGCCAAGGTCGGACATTCGGAGGGCGGAGTCGCGCGATCTTTCTCTCGGCGGCCGCCAGCGTGGTCTTGCTGGTATCAAGCGCTTGGGCGCAGGACACCAACGGTTCCGCAACGATGGCCGCCGGGGCCAAGCTCGCTACGCCCACCGCCTTTCCTCCGCCGGGAGTCTACCCGACGACCGAGTCGGTCACGCTCCTGGCGACCGACTCCGAGGCCCGAATCCACTACACGCTGGACGGCAGCGACCCCTCGGGCAGCAGCCCGGTCGCCGATCCGCACCAGCTCCTGTTCCTCGCGGGCCTGTATGACGGCAACACAGGGCTGAAGGCCGGCTACACGGTGCGAGCGGTCGCGATGAAGGACGGGGCCACGAACAGCGACATCGCGACCTTCCTCTACACCATCGACCGGCGAGATCGGACGGCCTATGTCTCGGAGGACGTCCTGCCGGGCGTGCGCATGATTCGCGATTCGGACAACGACAAGATGTTCCTGATCAAAGGGAGCCGCAAGGCCGTCCTCGTCGATTCCGGGATGGGGCGAGGAAAGCTCAGGGACTACGTCGCCCAGTACACCCAAGGCTTGCCGATCGAGGTCATCTTCACGCACGAGCACCACGACCACACCGGCCAGGCCGATCAGTTCATCGCCGACTGCGTCGAGCACATCGGGGAAGGCGATCGACCCTCTGTCGCGCAGAGCTTGAAGGGAGCAGGTGTCCCCGAGGCCACCGTCCAGGCCAACCTTCGGATCGTGAAGGACGGCGAGCGCATCGACCTCGGCGACCGATCTCTCGTCGTCTATGAGGCCTCGGGGCACACCAAGGGTTCTCTCATGGTCTTCGATGAGCAGCGGGGGGCGCTCTTCACGGGCGATTCCTTCGGCAGCAACTCACCGACGATTCCCGACGCTCTGTGGATGCAGGGCTCCACGAACCCGCCCATCGACGTCTATCTCTCCTCCATCAGGAACGCCCACGCCAAGGTGCGCGGCAAGGTCAAAGCCGTACTCACCGGCCACAACGACGGCCCGCTTGTCGGCGAGGCCTACCTCGACAACCTCGAAGCCGCTGCTCAGGCGCTCGTCGACAAGGGCGATGCCGTCCTCGTCCCCTCCTTTCGCCCGCCAGGCCTGTCGCAGGTCGTCGTGGGCGATCGCCTGACGGATCCCAACTGGGTGGCCATCAACGTGAACAAGGACCACTTCCTGTCGGCACCGCCGGACAAGATCGCCACCCTGAGCGCCATCGATCTCGGCGGCGCGTCGATGCACGGAAGCTTCTTGCCGGATATCCACGCCTACTCCGCGGCAGCGCTTCCTGGCGCGGCCACCGTGAGGATTACTCCGACGACCACGTCCACCCGATACAAGTCGCTGCTCATTGGCGGCGTGCCCCTCGCCTCCTCGGCGCCGTACACGGCGAAGCTCCGATCGACGTCGAACAACTTCACCATCGTCGTGACCGCCCCCGACGGCACCGTGAGCACGAGCTACGTGCTCACGGTGAACAGATAAAGAGCGACGGGCCGCGGTATACTAGGGGGTTGGGTAAGGAGGGTGGATGAGCAAGGAAGACCTCATCGAGCTTCAGGGCGTCGTCGTCGAGGTCCTGGCCGGAGGGAACTACAAGGTGAAGTGCGGCGAGAACCACGAGGTTCTCGCTCGTTTGAACGGCAAGATGCGCCAGTTCCGCATCCGCGTGATCGGCGGTGACCGCGTGACGGTCGGCGTGTCGCCCTACGACTTGAAGCGCGGCCTCATCACGTACCGGGCGAAGTAGCTCAAGTCGTCGGAGCCGACGACTTCAGGACCAGGCTGAACGCCTGGCCTTCCGCGACGACGATCTCCCGACCCAGATCCACATCGAGGCTTTCCGCGTCAGTTCGGACGGAAACGTCCGCTGCCTGGACGCCGGGCCCGGTAACCACGGACATCGACGCGCCTCGCCAGGCGCCTTCGTTGCGCAGGCGGAGGTGGCGCACCTGCACCTTCCCGTAGCGCACATCGAGACGCGCCTCGAACCCACCCTTCCTTTCGATGCGCTGCGAGAACGTGCCCCAACCCTCGCCCGCCGTGAAGAAGCAGCGGAAGTCGTTGACGTTCAACCGCGGCGCGAAGCTCAGGCGGCGCTCCGGAGCCGACCACGAAAAGCCCGACAGCGCCAGCAGGAGCGACCAACTCGAGAGGGCGCGGGCGTAGTGGGAGCCACACTCGACCTCGTTCCAGGGATTCCGCCTCTGCCCGTCGTAGCGATCGCGGACTCCCCGAACGATGGCCAGCCCTTCGGCCACGTGCCCCGCGTAGATGAGGTGAGCCGCGACCTGATACTCGATCCCGGTCCAGACTTCGTCGGCGTAGACGAAGGGAAGGGCCGGGCGCCCCCCCTTCGGCCAGGAGCAGAGCAGCAGACCCTTCTCGTCGCCGAGAGCGTAGATGCGCTGGGCGTTCGGGTGCTCGAGGAAGTCGTGCCTGAAGTTGTGGCGGTAGATCGCGGCGAGGGTGGCGTGCACGTGTTCAGGAGAGAGCAGCGGCGAGAGTCCCGCGACAGCCGCGAACCATTCGCCCAGAAGCTGATCGGAAAGGCACCCGTCGCCGTACTGGTAACGCACCTGACCGTCCACGACCGCGGGCGCGTGCCACGGCTCGTTCAGGCTCGCCGGTCCGGGCTTGATCTCGGCGGGCGGGGGGATCCGCTGGACGTAATACTCGCCGTTCCAGAGCTCCTCCAGCTTCTTGCGGCCACTCTCGAAGACGCCGGAGTAGATCCTGGCCGCCTGGTCGTCGCCCAGCGCCTCCGCCATGCGCGTGGCGGCCTTCAAGGCGCCGAGGTAGAGCGTCCCCATCATCGAGTTCGGTCCGTAGAACTCGATGTCGTACGTGTTGTGCTGTTCCCCCTCCATCACCCCGTCGCGGTCGGCGTCCCAGGACGTCCACGCGAACTCCAGGGCGCGCTTGGCCTGGGGCCAGAGCTTCCGCAGGAACGCGTCGTCCCCCGAGAGCTGCCACTCGCGGTACAGCTTGAGGATCGCGCCCATCTGCCCGTCTGCGGCGGGCCGGAAGCTCCAGACCGCCCGGCCCAGCGGCAGCATCGTACGAAACGCCATCGACCCGTCGGGGCGCAGGTTCTGGAGGAGGTCGGTCTCGCGCATCGTCCGCTCCAGGGACGGGAAGAGGAAGGCGAGGGCCTGCTCGTAGTTCCAGACGTGGGCGCAGTTCATGGGGCAGCAGCCCTCGTCGTCGCCGCAGCCCTCGAACGCGAAGAACTGCTCCTTCTCGAGGAGCATGCAGGTGTTGGTGCGAAGGATGGAAGCCTGGCTCGACGCGGCGTCGAGAACCTGAGCCGGGAGCGTGCTCGAGAAGAAGGCGTCGTGGAAGGAACGGGTGCGACCTTCGAGGCGGTCCAGGTTCTCCGCCGTATGGCGCGCCACCTCCCAGGCGCTCGTGAAGCGTCCCGCGTAGTCGTTGCGCAGGAGCTGGCCCTTTACCTCCGGCTCGCGGTTCCAGTCGTTCTCGCGGAGCGGGAAGTGCCAGGCGACCAGGAACGTGATCGTTATGGATTGGCCGGGATCGAGGCGTAGATGGGGCGCCACGGTCGCGCACGCGGAGCGTTTGTCTTCGGTGGGGGCCATCGGCGCCGCGGCCTGGAAGCGACCCTCCGGCGAGAACTCGTTGATCCAGTTCTGGAAGGAATCGAACCACTCGGCGCCCTTCCAGGCCGGAAGCGACGTCACTGCATCGTGAGTGGTGACGAGGGCCATGGAACCGTAACGCGGGCTCTCGGCCCAATGCTTCGACGCCGTCATGTCGAAACCGACGACGCGCCGACCCCCGACCTCCTCGTTACGCAGAGTATTGAGGTTTCCTCCGAAACCGTCGTGCTCCTCCCCGCCGAGCGAGGCCTTGCCGTCGTAGCCCACGGCGTTCAGGAGAGAGAAGGCCAGGGCGAGGTCCACGGGTCGGGGACCGCGGGCGCGGAGACGGTAGTGAAGGATGGCGACCGGAAGGCTCGAGTCGGCGACATCGAGTGGGACGAAAGGATTGAAGGCCTCGAGGGAAACCTCCACGGGGAGGCTGTCGTCCTCGAAGTCGACCCGCGCGAAGGGATAGGCCCCGGTGAAACGAGCCCCCTGGAAGTGGGGCAGGCCCTGGGCTGACGATCGCGCGAACCCGAAGCTGGCCGCGAAGGGAGGCCGGAGCGGAGCTTCGACGACCCGAAGCTTGGGCTTGTCCCCTTCGGCCCGGGCCCAGAGCGCGGCGAAGCTGAAGGGGAGCGTGCGCCCCTTGGCGGGGCGGTTGAAGATCTCCCAGTCGCGAAACTGTCCGCGGCCCCCGAGAGACACCGTCCCCGTGCCGATACCGCCGAGGGGGAACGCAATTTCGGACAGCGCCTCGCCCGTGAACGTGCGCTGAGGACCGACCTGGAACAAATCCGCGGCGCGATACGGAACGATCTCTCCGGACGGCGAGCGAAAGGCGTGAGGCACGTCCGAAGGCGTTCGTGCATCGACCGGCCGCGCTCCGGCGGCACCAGCGAGAGCCGCCGAGGTCGACACGATGAACGAGCGACGATCCATCAGCTCCCCTCCATCGAAGCGCCCAAGGCCAGGCGGTGACGCGGCACGGGCCGGGGCGGGCTGAAGCATTCGAGCCGGCTGACGGCAACCAACGCTCCAAGTCGAACGCCGGCGGCACCCACGGCGTCCTCCACGAGGGCGCGCAACGCGGCGGGTTCGGTCACGGCCCGCGCGTTGACGATGGCCGACACTTCATTCTCGGCGGGCAGGTCCGGATCGCCGACCCAGCGTGCCGGACCTTCGCCCCGCGTGAGCGCGAAACGAGCGCTGCCCTCCGAGGTCGCGACCAGAACCTTCACGTGAGGGACATAGAGTCCCGTCTGCCGGAGACGCTCCCCCATCTCGCCGACCAGGGCCTCGCCAACCGACCGGGCTCCGAGGCCCACTTCCGAACGAAGATCGACCGTCGCGTTCAGCCAAGCCAGCGCCGCCTCGCCGCGGGCGTAGGCGTCGTAGTCGATGTCGAGCGCGCGATCCGCGAGGGGGTCGTGGCCGAGGAGTCGGTCCACCCATGCTCGAACTCCTTCGCCTCGCGTGGCGCTCACTTCCAGCACGGGTGCGCTGCGGGCCAGCGCTTCGATGGAGCGTCGGGCCTCGGCTCGTTCAGAGGCTTCGAGGAGATCGACCTTGGTGAGCACCAGCAGATCGGCCTCGGCGAGCTGGCGATCGAAAAGGTAAGCCACGTCAGCGGGGATCGAGGGACCGGCGCCGAGCATCTTTTTGACCCGATCGGGTTCCACCAAGACGGAGAAGGGGGCGAGGCGAAAGCGGTCGGGGAAGAAGCGGCGGAGCGGACGATAGACCGTAGCCACGAGGTCCGTGCAGCTTCCGACGGCCTCGGCCAAGAGCACGTCGATCGGCTGCTCCCCGAGCAGGCGAAGGGCGCCTGCCACGAGGTCGTCGAAGCGACAGCAGAAGCAGCCTCCCGCGACCTCCGCAGTCGGCAACCCGAGGCTGCGGAAGACGGCCGTATCGACGATGTCGTGCCCCTGGTCGTTCGCGACGACGCCGACCGTCAGACCGCGGCCCATGAGCTCACGCGCCGCCGCCGCCAGAGCCGTGGTCTTTCCGGCCCCGAGAAAGCCGCCGACACAGCCGAAGAGGACGGGAGCAGGCATGGGTTGAGGCTTACGATACTCCCGTTGCGGCGCATATAATCCCCGCCTCGACCGGGGAGGCGGCGATGGATGTCTCGGTGGCGATTCCCCGCAGTGCCGTCGCCTCGATCGTCTTCCTCGAGAGCGACATTCCAGCCACTCATCCGTCCGCCCCGATCCTCGGTGAGGAGCGCCTCGGCACCGGTGTCGCCGTCGGGCCCGATCGAGTCCTGACGGCCCACTACCTCGTCATGGGAGCGGCGTCCATCGAGGTGACGGGGATCGACGGCAAGCGCCGCGAGGTGCGCCGGGTCGCCCTGGATCACGAGACGGGGCTCGCCCTCGTGACCCTGGACGGGCCGCCGCTCCATCCCGCCGAATTGGCCACCGGCGGTTCCGTGTCTCCCGGCCTTCCGGTCTTCCTGCTCACCTGCACCGGCGAGCGCGAGCGCAAGGGCGCCACGGGCCACGTGTCGGCGGTGGGACCGTTCGAGGCGTTCTGGGAGTACATGCTGGACCGGGCGATCATGACGACCGCCATCAACCCCGGACTCGCGGGCGCGCCTCTCTTCGACGCCGAAGCACGCCTCATCGGCGTCGTGTCCCTGGGCCTCGCCACCGTCGGCCGCTACAGCCTGGCAATACCGACCGATCTCTACCTGTCCAACAAGTCCTGGCTCGAAGGGGAGTCAACCCAGACGCCGCGGACCGAACGCGCGTGGATCGGGTTCTACCCACACGGATACGACGGCGGCATCGTGGTCTCCGGAGTCGTCGAAAGCGGACCAGCCGACAAGGCAGGGATCGAGCGCGGCGACTTGATCCTGTCGGTCGAGGGAGAGTCCGTCTCGACGCTTCGGGAGCTGTATCAGGCCCTCTGGCGGAAGCGCCCCGCCGAGTCCCTCGGCTTCCAGATCCTCCGTGACTCGACGATCCGCACGATCGACGTCGTGGCCGGCGACCGCTACGAGTTCTTCAAGTAAGATCAGCGGTTCATGACCGCGAAACGCTTGGCCCAGCCGAAGGCCGCCCTCGCTGAGCCGCCGCTCGATCCTGAGGACGTCCGGCGTTGCACCCAACTGCTGGAGACGCTCGTCGGCGACCGGGGCCTCCTGGCCGAGCTACCGCTTGAAACGCGGCAGGCTCTGCTGATCGCCGCCGGCCGTGTCTCGCGTCCCGAGTCGTACCAGGAGAAACGGCTCGTGAAGGCCTTGCGGCGCGGCCGGCGGCGGCGTGACGACGCCGAGGACCGCGAGACCCGCGCCACCACCGGAATCCGGATGGCCCGGGAGACCTCGATCTTCGTGGCCCCCACCAGAGCACTTCCCGGCGCGGCGCCCGACGCTCCGGCGCGGGAGCTGAAGAAGCCCAAGAGCTGCTACGTCTGCAAGGCGGAGTTCACGCGGCTGCACCACTTTTACGACGCCCTCTGTCCCGAGTGCGCCGATCTCAACTACGCGAAGCGATTCCAGACGGCTTCCCTGTCGGGGCTCGTGGGCCTCGTGACGGGGGCTCGCGTGAAGATCGGCTTCCAGACGGCCCTCAAGATGCTCCGCGCCGGAGCGCGGGTCATCGCCACGACGCGCTTCCCCCACGACGCGGCGGTCCGATACTCGCGCGAGCCCGACTTCGCCGAGTGGAAGGACCGGCTTCACGTCCATGGCCTCGACCTGCGCCACTCCCCCAGCGTCGAGATCTTCGCTCGCTACGTCGAGCATTCCTTCGATCGCCTGGACATCCTGGTCAACAACGCCTGCCAGACCGTCCGGCGTCCTCCCGGTTTCTACGCTCATTTGCTGGAGAACGAGTCGCGTCCCGCGTCCGACTTCCCGGCGGAAGTGGGGGGCCTGCTCACGAGCCACGAGCGGCTGAAATCCGCCCTGGACGGCGGACCGCTGCTTCCGGCGGTAGAAGGCATCGACAGCACCGGGCTCATGGCCTGGCACGGAGGCCGGGGTGGAATCGGCATTGCCGCTTCCGCCGACCTGTCGCAGGTGCGCTACGCCTACGACGACAGGGCGCGGCGAAGCGATCTCTTCCCCGACGGCCACGTGGATGCCGATCTACAGCAGGTGGACCTGCGTCACCAGAACACCTGGCGGCTGGCCCTGGCCGAGGTCCCCACCCCCGAGATGCTCGAGGTCCAGCTCGTGAACGCCGTGGCGCCCTTCATCCTGTGCGCGCGGCTGAAGGCGCTGATGATGCGCCACCCCGAGGCCGACAAGCACATCGTCAACGTCTCGGCGATGGAGGGGATCTTCTCCCGCGGCACGAAGACCGACAAGCACCCTCACACCAACATGGCGAAGGCCGCCCTCAACATGATGACCCTCACCGCGGCGCGGGACTACGTGAACGACCGCATCCACATGAACGCCGTGGACACCGGCTGGGTGACCGACGAGGACCCGGCGGTTCACGCCGATCGCAAGAAGAACGAGCTGGACTTCCAACCGCCTCTCGACATCGTGGACGGCGCGGCCCGGGTCTGCGACCCGTTCTTTTCGGGCCTCCTCACCGGCGTGCACGTCTCCGGCAGGTTCCTCAAGGACTACAAGCCGTCCAATTGGTGAGGTCTCAGGGCGCCCTGGGAAGGAAGACTACTTGACCTTCTTCGCCCGCGCGCTCTGGCCGTTAGACTTGTAGGCCAGGGCCACAACTTTCCCCGCAGCATCGAGTCCTGGATGGCATCGATTCTCCTTTCAGCGGCGATGAGGCGGCGGACCCTCTTCATGCGCGGGGGGGGCGTACGGGTCGGGCGTGCCAGGCCTTATCGGCGGCCACTTCTTCAGGCTCGCCTCGAGATCACCGACGATCTTCATCATCGGATGGGTGACCCAGCTGTTGTGGATCAGCACGTCGCGCTGTTCCTTCAGGTCGGTCAGGAGGTTGATGATCTTCGGCAGCGGGAGCTTCTGCGGCGGGTCGTAGCCGGTCTCCTGCCAGATCAGGTGCATCTTCCAGTTCCGCCACTTGACGGCGGACAGCCGGTCGGCCACGTAAGCGGGGAAGCCTTCGCGGTTGGATGTCGCCTGTTTGCCGAGGAAGAAGTCCATCTGGTCCACGCCATCAATGGGGCGATCCTTCGGGACCTCGGCTCCGCCGACGCGCGCAAGGGTCGTGTAGAGATCCGTGATGTGCACGATCTCATTGCTGATGATGCCCGCCGGCACTCGGCCCGGCCATCGGATGATGAACGGCGCGCGAAGGGAGGCCTCCATGGCCGTGAAATACGAGCCGCGCCACGGACCGCTGTCGCCCTCCCAGGGATGGGTGTCCTCCGGGCCGTTGTCGCTGGCGAAGATGACGACGGTGTTGCCTTCGATGCCTGCATCCTTGATCGCATCCAGGACCTGACCCGTGCGATGGTCCATCTCGGCGAGGCAATCGGCCCAGTCCCCATTGCCGGTCTTGCCGGCGAACTCCGGATTCGGGAGCGTGGGCTGGTGAAGAAGCGAGAACGAGACGTAGGCAAAGAACGGTTTACCGGCCTTCGCGTGCCGCCCGATGAACTCGACCGCACGGGTCGTGATCTCCGCTTCCATGCCTCGCCGACGCGCCACGTCCAGGTCCGCGACCTTCCGGGCCTTCTCACCCTTGCGCGCTTCGTAGATCGGTTCGGGCGGAGCGATATCCGCGTTCCAGCCCTGCTTCGCGCCGACCGACGGCCAGAGGCTGTTCGTCTCGTTCGAGTACGACCACAGGGCCTCGGTGTAGCTTCGTGGGATACCGAACCACTCGTCGAAGCCCTGGTGCGTCGGCAGCCGCTCCTCAGTGCTGCCCAGATGCCACTTCCCCCACGTGCCCGTCGCATAGCCCTGCGCCGACAGAAGCTCGGCGATCGTGACCTCCCACTGCGTCAGCCCTTCCGGGGAGCCCCCTTGAGGGACCTGGTACGTTCCGGATCGGATGGAAAAGCGGCCGGTCATCAACGCGGAGCGGGAGGGGGTGCACTGAGCCTCGACGTTGAAGTTGAGCAGGCGCATCCCCTCGCTGGCGAGCCTGTCGATGCGCGGCGTGGGCGCCCCGCGCAGGATGCCCCCCCCATAGACGCCCAGTTCGCCATAGCCGACGTTGTCCGTGAGCATGAAGACGATGTTGGGCCGTTTCTCCTGTGCGGGCAGAGAGACAGCCCCGCAAACAACAAGAACCAGGGCTCCGGCGCACCTCATGGCACGGCCACCACCGAGTCGATGAGGGCGCTGATGATGCCGACGCCGGTGGGCGGCAGCGTCACGGCCACCGTCGCCTGCATGCACTGGCTCGTGGGATCGGCGCTGCACGGCGACGGACCCGTCAAGGCCGTCGGCGCCGAGATCACCCTGTCCCCCGCCCCGAATTGCGGGCTCGCGATCACCTTCACCAGCGTGCCGTCGGGAACGTGCGTCGCCTCGACAATCACGCTGACCGGATTCACGAAGTCGGTCGGGAGCGCGAGGTCCGGTGTCGCAGCATCGGCTGTTGGCTGGGCGGGCAGCGCCACGCCACCGATCGACACGATGCGCAGCGCGGGCATGATGGGCGGGAAGATCGCGATCGGCTGTCCCGGCGGGTTGAACGTGGCCGGCGGCTCGCTGCTCCCGACCCACTGCATACCACCGGGCGGGGTGTCGACTCGCACAGCCCCATCCCGAGAGCTGCCATTGGCGGCCCGCACGCGGGTGTTTCCCTTGATGAGCGTCGCCACCAGTCGAATGGCTCCGTTGCTTCCGAAGCCTCCGCCTCCAACACCACCCTTCCCGAAGCCCCCGAGTGCAGTGACGGCGAGTTTGGTGTTCGGGGTTGCGGTGGTGCTGAGGTCGATGGTGCCTCCGGCTGCAATCAGGATCGCGCCGGCTCCGCCGCCCCCGTTGAGCAGATGTCCTGAGCCACCACCCGAGCCGCCGATCAGTGGCACGGTATCTGAGTTGCTCACAAAGACGCCATCACCACCGATCTCACGGTCGCTGCTGCCGAGGGCGCCGCCAGGACCGCTACCTGCCCCACCGACGGACGCGGCAAGACCCACACCCCCCGCACTGAGGCCGCCGCTGAAGCCTCCCGGTCCGCCTTGCGCTGCGATCGACCCTGTGGAACCGCCTTGTTCCCCATTAACAGAAACAAGGCCGTTGATCACGACATCGCCCTTCACTAGGAGGAATACCGGCGTGTTGGCGGCATTTCTCCTGAACCGGACTTCCACGCTGCTATCGACCGTCATGGCTGTGAAATTGAAGACGTGATTCGGGGGCTCGCGCAGCGGGACGGTGACAATGCAGGTGTCGGGCGAGAGTGGCGGACCGGTGCAGGCGAAGACAGTTCCCGGTGGCACGTCGCTGAACGCCCGGCCCAGCCCGGCGTGAAAGACGAGGTCAGTGCCGGTGCTCCCGCTGTCGATCACTTCAGCGCCGACGCTCACGGCCAGCATCAGGGCGGCCAACGTCATCATGGACGACTTCATGGTCTCCTCCACTTCACTTGCCCGTCACGGCCTTCTGCGCCAGCGCCCAGGCCTCACGATAGCGGTCGATCGCCCGGTCGGCCCGGTCGTGGCTTGCTTCCAGATCACCATCCGCCAACTTCGCGCGAGCCCGCGCGATGTCGGACGCACGCCCGTGCCGTGCGGTCGCATCGTCGATGGCCACCTGCGCGAGCAGCCGATCCGAGCGGGTGATCCGCTCGACGAAGGCAGCCAGAGTGCTGGCTGCCACAGGAACGTCGCCCGCCCTCCGGACCACCTGGATCACGGCTAGCAGGGTGGCCACGCTGTCTCGCTCCAGCACGAAGGCGCCGTTGCCTGTGGCGGGACGCGGGTGGGTCTGGTCGATCCAGAGTCGCGCGTCGATCGAGGCCTGGAGAAGACCGGCCGCCAGGTCCAGTCCGGTGCGCACCGCGCTGCGCGGCAGGCCGGCGCGGAGTGCCTTCTGGTCGGCCAGTACGTCGCCTTTGACGCCGAGGGCGCCGACCACGACGACGGTCGATCGGCAGGTCGCGACGTTTCCCGACGGATCGGCCGCCGTCCACGTGACGGCCGTCGACCCGATTGGGAAGACGCTTCCCGATACCGGGTTCGGCGTGACGGTGGTGGACGAGCAGTTGTCGGCGGTCGCGGGCGGCCCGATTGCCACGGCGGCGCCCAGGGCGTCGGTGAACTCCGCCGTGACGTTGGCCGGGCACACGAGCGTGGGAGGCGTCATGTCGCGCACCGTGACCGTGGCGGGGCAACTGCTCGACGCACCGGATCCGTCCGTCACCGTCAATGTCACGCTGTGCGGACCCAGGCCCAACGGCCCGTAGGTATCGAGGACCCTCGTGATGACGTCGCCCGGGTCGGGGTCGAACGAGCCGGCGTCGACGTCGGCGGCGCCAACGTTGGCCTGGCAGGCTCCGTTCGCGGCCAGCACGGCGTCGCGGCACTGGGCCACGGGAGGATGGCTCATGATCTGCGCGATGACGAAGGGGCTTAGGGAGGGGACGCGGGCCCTGATCCTGTGCGTCGGGAAGTCCGGTGCGGGCGTTGACGGTGCCAGCACCGTCCGATCGACAAACGCTCCGCCCTCGCCGTGAAGGACGCGCAGGGTCGCGAAGGTCAGCGGGTCGGCGGCCGACGGCACGACGAAGGTCAGAATGATCGGCCCGCTCACGGTCGCGGTGGTCGTGACCTCGAACGCCAGGTTGCCGAAGACCGCGAACCCTCCGGGAAGCGTTCCGGCCAGGCTCGGGGGTATGGGAACAATGGTGGTGTTCCCTGGGACGGAGACGTTGGCGAACGTGACGGTCACGCCCCCGGGGAGAGCCACGGTCTGGTTGGGGCCGGCCGGCGTGTTGGACGCGATGGAGTAGCTCGCCCCCTGCGTGTAGATCGGGGCGAGTGTCAGCGCCGGCGGGACGATCCTATAGCTAGCCCCTTGGGTGAAGATGGGCGACAGGGTCGGTGTCGGCGGGATAATCCGGTAGCTCGCACCTTGGGTGTAGATCGGCGAGAGGATGGGGACAGCCGGCACGATGCGGTAGCTGGCGCCCTGCGTGTAGATCGGAGCCAAGATCAACGTCGCGTCGATCAAGGTCGTCACCGTCGCCGCGTTGTTGGCCAGAACGAGATCGGCTTCGGCGCCGAAGACGTTGGTCGTGCTCGTGAGGGCCACGCTCGCCGTGGGCGTGACCGTCACATTGACCACAGCCTGCCTGGTGGCCGGGAGCGCGCCCAGATCGCAGCGCAGGAGCGTCGGATTGAGCAGCCCGCAGGTTCCCTGGGACGTGGTGACGATGTTGTTGAACGTGGCCGCGCTGGGCAGGCTGTGGTTGAGCTGGACTCCGGTCGCGCCGAAAGCGCTGTTGTTGGTCACGGTGATCGTATAGACCAGGGGCTGGTTGACGCTGCCGGCCGTGGGCCTGGCGGCCATCGTCACCGCGAGATCGACGGCGTTGGTGATCTTGGCCGTGACCGCCGCCGAGTCGCTCGCCGCGTTGCCGGCATCGCCGTTGTAGTGGGCCGTGACCTGATGGCTGCCGAGGGCCAGCGCGCTCGTGGTGAAGCTCGTCACGCCGCCGCTCAACGTGCCGCTGCCGAGGAGGGTCGCGCCCTCGAAAACGTCCACGGTGCCGGTGGGATTGCCGCCGCTCACCTGTGCGAGGAAGCTGACCGGCTGGCCTAGGGCTGCGAGATCCGGGATCGCTTGAAGGAAGGTCGACGTCGGGCCGGGCCCTGGAGAACCGACCGTGAGCAGGGTCTGGCCTGTGATGCCGTTCGCCGTGGCCGAGATCTCGGTCCGTCCCGAAATGAGGCCCAGGGCTACACCGTTCTGCGTGACGGGCGCCACGGTTTCGGAGCTACTGGCCCATCGAAGGGTGGTGACGGAGGGGACTCCGATTGCCGCGACCGGGCTGGGCGCGTTGATCCCGCTGCGATCGCCCAACTGGCCATAGTCGTTCAGCCCCCAGCACCACACCGAGCTGTCCGCGCGCACCACGCAGGTGTGATCGTCGCCGGCCTCGATGGCCATGCCATCGGTGACCCCAGAGACGGAGACGGGAGCGACCGCACCCGTATCGCCGCCGTCACCGACCTGGCCCCAGTAGTCCACTCCATACGCTCCCCAGCACTTGATCGTGTCGTCCCTGAGCAACGCGCAACTGTGGGCGTAGCCGGTCGTGATGGCCCTGGCGTTGGAAATCCCGGATACGGCCTGGGGTGTCGTGTACGGGATCGGGGTCGTCCCGCCATCGCCGATCTGGCCGCTTTCGTCGGCCCCCCAGCACTGGACGGACCCATCGGCCAGCAGCGCGCAGGAGTTACTGTAGCCAACGGAAATGGCCGTGGCGCCACTCAGGCCGACGACCTGAGTCGCCTGGGATCGCAGCGTGGAGATACGGGCAATGCCGAGCTGTCCGGCATCATTCGCCCCCCAGCACCAAACCGATCCGTCCGCCCCCAGCGCGCAGGTGTGGTCCCAACCACCGCTCGCAATGGCGACCGAGTTGCTGATGCCGACGACCTGGACCGGTGTCAGCGAGCCGACGTTGTCGTCGCCGGACCCGTTCCCGAGCTGGCCGATGCCATCCGCCCCCCAGCACCAGACCGACCCGTTGCCGAGCAGCGCGCACGTGTGGCCGTAGCCTGCAGTGACTGCCGTTGCATTCGCGATGTTGTTGACCACAACCGGGGTCGGCGAATCGGTGGTCAAGCCGTTTCCCAGTTGGCCGTCTTCGTTGAATCCCCAGCACTCGACCCGCCCGTCGGCCAGCAGCGCACACGTATGCGCAAGGCCTGCCGCAATGGCCGTGGCGTTCGTGATCCCACTGACTGGTACGGGGACGGGGGAATCGGTGTTGAGGCCGTTCCCAAGCTGCCCGTACTGATTCCATCCCCAGCATTGCACCGTCCCGTCGGCGATCAACGCGCATGAATGGTGGTCCCCACCCGCCAGCGGGCTGCCGGAAAGTACCCGCGTCGATCCGTCGCTGAAGGTCCCGGTGGCCGTGAACCTTTGGTTCTGGCCGACGTCGATGGTGGGGTCGGTCGGAGTCACGGCGATGGAATCGAGTGACTGTGCTGACACCTCTTGATGGGCGCAAGGCACGAGGATCAGAGCCAGAGCTGCGAAGGTGGTCCCGGTGAGCCGGACGCAACCTCGGAACCGGGGCGTTCGCCGACGAGGCGGGAGCATGGCCGGAAGGTAGCAGCCAAGGCCGCTCCCGCGGCAGACATGAACATGCGGGGCGCGCCCGCGGGAGAGCGCCTAGGCGATCAGGCCTTGGCGCAACGCCTTGCCCACCGCCTCGGACTTCGAATGTACGTGCAACTTCTCGTAGATGTTGCGGATGTAGCTCCGCACGGTGTTGACGCTGACTTCCAGTCGTTCCCCGGCGGCCTGGTAGCTGTGGCCCTCGGAGAGGAGCTGCAAGAGGCGCAACTCCTGGGAGGTGAGGGGCTCGCCGGGGGGCTCGGGACTGGCGGTCTTGCGGAAGAGGGTCACCACGCGGCGCGCGATCTCCGGAGACATCGGCGCGCCGCCTGTCGCGGCCTCGCGGATGCCGTCGAGCAGCTTCCTGGGCGGCGTCTTCTTGAGCAGGTATCCGACGGCGCCGTTGCAGATCGATTCAAAAACACGCGCCTGGTCGGCGTAGACGGTCAGCATGAGCACTTCGGTACCAGGACACCGCTCTCTCAGCAAGCGCGCCCCCTGCGAGCCGGGAATGCCGGGCAGGTTGACGTCGAGGAGCACCACGCGGGGACCCCGGCCACGCAGGACCGAAAGGGCCTCCTCTACCGATCCGTACCGCCCCACGCAGCGGTAGCCAGGCGTGCCGTCGATCAGCTCCGCGAGCGCCTCGCGCATGGTCCGGTCGTCTTCGACGATGGCCACCGTCAAGAGCTCGTCGGCCGAAGGCTGCCCGCCCGTCACGCCCCCATCCTAGAGATCTTCCTCGCGCGAGCCAACCGCATGTTCATGCGTCTGCCCGGAGCGGCACGTCGAGGGCGACGCGGGTACCGCGGCCGCCTGGACCCGCGGTAATCGTCACACTTCCTCCCAGTGCGGCTGCGCGCTCACGCATGTTCGCGAGGCCGTGCCCGCCGCCCCTCGACGCGTCCCCCGGGCCCGGGCTCACACCCACGCCGTTGTCCACCACCTCGGCGGAGATGCGCCGACGCGAGCTATCGATCCCCACGCTGACGCGCGTGGCGTGGGCATGGCGCACGACGTTGGTCAGGCTCTCCTTGAGGATGAGGTAGAGGTGCCTGCGCTGGTCGGGCGTGAGCTCCGTCCGCGCCGCATCCGGCGGCGCCTCGAGGGAAAACGAGACGCTGCCCCCGTCGAACAGCTCCGAGGCGAACTCGCGGATGCGGACGATCACGTGCTGGAGGTCGTCGAGGGTCGGGTCGACGAACCACACCACGTCGCTCATATCGTCCACCACCTGGCGCGCGTTGTCTCCGATGGCCCGGAGCGTGGCGGCCTCAGCGGGTGCTATGGCCTCGATCTTCTGACGGGCCACCTCGCTCAGGATGGCGATCCGCGACAGGCTCGCCCCGACGTCGTCGTGGAGGTCGGCTGCGATCCTCGCTCGAACCCGCTCCACCGCGCGCAGGCGCTCCAGACGCACGCGATACGCGACAGCCGCTACACCGGCGGCGAGCAGGGCGGCGAGGGTGAGGAACCAACCCCTGCGCCACACCGGCGCCAGAACCTCGAAGGGCAGCACCGCCGGCTCTCCGTTCGTCGCGTCGGGGAGGACGGAGCGCACGAGCAGACGATACTGGCCGGCAGCGGGGCCGATCAGCGTCACCGAGCGTTGCTCGGTCGGGGCGCTCCAGGAGCCGTCCGCCCCTTCCACCCGGTGTTGGTAGCGCAGGCCGTCGGCCTCTCGCGCGCCGGGACAGACGTAGCTCACGTCGACGCGGGCATCGTGCGGTTGCAGGCGGATGGGCGCGACGGCCCGTTCCCCCGTGGCCGAGATCGGAAGGGGGTTTCCGTTGACGACCACGGACGTAATGAAGGTGGGCTGCGGAGCGGGCAACGGGTCGCTGGACAGGATCAGTTGTGCGGCGCCGGCCGTGGTGGCGAACCAAAGACGCCCTTGCTTGTCCTGGAGTGATCCGAGGATCTCGGCGCGTGGGAGGCCGACGTCGGCCGCATGCCGGACGACTCGGCCGGTCCTGGGGCTGAACCGATCGACGCCTCGCCCGGTGCCAAGGAAGAGGTCTCCCGACGCATGCTCGACGACGGTCCAGATCGTGTCGTTGGACAACCCCTGTGCCGTGCCGAACCACGCTACGGCTGGCCGGTCCGAATCCGGTCGGCCGACCCTGCCGAGGCCGGCCCCTGTGGTTCCCATCCACAGGTCGCCCTCTCGATCCACGAGCAGGCTTCGAACCTGGCCCGTCGCGGGCGTAAAGCCATCGGCGGCGGGGAGCACGACGTCGAAACGCCCGTGGCGATACCGGAGCAGCCCGTGTTCGAGTCCGATCCAGATCCCACCCCGACGGTCGTCGGCCAGGGCATAGGCGAGAGGGAGATCGGCGGGAAGTCCTTGATCGACGCCGAAGGTCGTCACGCGCCCCGTGTCGGGCTCCACTCGCGAGAGCCCGTTGCCGGGCTCGGCGAAGGTCGCGACCCAGATTCCGCCCTGAGCGTCCTCGAAGATGCGGAAGACGTTGTCGGACCGGAGGCCCTCGCGCATCGTGAAGCGCGCGACCGGCCGAGCGGACCTCAGGCTTTCGACGGTCCCCGGCGCAAACCGAAGGAGGCCCTGGCCCGTCGGTATCCACCACCCTCCGCGACGGTCCTGGAGTACCAGCTGCGACCAGCCCCACCCGGGATCGCCGAGTGCGCCAGGCACGCCGATGGGCTTCGGCTCGAACCGCCGCCCGTCGAAACAGCTGAGGCCGACGTCGCCCACGAGAGTGACGGCGCACATCCGTCCGTCGCGGGTTTCGAAAAGGGACGACACCCGGTTCGCGGGGAGACCGTCCGATGCGGTGAACGTCGTGAATCCCCGCCGCACGACGGCGCGCGCACCCGATTCGGTGGCCACCCAGAGGTCGCCCCACGCGTCACGCGCGAGGCCCCAGCCGTAGAAGCCCCGGACCGCGCGGGACACGACCATCGAACCGTCAGCCGCGGGAACGAGCTCGGCGACGCCCATTACGGTGCCGACCCACAGCCGGTCCCCGTCGGGTAGAAGCGAGGTGACGTTGCTGGCCGGCAGCCCGTCTCGAGCCGTCAGCATTCGCCGGATCTTTAGCGCGGCGGTCCGTAGATCCAGGAGGCAGAGCCCGCCCCGCGTGGCCACCCAGAGCCGGTGACGCGCGTCGGCGACGAGCGCCCGCACTTCGTTCACCGGAAGGCCGTTGGCGGTCGTGAACCGGCGTGTTCGCCCTTCGCGACTCCGCGCGTAGAGACCGCTTCCGGCCCCGATCCAGAGCTGATCGTCCTCGTCTTCGGCCAGGGCCAGAACGTTGGCGTCGTTCTCTCCACCGCGTGGCAAGCCGATGTCCGTCTCGACGAGCCGCCCACCCGAGGGCGTCCCGCCGAGCCCGTAGAGGCCGGTCGCTGTCCCGGCCCAGAGCGTGCCGTCGCGGCGTTCCAGCAGGACGTTGACCGCTC
The DNA here is from genome assembly GCA_041493035.1 of Vicinamibacteria bacterium. Lineage (GTDB taxonomy): Bacteria > Acidobacteriota > Vicinamibacteria > Fen-336 > Fen-336 > JBGPYB01. Next base: position 14,094 of record JBGPYB010000019.1, on the reverse strand, counting down.
CGACGGATTCGCCGCCGGAGCGGAGAACGGGCCGGAATCTCGAGGCCGGGGCCAGATCGGGAAGGAACTCGGCCAGCCCATCGCCGTGGCCGACGAAGTACCGGCCGTCGCGGGTGCGAAGGAGGGAACGTAGACCCAGGAGCGCCGTGCGGTCGGGAGCGCTGAACGTCGTCACGCTGTGGCCGTCGAACCGCGCCAAGCCGTCGTCGGTGCAGAACCAGAGCCAGCCGCGGTCGTCGGCGACGACACAGGCGAGCTGGTCCCGCGGCAAGCCATCGGCCGTGGTGAGCGTACGAACCGGAAGCTGCTGGGCCCCGGCGGAGCGGGGCATCAGCAGGAGGCACAGCATCGCGGCCCGGACGCCAGGGCGCAACATCGGTCCCGGGAGAGATATAGCAGAAACCACGGTGCACATCACAACTCGACGGACGAGGTCTCAGGAGCGGCGCTCGACCTCGTCCAGCGTCGCGCGAAGCACGGGCATCACGGCAAGGTCCTTCGGCCGGCCGGAACGTCGCTTGACTTCGATGAGCGTTGGGAGATCCAGGACGCGAACGACGGCAACGTCGCCGATGCGGAGTTCCGCCGTCCCCTGGAGCAAATCCTCGTACCCCTTGCCCTCGTCGATCGTTCCCAGGCAGTCGAGATCGCCATAGGTCGTCGTCAGGAGCTGATGCCCCGGACTGCTGAGGTGAGACTCCTGCGGGCGCAGCTTCCGGGGATTGTGACGATACACCGCGTCGAGATCGCGCAGTACGGCCAGGAGACGCGCGACGTTCTCCGGACTGCGACGATGCACGATCCCCAAGTCGATCGTTGACACGGGGGCTCCCTGGAGGACTCCCGCCGTCATGCCGACCACGATGAACTCGACGTCGTGCTTGACGAGGAGTCGAAGGATTTCAGCGTATCGGGCGCTCTTCATTGAGCCCCCGGATCAGGGTCGTGGACTCGACGAACTCGCCCACCCTCTGAAGGCGCTCCTCCGGGGTGAGGTCCAGCATCGCGCGGATCTGAGCACGGTCCACACCGTTTGCGTCGATGTCGGGGGTACTCGGCGAGACCGCCTCATCGGCAGGTCGGGACACCATGGCGGTAGCTTACACCCCGCCGCTAACGGCCTGCTTCGAGCGGGATCTCCATCGACCAGCCGAGGAACGGATCGGCGGTCGCTTGACCGGTTCGGGCGAGGCGGTCCGTATCCTCGACGAAGTCGCCGGAGAAGGCCTCCTTGCCGTTGAGCGTTACGCGGATGGAGCCACCGTCGTGAAGGAGCTCGCGGCGCAGGAGCAGCCGGAGACGGCGAACGTTCTTCGTCTGAAGGCGGATGTGGTTGTCGTCGCTTACCTCGGCTTCGATCTCCGCCACGCCGCCGTCCTTGGCCAGTAGCTCGACCCAGAAGCGCCGCGGGAACGCAAGATCGCGCGTGGCCAACGTGACTCGGCGAGGAAAGGGATCACGCACCCGCCCTTCGAGAAAGCGCGCGACGAGGTCGTCGTCGCCCCCGAGGAAGAGGTCGTGGCCGTGGCCGGGAAGCACTTTGATCTCGACCTGGGCTCGCATGGCGGCGTGGCGCACGGCCTTCAACGTTTCCTGGCTGGCACGGAGCGGAATGATCGGATCCTTGTCACCGTGAGCCAGGAGCAGGGGCAGCCCGTTCAGGTTCGGTGGAAGCGGTGGATCGCCTTCGACGAGCATGCCCGCGCCCATCAGGGACACGGCCGCCGCCAGACGGTGGGGCCAGAGCGTCGCGTAGAGAAAGGTCCCGGTGCCGCCGTTGCTGGAGCCGGAGAGGTAGACCCTGTTGGTGTCGACGTTGAAGCGACGAAGGATCTCGTCCAGGAGCGTCGACACGATCGTCGTCGAACGCGGCGACCACCAAAGGTCCATCGCCTGCGGAAAGACCACGAGCCACCCAAGGCGTCCCAGCTCCTCGCGAGCGCCCGGTACGCCCAGAAGCGCGCGGCCGGGCCCTCCCGAGAGGGAGATGAGGAGCGGCAGCGGTTCGTCACCGCGGTAGTCCTCGGGGACATGGATGACGTACGGCCAGCCCTCGAACCCTGCCGTTGTCATTGGGCGTAGCGTCGTGCCAGGCGGCTCTTCGGCGAAGCGCCGCGGCCCGACAGCTTCAGGCCCTTCCCGCGCCAGCCGCGCCGACAGCGCCCGAACGCGCGGGTCGTCGCTCGACGTGAGCGTCGCGAGGGTTTCAGGGGGAGGAGGCGCCACGCGGCGCCGGTAGGCGTAAGCCAACACCTGGCGCCGGAAGGAAATGTCGTCGACCTCGAGCAGGCGGTGAACGGTGGCCTCGGGAATCGCGGGCGTGGAGGAGATCAGGAACGCCGCGAGGGCGCCCTGTCGCGTGTCGGGGTCTTCGACCCAGGAGAATGGGTCCTCTCCACGACGCCGATCGAGTCGCTCCAGCACGAGCGTCTCGTGGATACGCACTCCTACGGTCGCGTAGGCCCCCTCGAACTCCAGGCGCTCCACGACGCCGGACTCGAGGCCGAACCACAGACGCAGCCGCGCGTCGCTCGGCGCCATGGTCCCATCGATGCGAAAGCACCGCACACCGCTGGCGTCCTCTGGGCCGACGGCGCGGAAATCGAGCCGCAGAAGACCCCATCCCTTCCACGCATCGCCGCCCTTCACGGTGCCCGAGGGCAGCGCCTCCACCTCGTGAAGGCCTGGAAGCAACTCGCTCGTCGACTCGCGAAGGGCGCTCCAGGGAAGGTCGGGCAGGCCGCTCTGGCCAACCCGATTGGCCTCGGCCAAACGCGCCGGTGGGAGCCGGCTCACGAACGCGTTGCGCTCTTCGTTGGTGCGATCGCGGCCTTTCTCCCGGTAGCGGACGAGCTCGAAAGAGTCTCGGTTGCGTTGGAAGCCGACGACGCTCCTTCCCTCGCGGGTCGCCGTGACGATCACTTGGGTCGTCCATTGCGCGCGCGTCTCGTAGTCGAAATCGGAGCCGGTCCCCTCTCGGCGGAGGGTCTGCTTGTAGACGACGCGATCCCCGGGGCGCAGGTCGTAGCGAAGCTCGAGCGCGGCGCCGTCTCCCGCGGCGGCGAGGAGGAAGGCCGCGATCAGCCCGATCATGGCGAGCAAGCATACACGTCCCTCGGGCATAATCGCGGTTTGTGGAGATGATGGGCCGACACGGCTTCGGCGCTCCGGGAGCGCGTGAACGCCTCACGCGGGCCGTGAAGGAGGTGGAGGGACGGACGTCCGCCGAGGTTGTCGTGGCCGTGCGCCGCCACTCGGGAGACTACGCCGCCGCCGACCTTCGCCTCGGGCTCGTCTTGGCCGTAAGCGCCCTCCTCGCCGTCTACGGGCTGCCCCACGTCTTCGACGACGCCGCCTTCGTCTTGGACCCCGCCCTCTTCTTCATCCTCGGCCTCTTCGCCTCCCGGCATTTTCCGGCCCTGCGCCGTATCCTGACGCCGCGCGCGCGACGAGTCGAGAACGTTCGCACCGCCGCCCGGGCCGCTTTCGTGGACCTCGGTGTAGGGCGCCTCATGAGGCGGAACGGCATCCTGGTATTCGTATCGCTCCTCGAGAAGACCGTGGACGTCGTCCCCGACGTGGGCGTCGATGTCGCCGCCATGGGCCCTCCCTGGCGCGAGAGTCTGGCTCGCCTCGAAGGCTCCCTGGCCGCGGGAAGGCCTCTCGACGCCTTCGACGACGCCCTCCGCTCCCTCGGCCCGGTCCTGCAGCGCGTCCTCCCTCGGGAGGAGGACGACGTCAATGAGCTTCCCGACGAAGCGGCCGTCGAGTGAGGGGGCTTCGTCGCTGGAAGTTTCTCGGGATCGCTTTGGCGATTCTTTCCTGGGCGGTCGCGGCCTGGGCGCGAGGGGGAGGCGGGCACAGCTTCTCGGGGGGCTCCGGCGGCGGAGGGCACGGCGGGGGGGGTGGGCACGGCGGCGGGGGTGGAGGCGGTGACGGCGGCGAGGCAGTCTTCCTCCTTATCCAGCTCATCTTTCGTCTCCTCATCTGGCTGGTCGTGCAGCATCCGATCTGGGGGATACCCCTGATCATCGGCACGACTCTCCTCGTCACGCTGCTCTACCAGCGGGCGCACGTCTCGGATTTCACCATCGGCCTTGGCTCTACCCGGGTCGCGCCCTACGCTACGTCGGCGCCCTTGCCGATCGTTCCTCGCCGCCGTCTCGAGGAGCTGCGGGAGTCGGGCCTCGATCCCACCTTCTCGATCGTCCTCTTCGAAGATTTTCTCTACGCCCTCTATGCGCGTGCCCAGGAAGCGCGCGGCTCGCGGAGTCTCGAGGCCCTGGCACCCTGGCTGACCGGCCCCACCCGCGCCGCCCTCGCCTTCGGATCCGAAGCGCTCGTGGCCGTCCAGGCGGTGGTGGTCGGGGCGATGCGCTATCTGTCCATCAGCGAGATGACGCCGGCGACGCCCCAGGTGCGGGTCCGTGTCGAGTTCGAGGCGAACTACACGGAGGTCCGTGGGGACGGCGGCGAGGTGAGCTTCTACGTCGTGGAGCGGTGGAGCCTGCTTCGTTCCGCGAAGGCGACATCGCGCACACCCGAGACGGTCCGCACCTTCGGTTGTCCGAGCTGCGGCGCGCCCCTCGACAAGCTCCGCGGCAACGTTTGCGGCTATTGCGGCCAGGCCGTCGACACCGGTGAGTTCGACTGGCTGGTGGAGCGGATCCAGATCACCGCGAAGCAGCCGCGCCCTCCTCAGCTCACGGGCACGACGGAGGAGGAGGGGACGGACCTCCCGACGATCGTGGACCCCGAGGCCGCGAGCCGCCTGGCGCAGCTCCAGGAACGGGATCCGGCCTTTGCCTGGGACGCATTCGAGACACGGGTTCGCCTGGTCTTCCAGGAATTCCAGGCCGCGTGGTCGGACCGGGATCTGCCGCGGATGCGGCCATGGCTGAGCGAAAGCCTCTTCGGCACGCAGGTCTACTGGGTGGAGGCCTACAAGCGAGCGCATCTCGCCAACCGCCTCGACGACACGAGAGTGACCTCGGTGACCCTCGCTCGGCTTTCGAACGACGCCTATTTCGACGCCATCACCCTCCGGCTCGCCGCCGACGGCTTCGACTCGACTACCAGCGAAGACGGGAAGCTCGTGGGGGGGAGCAAGACGCGACGGCGCGCCTTCACCGAATACTGGACGCTCATCCGCGGGACGGGGGTCCAGGGTGCCGCCCATACCGACAAGAGCTGCCCCTCCTGCGGTGCGCCCCTGAAGATCAACATGGCCGGGCAGTGCGAGTACTGCTCCTCCCGGGTGACCTCCGGGAGCTTCGACTGGGTCCTCTCGCGGATCGAGCAGGACGAAACGTACACGGGCTGAGCTTCGGACCCTGCGGCTCGCCCCACGCCGCCACCCGTTCGTCACTGCCTCCCCGCACCTCGAAACAAACCGGTTGGGAGAACCGAGGTGCGACGCTAACCTCGCACCATGATCGATCTCAAGACCCAAATCGATGCCTACGAACGGGAGCTGATCCTCGGGGCGCTTCAGCAGGCCGGCGGGAGGCAGCGCCAAGCCGCGCGATCCCTCGGGCTTCTCCCCACCACTCTTCACGAGAAGATGAAGCGCCTCGGCATCCCCACGGCCCGCGAGCTGTACGCCGGGGAACCCGCCGGGAGCGCACCCATCGCCGCGCCACTCGCCTCGTAGCTCCGGGGCGTCGTCGAGACAGTGCGGGGAGACGCGCTAAGATCTCGCCATGAGCGAGGTCGACGCCCCCACCCCCGCCCGTCTGCGGGAGCTCTACCGCGCACTGCTCCTGCCGCGCCTCGTCGAGGAGAAGATGGTGCTTCTCCTCCGCCAAGGGCGCCTCTCGAAGTGGTTCTCGGGAATCGGCCAGGAGGCCATCGCCGTCGGCGTGGCGGCGGCACTCCGTCCTGACGACTGGATCCTCCCGATGCACCGGAACCTCGGGGTCTTCACGACGCGGGGCCTCGATCTACTGACCCTCTTCCGCCAGCTCCTCGGAAAGGACGGCGGCTTCACCAAAGGCCGGGACCGCACGTTCCATTTCGGCGTGCCCGACAGGGCCATCGTGGGGATGATCAGCCACTTGGGAGCGATGCTCCCCGTGGCCGACGGCCTCGCTCTCGCCGCGCAGCTCGAGGGGACGACGAGAGTGGCTGCGGCGTTCACCGGGGACGGCGCCACGAGCGAAGGGGACTTCCACGAGGCCGTCAACCTGGCTGCGGTCTGGAAGCTGCCGGTCCTGTTCGTCATCGAGAACAACGAGTTCGGCCTCTCGACGCCGACTTCGGAGCAGTTCGCATGCCGCACGCTCGCCCACAAGGGACCGGGGTACGGCATCCCCGCCGTCACCGTGGACGGGAACGACCTCCTGGCTGTCCTGGCCCACGTCTTGACCAGCGCCGCGCGAGCCCGAAACGGCGACGGGCCCACTCTCCTGGAGTTCAAGACCTTCCGGATGCGGGGACACGAAGAGGCTTCCGGGACCGACTACGTCCCGAAGGAGCTCCTGGAGGAGTGGTCCTTCAAGGACCCCGTGGCGCGCTTCGAAGCGCGCCTGCTGAACGAAGGCGTCCTGAGCCCCGCGGAACGGGACGCCGTGCGGGCGGAGCTGAAGAGCCACATCGAGGCCGTCGTCGAAGAGGCACTGCTCACGGCCGAACCTCTTTCGACCGCTGAGAAGGAGGCCCGCGACGTCTTCGCCCCAAGCCTCGGCTCGGAGACGCCGCCGTCCGCGGAGGCGTCCGCGGCGGCTCCTGAGAGACGATACGTCGACGCGATCCACGACGCCCTCGACGTGGCCCTGAGCCGCGATCCCAAGGTCCTCCTGCTTGGTCAGGACATCGCCGAGTACGGCGGCGTCTTCAAGATCACCGCCGGCTTCGCCGAGAAGTTCGGCAAGGGCCGCATTCGCAACACGCCGATCGTGGAGTCCGGGGCCATCGGGGCGGCGCTCGGCCTGGCCCTGGGCGGCTTCGTCCCCGTGGTCGAAATGCAGTTCGGTGACTTCATCACGTGCGGCTTCAACCAGATCGTCAACAACCTCGCCAAGACCCACTACCGTTGGGGAGGGCGAGTCCCCGTGGTCGTGCGCGCACCGATCGGCGGCGGCGTGGGTGCCGGCCCCTTCCATTCGCAGAACGTCGAGGCGTGGTTCACGAGCGTGGCGGGGCTGAAGGTCGTGGCGCCGGCCAGCCCCTTCGACGCCAAGGGACTGCTGCTCTCGGCCATCGCCGACGGAAACCCCATCCTCTATCTCGAGCACAAGCTTCTATACCGGTCCGTGAGGGGCCCGGTTCCAGACGGCTTCTACACGGTCCCGATCGGAAAAGCGCGCGTGGCTCGAGAAGGACGTCACGCAACGGTCGTCACTTACAGCGTCGGCGTCGGCTGGGCGCTGGAGGCCGCCGGTCTCCTCGCGAGCGAGGGCAAGGAGATCGAGGTGATCGACCTTCGCTCTCTGGCCCCGTGGGACGTGGAGACGGTGCTCGCGTCGGTTCGCAAGACGGGGCGCGCGCTCGTGCTTCACGAGGCACCGCTGACCGGCGGCTTCGGCGGGGAGATTGCGGCCACGATAGGCCGCATGGCCTTCGAATGGCTCGACGCGCCCGTCAGTCGCCTCGGTGGTCTCGACACACCCGTGCCCTTCAGTCGGGCCCTCGAGGCGATCTTTTCGCCGCGGGCGCGCCTCCTGGTCGCCCTGCGCGATCTGCTGTCGTACTAGCGCTCGCAAGCGACGAATCGGAAGCGGGTCGGCGCGCGGGGCTCGGAGCCGTTAGAATGCGTCCTCGGATGCTGGTATCCCGAGGCGCGCGCTGAGCAGGGGCCCCAAGACGAAGCGACGTCCGAAGGACGAGGACGCGCCTTCGCCGGCGCCATCCACGGCCGCTTCCCGAACCCCGCTCCCGCCGGCGGTCTGGCGCGTGGCACCGCTCGTCTTCGGATCGGGGCTCTGCGCGCTCATCTACCAGACCGCATGGCAGCGCGAGTTCCGGCTGGTCTTCGGCGCATCCACCGCGGCGTCGGCGGCCGTGATCGCCGTCTTCATGGGCGGCCTGGGCGTCGGGGCGTGGATCCTCGGCCCGCGCGCGGATCGCCACGGCAACCCGCTCCGTTTCTACGCGATCCTCGAAGCGATCGTAGCGCTCACCGCGGTGACCACGCCTACGCTGCTCCAGATCGCGCGGCACGTCTATCTCTCCCTCGGAGGAACCGTCGTCCTGGGGGACCTCGGGGGTACCGCGATCCGTCTGCTCCTCGCGGCTCTGGTGCTGTTGCCGCCGACCTTCGTGGCCGGAGGCACGCTGGGCGCCGCGGCGCGCGCCGTGGAGCAGGAAGGGGACCGCGAGCGGCTGGGCATGGCCCTGCTCTACGGCTTCAATACCCTTGGCGCCGTGGCCGGATGCCTTGCGGCCTCGTTCTGGCTCCTCGAGCGTTTCGGGACGCGGCAGACCCTGTGGCTCGCCGCGGCCTTGAACCTGTTGGTTGCCGCTGCGGGAGGCGCGCTCAGCCGTCGCGGGCTGCGGGCCGACGGAGAGGTCGAGGCGGCGGGGAGCCCCGAGTCCTCGGCCGCCGCGCCGCCGAGGCTCGTTCTCGCGGCCGCCGCCGTGGTGGGCTTCGCCTTCTTCCTGATGGAGCTGGTGTGGTACCGCATGCTCGGGCCGATCCTCGGTGGCACGGTCTACACCTTCGGCCTGGTCCTCGCCATGGCACTCCTCGGCGTGGCTCTAGGGGGACTGCTGTACCCCATCTTGTTCGCGCGCCGCCCCGTGAGCCTCGACGCGTTCGCCGTCACGTGCCTCCTTGAGGCGGCGACGATCGCGATGCCCTACGTCCTGGGCGACCGGCTTGCGCTGTGGGCGGCCGCCCTGCGACCGCCACCCGGCAGCGTGCTCTGGAGCTACCTGCACGGCTGGACACTGGTGACCGCGGTCGTGGTGCTGCCGGCCTCGGTCGTAGCCGGGACGCAGTTCCCGCTGCTCGTGGCGCTCCTCGGCCGCGGCCGGACCAAAGTGGCGCGCCACATCGGCCGCGCATACTTCTGGAACACGGTGGGCGGCATCGTGGGGTCGCTGGCCGGCGGGTTCGGCCTGCTGCCGCTCCTCACGGCGCCGGGGTGCTGGAAGCTGGTCACGATCCTGCTGACGGCCCTGGCCCTCGTCGCCGTGGCCGCGGGGAGGCGCGCCACGCCGGCTCTCGTCCCTCTGCTCGGTGGCGCGGCCGCGGTGATCGGCCTGCTCTTCTACGCGGATGGTCCCACCGCCGTCTGGCGCCACAGCAGCATCGGCGTGGGGCGGTCGGGGGCGCCGCTCGCGTCGGCCTCCCCCAACATCCTGCGCTCGTGGATCAACGACACGCGCCGGTCGGTGGTGTGGGAGCGCGAGGGAGTCGAGAGCAGCGTGGCCGTCCAGACGATCGCTGCGCTCTCGTTTGTCGTCAACGGCAAAGTGGATGGGAACGCCCGCAACGACGCGCCGACGCAAGTCATGAGCGGTCTCCTGGGCGCCCTGCTGCACCCCGGGGCGCGCCGTTCGCTCGTCATCGGCCTTGGGACAGGGAGCACGGCGGGGTGGCTCGCCGCCGTCCCGGGGATGGAGCGAGCGGACGCCCTCGAACTGGAGCCCGCGATCCTCGACGTCGCACGGATGTGCGGGCCCGTGAACCACGACGCGATGACGAACCCGCGCGTCGCCGTGACCATCGGCGATGCTCGCGAGATCCTCATGGCCGGCCGGGGAACGTACGACCTCGTCTTCTCGGAACCCTCGAACCCCTACCGCGCCGGCATCGCCAGCCTCTTCACGCGGGAGTTCTACGAGGCCGCCGCGTCGCGCCTCGGGCCCGACGGTCTCTTCCTTCAGTGGGTCCAGGCCTACGACGTGGACGACTGGACGATCTCGACGGTGGTCGCGACGCTGCAGTCCGTCTTCCCCGAGGTCGAGATCTGGCAGATCCATCAGACCGACTTGCTCCTGGTCGGCTCACGGCGGCCCGTACGAGTGGACGCCGCGTCGCTCCGCAGCCGGATCCGCGAGGAGCCGTTCGGCACGGCGCTCCGCGGGGTCTGGCGGGCCGTGGAGGTGGAGGACGTGCTCGCCCGCTTCGTCGCGGGCCCGGCTATCGCCCGCGACCTGCGCGCGCGCGGCCAGGCGATCAACACCGATGACCGCAACCTGGTGGAGTTCGCCTTCGCGCGCACGCTGTCGCGGTCGAACTTTTTCGACGTCGCCCGAGTGCGCCGTCAGGCGGCAGCCCTGGGGGCGGGGCGTCCCGTCGTGGACGGGCCGGTCGACTGGGATCGTGTGGACCGACAGCGTGTGGCGATCTACGCCGTCGCCGGGACGCCTCCCCCGGCGGAGCCGGACGCGGCCGAGGCCGAGCGGCTGCGGGCCCAGTCCTTGACGCAGTACCTCTCGGGCGATCTGGCCGACGCGGCGAAGACGTTCCAGCAATACGGCCAGGCGCCCCAGGGCGCCGTGGAGACCACCGTGCTCGCCGAGGGGCTGGCCGAGACGGGGGACCCGCGGGCGGTGGCGTACATCAAGGCGCTACGCGACGTGCAGCCCACGGAGGCCGACGCGGCGACGGCGCGCCTTGCCCTGCGCCTCGGCCAGCCGGAGCTGGCGCGCGATGCCCTGGCGGCGGCCTTCGTCCGCTACCGCACCGACCCCTGGGCGAGCCAGGTCAGCATGTCCCACGCCATCGCCCTGGCCGACGAGCTGACGCTGGCACACCCCGACATGGTGCCGGTCCTGTTCGACGCTCTGGCGGAGCCCTTCTCGGTCTCGGCCCTCGAAGAGCCGCGCCGGCTCGTCCGCCTCAGCGTCGCGTCCCACGGCGGCCTCTCGGACCGCTGTCGTGACGCAGTCGCGCCGTTCGAGCCCCACGTCCCGTGGCGGTCCGACGTCCTGAAGTATCGGGCAAGTTGTTACCAGCTCACTCGGGACCCGCGGGCGCTCGAGGCCCGGAGCGAGCTGGAGGAGTTCAAGCAGCAGGAGCCTCCCGTCGCTGCCAAGCCCTCGGCGAGCCCGCCAAAGGGCGGTCCGTAGGCCCTCGTCCTCGGCCGGTTGCCGCGCCGCGTGGCCGAGGCGCCGCGCGGTACTCTGTGAGCTCTGCACGCTCTGCACCCGTGGCATACTGAGATGTGCTGGTCACGCCACACCTCTCGATCCTGAGGAATCGATCGATGCCCGACACGACGCCCGACTTGCGCCTCTTGGAGGATGTGGTCGCTCCGCGCGTACTGGCCGCGATGCGGAGCGCCTCTCGGGCGCTGACCTCCCTCGGTGTCCGCCACGCCGTCGCTGGCGGGCTTGCGGTGGGGGCCCACGGCTACCCACGCAACACACAGGTCGTGGACCTGCTCGTGGGCGACGAGGCGTTCGAGCGCGATGCAGGAGGCCTGGTGACGCTGCAACCCGGCGTTCCGATACAGGTCGACGGCGTGGCGGTGGACCTGCTGTCGACGAGCGGCAGCGAAGCCTTTCTGGAGCATTCGCTGGTACGGCCTGCCGAGGGCGAGGTCCCGGTGATCCCCGCCGGGACGCTCGTCTACCTCAAGCTGAAATTGCCGCGCCTCAAGGACCGGGCCGATGTGGTGGAGCTCATCAAGGCGGGTCTGGCCGTCGAGAGCGTCCGCCAGTATCTGGAGCGGTACGCGCCGTCGCTCGTCGCCAATCTCGACGAGTGCATCGCACAAGCCCGCGCCGAGGAATCACTTCCCTAGGGCGAGACTTCGCGGAGAACGCGAAACCCATAGTCCGCGTACCGGTAGCTCGGCGGCAGGCTACTCCTGGCCGCAGGGGGTGACCAGCGCACGCGGTGACGCCACGATCCGCCGCAGCTCACCCGCCGTTCCCCCTCGGGCGCACGTGGATCCGGGAGGACGTCGCTACACCATTCATGGATGATCGTGCCCATGTCCATGAGGCCATATCCGTTCGGTGTTCCGCGACTGACCCGCCACGGCGCCGCCAGAGGGCCGGTCGGAACCTCGCCCTCGGGAAGGCTGTCCCCCCAGGGAGTCGCCGCGTTCACGAGACCGCCGCGAGCGGCCCATTCCCACTCGGCCGCCGCGGGAAGGCGCCAGCCTCCGCCCGTCGCCTGGCTGACCCACGCCGCAAAGTCGACAGCTTCGCTCCACGTCACCCCCACCACGGGCTGATCGGGAGCCCGGAAGGCGGCATCGGTCCACCAGGGAGGCTCGGCCCCTCCGCCGTCGGCGAGAAAGGGAGCGTAGTCGGCGTTGGTGACTGGTGTGCGGCCGAGGCGAAAGGGGCGTTGACCCCCCGCTCCGGCGGGAACCCAGATCGTCTCGAGCTCACGCCACTCGGCGGCACCAGGCGAGATCATGGCGCTTTCGATCCTACCGCCACGAGGGTCAGAAGCGAGATCTCGGGGGGAACCCCCAGACGAATCGGTACTAGGCTCGTCCCGATTCCCGGAGTCACGAAGAGGCTGTGACCTCTCTCGACGACGAGGCCCGACACGAATCGCTGGCCGTAGGCGGAAGGCACGACCGGAGCGCCGAGGAACGGCAACCACACCTGCCCGCCATGGGTATGGCCGGCGAGGGTGAGCGACACGCGTTCCGGGATCTCGTGGTCGAAGAGGTCCGGGTTGTGGGTCATCAGGACGATGGGGTCACCCTGCGGGATGGGCGCCAGGGCGTACTGGACGCGTGGGATCCGCGTGAGGGCATCGGCGATTCCCACGAGCCAGAGCGGTTGCCCGTCCCGCTCTAGCCGAAGCGCCTCGTTGTCGAGAACGCGAATGCCAGCCCCCTCGAGTGCCCGGCGCATCCGCTCGCCGTCGAGCCACCACTCGTGATTCCCCAGAACCGCGACGACGCCGAGAGGCGCTCGAAGCTTGGACAGACTCGCCGCCACGTTCTCCGGCCTCTCGATCCCCTCTTCCTGTACTCTCCGGCCGCACACGTAGTCTCCGAGAAGGACGATGAGATCGGGCTTCTGCTCATTCGTGAGCCGCGTGAGGCGCGCGAGCTTCCCATACCCGACGTGGGGCGAGCCCGCGTGGATATCGGAGATTGCCGCGATGCGCAGGCCGTTCCAGGCGCCCGGCCATCGTGGGAGGGGAATCGTCGCCGATCGGACGACCAGGCGCTCGGGCTCGATGACCGTGGCCCACGCGGCCACGGCAAGCGCCGCGGAGAGCCAAAGGACGCCCCTGGGAATGCCGCGCGCCATTCGGCTCATCTCAGGCTATTCTCGCCCAGTGCGTGCCCTCTGGCTCGAAGGCGGGGCGCTTCGGCTCCGCCATGACGCCGACGATCCGGTGCCGCCTCGCGGAGAAGCGGTCGTGCGCGTGCTCCGCGCCGGCATCTGCAACACGGATCTGGAACTCGTAGGCGGCTACTACCCGTTCGCAGGAATCCCCGGCCACGAGTTCGTCGGATGCGTGGAGGAGGCACCAGGAAACGAAGCGTGGGTCGGCCGGCGGGTCGTCGGCGAGATCAATGCTGTGTGTCGTTCATGCACCGCCTGCCAGGCGGGGCGCCCAACCCATTGCGAGAACCGGACGGTCCTCGGCATCAAGGCTCGGAACGGCGCCTTTGCCGAGCGACTGGTCCTGCCAGTGGAGAACCTGCTCGCTGTGCCCGACGGCGTCGCCGACGACGTGGCCGTGTTCACCGAGCCGACGGCGGCAGCCCTCGAGGTGCAGCAGCAGATCCGGATCGGTCCGAGCGACCGCGTCGTCGTCATCGGTGACGGCAAGCTCGGCAACCTCCTCGCCCAGACGCTGGCGCTGACCGGGTGTGACCTCCTAGTGGTCGGGCGCCACACAGAGAAGCTCGCGCTTATCGAGGCGCGCGGAATCCCGGTCGGCATGGCGGCGGACCTCCCGAAACGCCGCGCCGACGTGGTGGTGGAATGTACGGGCAACTCCGATGGCCTGAGCCTCGCGCGGCAAGCGGTGCGCCCTCGCGGCACGATCGTGCTCAAGAGCACCTATCGAGGCTCCGTGACCCTCGACCTGTCACCACTCGTGGTCGATGAAGTCAGCCTCGTGGGCTCCCGCTGCGGACCCTTCGCCCCCGCCCTCGACCTGCTCTCGTCGGGCCAGATCGACGTCCAGCCGCTGATCCAAGCCCGGTACCCACTCAC
>JBGPYB010000096.1:0-18600 GCA_041493035.1 Vicinamibacteria bacterium | reverse complement strand
AGAACCTCGGCCCACGACGCAGCCGCCGACAGAAGATGGGCGTTCCGGAAGGGGACATACGACGTCGGAATCACGTTTTCGACGGGCGAGCCTTCCCGGACGGGAATCAACGGATCGGTGAGGCTGCTCCCACCGATGGCGCGGAGGGCTGAGAAATCGACTACGAGACGGGCTTCCGCCTCGAAGTGGTCCGCCAACGCGTGGAAACACGCCAGCTCGGCCTTCTCCGTGCGCTGGCCGTAGTTGGCGTGGAGAAACGCGAGCCGGTGATCGGCGGCGGCGATCGCGGCCGTGACCGCTGAGTCCATCCCACCGCTGACGCAGACGACGGCCAGCGGCCGGCTCACACGCCACGCTCGACGCCGGGCCAGAGGTATTTGTGGAGCTGCACCTGGAGGCGCACGCCGAGACCGTCGTCGAGGATCCAGCGCCCCAGATCCCCCGGAGGCACGTCGCCGTGAACGGGGGAAAAAAGCACGACGCAGCGATCGAGCATCCGTCTCTCGCGCACGACGTCCCGCGACCACTCGTAGTCGGCCCGGTGGGCGATCACGAACTTGATCTCGTCGGTGGGTTTCAGGAGATCGAGGTTCCGCCACTCCATCCGGTGCTCTTCTCCGGAACCGGGCGTCTTCACGTCCATGATCGCCACGGCGCGCCGGTCGAGGCGGTCGAGGAGCACGTGTCCTGAAGTCTCGATGACGACCTCCCACGCCGCATCGGCGAGGCGCGTCACGAAGGGGAAAGCGTCGGGCTGGGAGAGGGGCTCTCCGCCCGTCAGCGTCACGAGACGGCACGGCATGGCATCCAGCGTGGCGAGGACGCTGTCTTCCGACTGCCGCGTCCCCTCGTGAAAAGCGTACGCGGTGTCGCACCACACGCAGCGCAGCGGGCAACCGGTGAGTCGGACGAAGGCCGACGGACGACCGGCACGCGTGCCTTCTCCCTGAATCGAGAAGAAGATCTCGTTGACCGTCAGCATTCCGACTAATCTAACAGCAGATGCCCCGCGAACAGAGCCTGCGGCGCGGTGCTCTCCTCATGGTGGCGTCGGCCTTCTTCTTCGCGGTGATGGGGATCGGCGTCAAGGCCGCCTCGCGCGAGCTGCCGAACACCATCGTGGTCTTCTTCCGGAACGCCGTCGGTTTCGCCGCGCTCCTTCCGCTCCTCCCGCGCCTGGGCCGTGGCGGCCTCGGGACCACCCACCTGGCGGAACACCTGATTCGTTCCCTTGCTGGGTTGGCCGCCATGTACTGCTTCTTCTTCGCCATCGGCCACATGCGCCTCGCCGACGCGGTTCTCCTCAACTATTCCCTCCCTCTCTTCATGCCCGTGATCGCCTGGCTCTGGCTGAAGGAGCCGGTTCCCGAAGGGCTCTGGCGGGGGCTCACCGTAGGCTTCCTGGGCGTCGCCCTGATCCTGAAACCCGGCCTCGCCCTCTTCAATCCGGTCGCCCTCGTAGGCGTGGCCGCAGCGGTCCTCGCCGCGCTGGCGCAGGTCGGCGTGCGGCGCCTCACGGAGACCGAGCCGGTGACGCGGATCGTCTTCTACTTCGGCCTCATCTCCACCCTCGTGTCCGCCGTACCGCTCTTCGGCACGTGGAAGGCGCCGCCCATCGCGTTGTGGTGGATCCTGCTTCTAATCGGGAGCTGCGCCACGGTGGCTCAGCTTCTCCTGACGCGCGCCTACGCTCACGCGCCGGCGGCTCAGGTCGGTCCCTTCATCTACGCTGCGGTGCCGGTCGCGGCGCTGCTGGACGGCTTCGTCTTCGGCCAATGGCCCGACGCGCTGTCGATCGCCGGCGGCGTTCTCGTCTGCGGGGCCGGCATCCTGATCCTGCACGGCCAGTCTACGGCCGCGGACGTGGCCTAGTCGAGGAACCCGGCGATCGCCGCGCGATCGTGGACGAGGCGCGCGGGAGGCAGGCTCTCGAGGAAACGCCGGCCGTAGGCCTTCTCCACCAGTCGGCTATCCAGGACGGCCAGGATGCCCCGATCCGACGCCGACCGGATCAGGCGGCCCAGCCCCTGCTTCAGCATGAGGATCGCCACCGGCACTTGATACTCGCCGAACGCGTTCCCGCCGCGGTTCCGCAATCGGTCGATCCGCGCGGAGACCACAGGATCACCGGGTGACGCGAACGGCAGCTTGTCAATGATCACGCAGGAGAGCTGCTCCCCCACCACGTCGACGCCCTGCCAGAAGGAGGCCGTCGCGAAGAGAACGGCCCCCGGCGTGCTCCGGAACGTGTCCAGGAGCATGGCCTTCGGCGCTTCTCCCTGGATGAGGAGCGGATACGGGATCTCCCCCGCCACGCGCTCGGCCACGGCGTTCATGTTGGCGTACGAAGTGAAGAGCACGAACGCACGGCCGCGGCTCTCCTCGAGAATCGCCTGGATCTCGAGAGCGGCGCGCTCCACGAAGGCGGGGGCCCGCGGTTCCGGCATGCCCCGCGGGACGTAGAGCAGAGCCTGCGCCGCGAAGTCGAATGGGGATGGGAGCAGAAGCTCGTCGGTCGCCTCGATGCCGAGGCGCGCCTTCAGGTAATCGAAGCCCCCGTCGACGGCCAGGGTTGCCGACGTGAGGACCGCGGAGCGGACCCGGTCAAAGAGCATCTCGCGCAGCATCGGCGAAACGTCGATGGGCGTCGCCTTCAGGGACACGCCGCGGCCTCGGGACTCGACGAAGTAGACGTGGCTGTCCTGCTCCGCCTCCAGGACGAACTCCATCTCTTCTTTCAGGGACTGGGCGCGACCGGCGAGGCCCGTGAGCGACTCGGGGCGCTCAGGCAAGGCGAGGATCGCCGTCTTGACGCCCTCGAAGCGCAGGAGAAGCGCACCCCAATCCTCGGCGACCCGCGTGGTCATCCAGTCGCGGGCGAGACGTCGCCCTTTGCCCATGGACAGGAGCTTGAAGAAGCGCTCGGACCTGTGGCGGAGCGCCGCCACCTCGGCGATGACGTCGCGGGCGTCGCGCTTCGCGGCCGACAGCTCGCGTTCCACGTCGCGGCAGAGATCCTCGACGCGATGCGACGAGACGGTGACGCCGAAGTACTGCGTCGCCACGTCCTCCAGCAGGTGAGCCTCGTCCAGGATCACCATGTCGTAAGGAGGAATGACTTCGCCATAGCTCCCGTCCTTGACGGCCAGGTCGGCGCAGAGAAGGTGATGGTTCACGACGACGATGTCGGCTTCGAGGGCGCGCTGGCGCATCTTGGTGATCCAGCAGGCGTCGAAGTCGGGGCACGACTGGCCGATGCAGTTCTCGCTGGCGGCCGAGATCTCCCGCCAGAAGGCGGCGCTGTCGGGCATGTCGGCGACCTCGCCACGGTCCCCGGTTTCGGTCTGGGGCGCCCAGGCCTCCACGGACCGGAAGATCGGGATCTCCTCTAGATGGCGAAAGTTCCCCGCCCCCGAGAACGACCGATGGCGGAGAAGGCAGAGATAATTTCCGCGCCCCTTCATCACCGCGACCGAGAGGTCGCGTCCCAGAGCTCTCGCCAGAAGCGGAATGTCCTTGGCGACGAGCTGCTCCTGCAGGTTCTTGGTGCCCGTGGAGACAACGACGCGACGGCCCGCGTCCACGGCGGGAAGGAGATACGCGAGTGTCTTGCCGGTACCCGTTCCCGCCTCGGCCAGGAGGACCCCGCCATTGCGGAGGGTTCCTTCCACGGCCTCGGAAAAGCGAGCCTGCGATGGCCGCTCCTCGTATCCCTCGAGCGCGCGGGACAAGAGGCCGCCGCGGCCGAAGAACGTCGTGGGTGTGGTCGGGAGGCTGGAGCGCACGCTGCCGCCATCTTAGCTCGGAGGCGGGGCGTATAATCCCCTGACCCGAGCACAAGGTTGACCCAGAAGAACGACGAAACGCGCAGCCGTGCGCCCGGCAGGTTGAACGCTCTTCGCGAATGGCTCTTCGGCCGGGAGGAGCCGTCGGCTGCCGCCGATGCGCTGCCGGAGCGCATCGGCCAGTACGAGGTCGTCCGCAAGCTCGGACAAGGCGGAATGGGAATCGTCTACGCCGCCCGCGACACGCGCCTGCAGCGGACCATTGCGATCAAGAAGATCGCCGGGCTGGGCGCCGACGACACGGCGCGGAAGCGCTTCTGGCGCGAGGCTCGAGCCGCGGCGAGCGTGAACCACCCGAACATCTGTCAGCTCTACGAGGTGGGCGAGGAGAGAGGCGAACCGTTCCTTGCGATGGAGCTTCTCGAAGGGGAACCCCTCGCGGAGCGGCTGCGGCAGGGACCGCTGACGGTGGCCGAAGCCGCTCCGGTGGGCCTCGGCATCCTGTCGGCTCTTACGGCACTCCATGATCGCGGCCTCGTCCACCGTGACTTGAAGCCCTCCAACGTCTTCCTGACGCCCCACGGCGTCAAGGTCCTGGACTTCGGCCTCGCGAGACCGAGCGATGCCGTCGAGGTTTCTGCCTCCGGGAGCGACGGCGCCCTCACCGAGACCGGCGTCCTCGTGGGGACGCCCCGCTACATGGCCCCGGAACAGATCGCCGGGGACCCTATCGACGCCCGCACCGACCTCTTCGCGGCGGGGGCGATCCTGTTCGAGTTGCTGGCTGGCCGGCCGGCGTTCGTGGGCAAGACGGTCGTGGCGCTGCTCCATGCGACGCTCCACGAGCAGCCGCCGGCGCTGACAGGTTCTCCCGCGGTGGCCGCGGTGGACCGCGTGATCCGTCGCGCGCTGGCCAAGGCGGCGGCCGACCGCTACCCGACTGCGGCGGCGATGCGGGCGGACTTCGAGGCCGCCGTCGGCGCTGGGGGTAGTGAACCCGCGGTTCTCGCCCGGCCCCTCACACGGCTGGTGGTACTCCCCTTTCGGCCACTGCGTCCGGATCCCGACACCGACTTCCTGGCCTACAGCCTCCCCGATGCCATCGCGACGTCGCTTTCCGGAATCGCGTCCCTGGTGGTGCGTTCCAGCGCACTGGCGGCGCGTTTCGCGGGCGAAAGCCCCGACCTCAAGGCCATCGCGGCGGAAGCCGACGTCGACCTGGTGGTTCTGGGGACGATCCTGCGCGCGGGAGAGCAGCTTCGCGCCACGACGCAGCTCGTCGAGGCCCCGGCGGGAACCCTGGTCGCGTCGCATTCCGTACAATCGCCCCTCGGCGATCTCTTCCAGCTCGAGGACGACCTCACGCGGCGCCTGGTCGAGGCGCTCTCGCTCCCGCTCGCCACGCGGGAGGGCGCCCCGAAGCGCGACGTCCCGCGGAGCGCGCGGGCCTACGAGCTCTATCTGCGGGGCAACGAGGTGAGCCGGAGCTACGACCAGATGGCCATCGCCCGCGACCTCTACCTCGGCTGCCTCGAAGAAGATCCCGACTTCGCTCCCGCGTGGGCGCGCCTTGCGCGCTGCCATCGCGTGATCGGCAAGTACGTGGAGGACGGCGCGGCCAATCGGGCGAGGGCCGAGGAGGCCTTCGAGCGGGCCCTCGAACTGAACCCCGCCCTGACCCTGGCCCACAAGCTCTACGCGCACCATCAGGCCGAAGGAGGTCGAGCACCGGAAGCGATGGTCCGACTGCTCGGCGTCGCGAAGACGCACCGCGACGATCCGGAGATCTTTGCCGGTCTCGTTCACGCCTGCCGCTACTGCGGGCTCTTCGAGGCCTCGGTGGCCGCTCACGAGGAGGCTCGTCGTCTCGATCCCCACATCCCCACGAGCCTCGCCTACACGCTCCTGGTGCAAGGAGACCTGGAGCGCCTGGCCCGCGAGCCCGTCGGAACCGTCATCGACCAGGAGCCCAAGATTCTGGGGCTCGCGTTCATGGGCCAGGAGAAGGCGGCGCTGGACTTGCTTCGGAGCATCGACATGAGCCGCCTTCCTGCCATCTTCCAGCTCTCCGTGCGCTGCTTCGAGCCGTTCCTCGAAGGGAAGGTGGAGGAAGCGATCGCCGCGGTGAAACGGGCCACTCATGCCCATGAGGACCCCGAGGCGATCTTTCTCTTCGGCCTCCTCCTGGCTCGAATGGGAGCGGAGACCGACGCAATGGCGGCGCTCAGCCGGTCGGTGCGGGGCGGATTCCTGGCTTCGGCCACGCTCGAACGAGATCCGAGCCTCGCGGCGCTACGGGGCGACGACGCCTTTCGAGAGATCGTGGCGCAGGCCCGCGAAGGTCACGAGAACGCGCGTGGGGCTTTCCGCGCCGCCGGTGGCGATCGTCTTCTGGGCCTGGCCTAACGTCCGATCCTCGACCCGATGCGGCTGCGGGGTATCCCTGTCATCGACTGGAGCAGCTCGGCCTCCACTTCCGCGCGAGGGCGCGCCGGCGTCTGGATCGCGCCCGATCCGATCCGCGGCCAGAGATGAAGACGGACGCCCTCGGGTACGACGTTCTCGAGGTATTCGAGGGCCGTTCCGCGGAGCCGACGATCCTCGGTCTGGAGGGCCCGGAGCGCTGTGCGCAGCGGCTCCCGCTCCAGGACCAGTCCCAGGAGGGTGAAGGTATGGTCCACGATCCTGTCGCCCCCTTCGTCCTGCGTCAGCTCCTTCATCACGCGCGGGAAGACGGCCTCTGGCGTGACGCTCAGGCTTGCATCCCGGCTCGTGAGGGTGGCCAGGGCCACGGCGGCCTCGTACCGGACGGTGAAGACCGCATCGTCGAGGGCCGCAAGAAGGCCGGCGACAGCGCGCGGCGTCGCCACGCTCTTCAGGACGCGCGGGATGCGGCGGCGCACCACGGGAGGAGTCTCGGGGTCGAGGAGCCAGTCGACGATCAGCCCCGTGCAGCGGGGCGCGGCAGCGCGAAGGTAGCGTAGAGCGTCGGGCAGAACGTCGTTGCGGCCCAGAAGCGGAATGAGGAACGGCACGAGGCGGACGTCGACGGGATAGGCCCCTTTGATCGCGATGCGGATGCGATCGAGGCGCGAGGAGCGGAGGTCGACGATCGCATCGACGAGGGAATCGCGGGCGGCCGCGACGCCGGGAACAGACGTCTCCCCACCCGCTCCCTGGAGGGCGTCGATCTGAGCCAGGATGGTCTTCCGGTCGAGGGCGTGGGTCATCGACGCGCGCGTGGTCGAGTCCACGACCTCGCTGATGTCGAGACGAACGAGTCCGGCCTTGAGGCTCTCCCCGAGCGCTGCGACATAGCCGGCGTTCAGGCGGCGAGCCACGGCCAGCGCGACCAGGCACGTGGCGATGACGGCGAGCAGTAGAAACCGCGTGCCGACCGGATGATGGCCGACGTGAACCAGGACGACGCCAGCGCCAAGAACGGCTCCGAGCTTGTCGGCTCCCACGTCGATGACGGCCTTCGTCGCCCGCTTTCGCTCGGGAGGGAGGGGCGTGTAAAGGAGCTCGTAGGCCGAGCGGAAGAGAGAATCCCGCAGCACGCCGTTCCCTCCTCGCGCAACGAGGACGCTCGCCATGCCGGGGCGGATGAGCGCCACGGCCGCCCCCAGGGCCGTCGCAAGGGGATGAAGGGCGACCGTTCCGGAGAGCCCGAGGCGGTCGAGGGAGCGCTTGGAGAAGACGGCCTGCACCGCGAGGGCCAGGAGGGCCAGCCCCGTGTAGAAGGGGCCGAAGAAGGCCACGAGGGCGGCGCTCCCGGAGAAGTGAGTCGATGCTTCGGCTTTGAAAACGTAGTCGACGAGAAGCTCGGTGAAGGAAGCGAGGCCAACGAGGAGCGCCAGGTTGCGAAGGTAGGGAAACTCCTTGAGCGCCTGAAGCCCGGACTTCGCGTCGACGAGCCCCTCCTCGTCGGTGCGCGCTCGTTCATGAGCGCTTTCCGCCGTGCGGAGACCCAGAAGCCCCGCGAGCGCTGCGACGTTGACGAGGGCGAGGCCGAGGAGCATCGCCGGGACCGAAATGCTGCCGGCGCCGAGCCATGTCAGCAGGCCACCGATGACGCCTCCGATCGAGGCGCCGGCGCCGATCCGCCCCACCAGCGACTTGGCCGCATGCGGATCGAAACGCTCATTCACGAGGGACCAGAGCCCCGAGACGAGAGCGGGGCCGAAGAGCGCGATGTGGACGTAGACCGCGGCCGCAACGAGGGCGGGCCGAACGGCACTCAGCCACCACTCGAGCACGAAGAGGACGGCGGAAGCCGACAACCCGACGGTCATGACCCAAGCCGGAGACCTCCGGCTCATGGCGCGCGCGAAGACAAAGGCCGCCCCGATCGACACCACCGACGCCGCCATCATCATCCACGCGAGAGACGATACGCGGAAGGCGGAGAGGAAGAGCGCATCGCGGATGGCCTTGCCGGCGACCTGCTGGCCGACCAGGGCGAGAGCCATCATCGCCGCGAGCGTGGCGGCCGTCTTGTCCTCGGCGCGCACGGGGGAATTCACACGTGCAGTGTAGCCTGGGGAGCCTCGGGTATCATGAAGCGTATCGGAGGGTCAGCATGCTGCGCAAGGGCACCTCGCTCGCGCGAGGTGCCCGTTCGGATGATGGCGGGCGTTAGTTCTCGCCGGTCTCGATCTCGGTGGCGACCCGATGAACGCCGCTCACGGAGTACGCGTTCTCGATGGCGCGCAGCTTCTCGGTGAGATTGTCCGTCTTCCCCTTGAGAAGCACGACGCCGTCGTTGACCGAGGCGACCTTGACGTCCTCCATCTGCTTGTCGGTCTTCAAGGACGCTTCGACGCGGTCCTTGATGTCCGAGTCGTTGGCTTTGACCGCCTCCTTCATGTCCTTGGGCACCACCTGAAGCAGGTTCTTCACGGTCTTGACGCCCTTCACGCCGCGGACCGTCTGCTCGGCCCTGGTCCGATCCTCGGCGGTCGCGACCTTCCCGTGGATCGTGACGTTGCCGTGGATCGTGTCGACGTGGGCGCCGTTGACGCTGAAGCCATCCGAGGTGAGGAGGGCGATCTTCGCCTTCGTGGTGATCCAGGAATCGTTGACGTCGGCGCGAGCCGCTACGGCGCCTGCGGTGACGAGCGTTCCAACTAGGGCTACGGTAAGTGCCATTCTCTTCATTGCTTTCGACTTCCGCTTTCTTGTTCGCTTCTTCCAGTAAGCCGTTGCGCCTGAGCCCCGACCCTTCCTCGTCGCCCAGTGCGATCGGAATAAGAACTTCGCAGCTGAAACGCCGCCGCGCAGTGGAGGTTGGTGCAACCTCCGTGCCGCTCGAGGAACGCGGCCCTGGCGGGCGGCGATGGGCTCATCGCAGCTCGACTCGCGGCGCATTGTAGAGAGTGCACGAGTCAGCCGCCGGTTTTTCCCCAATCCCACGGCCAATCCCTGTTTCGCTGTTCCCCTACGCCGGCACGAAGGTTGCTCATGGGAGTTGAGGAACGCTGAAGGAGAAATGATATGGCTGGAAAGACCGAAGAACTGAAGGGGCGCGTGAAGGAAGCCGCCGGAGTCTTGACCGGCGACGAGAAGCTGAAGAAGGAAGGGCAGCTCGACCAGGCGGCCGGACAGGTCAAACAGGCGGCCGAGAAGATGGTCGACGCGGTCAAGGCCGCGGTGAAATAGGGCACCCGCCCTTGGCGCAACAACTCGAGGAAAGGGAGATCTGAGATGGGAACGATTCTGCTGGTCATCATCGTGCTGATGCTGCTTGGGGCGATACCCGCCTGGCCGCACAGCCGCAGCTGGGGCTATGGCCCGAGCGGCGGCCTGGGCCTGGTGTTGCTGATCCTGATGATCCTGCTGCTCACCGGCAGGCTGTGACCTTCCCGCTTGCCGCAAGCGCGGCAGGCGGGACAAACGGAGGATCAGTCGGCCTTGTATTCCCTGAGGCGGTTGTAGAGTGTCTTCAGGCTGATCTGGAGAACGTCGGCGGCCTTCTGTTTGTTGCGGTCGCACTGCTCGAGGGTCGCTAGAATGAGGCGACGCTCCATCTCCGCGATGGGCGTCCCGACCTGCATCACCAGACCCGAGGCGGGCATCTCTTCGCTGACGGCGAGGGGGAGCGAGTCGACGCCGACATCCCCCTCGGCCAGGATGAAGGCGCGCCGCACTACGTTCTGCAGCTCGCGGACATTGCCGGGCCAGCTATGGACGTGCAGCCGGTCGAGGCACGCCCTCGTGAAATGCTTGGCCGTCCCCTCCGCCAGGTTCAGCTCGCTCAGGAACTTCTCGGCCAGCAGCTCGAGGTCGTCGCCTCGCTCCCGCAGCGGTGGAAGGCTGATCGGGAATACGTTCAGGCGGTAGTAGAGATCCCCGCGCAGTGTGCCCGCCGCGACCGCCTCCTCCACACGGCGGCTGGTGGCGGCGACGATGCGCACATCGACCTTGATCTCTTCGGTTCCACCGACCCGGGTCACCGCGGACGTCTCCAGCGCCCGGAGCAGCCTGACCTGGATGTCGACGGTCTCGGTGATCTCATCGAGAAACAGGGTTCCTCCGTGGGCTCGCTCGAAGTACCCCTTGTGCATTCGGTCCGCCCCGGTGAAGCTGCCGCGCTCGTGGCCGAACAGCTCGCTCTCGATCAAGTGCGAGGACAGTGCCCCGCAGTTCACGGGAACGAATGGCTTCTTGCTACGGCGGCTCAGCCTGTGGATGGCCTCGGCGACCAGCTCCTTTCCCGTGCCCGTTTCGCCGCTGACGAGGATGCTGGCGTCGGTCGCGGCTACCCGGGCGATCAGGTCGTAGATCTTCTGCATGGGCGGGGAGGCGCCAATCAGCGGCCCGAATCGACCCAGCTTGCGCAGCTCGCCCCGCAACGTGCCAATCTCGCCCCTCATCTCCAGGGCGCGGGTCACGTTGCCAAGGGCCATCTTGACGCGGGCGAAATCCACAGGCTTCGTCAGGTAGTCGGCGACGCCGGAGCGAAGGGCGCCCACCGCGGTCTCGACGGAGGCACTTCCGGTGATCAACACGACCTCGGGGGCCGACGCGGGCTCGAAATCCTCCAGCAGGTCGAGCCCGGTGCCGTCGGGCAGGTGAAGGTCGACCAACAGGATGTCGGGCGGAGTCGCGGCGATTTCCGCGCGGGCTTCCTTCAGGCTGCCGGCGGTGGCCACGACGAAGCCCTCGCGTTTGACGAGCTCGGCCAAGCCTGCCAGGAACCCCAGGTCGTCATCGACGATCAAGGCGCGGGGCGTCGTCATCGGCGGCACGGACCTTGCTCGTACAACAGGTGCCGGCTCACGACGGCCGCGACTGCCGAGGAGGCAAAATGCTTTGGACGATCTGCGTGGTTCTCATAGTGCTCTGGCTCTTGGGGATGGTCAGCTCCTACACGATGGGAGGCCTGATCCACATCCTGCTGGTCGTGGCCGTCATCATGGTGCTGGTCAATCTGATTCAAGGTCGGAACCCCCTCTGAGACGGGCGGAGCATCGAGGCGCGGGTCAAGCGGTTCGGCCCGCGTTCTTTCGAGCTATCTTCGCGATGACGGCGAGTAGATGGGCGGGATCCACCGGCTTCGTGATGTGGTGCTGGAACCCGGCGAGGAGCGCGTTCCGGCGGTCTATGGCCCCGGCGTAGGCCGAGAGGGATGCCGCCGGGATGAGACCACCGGCGCTTGGCGGCAGAAGGCGCACGCGACGAATGAGAGAGAGGCCGTCTTCTCCGGGCATCGCGACGTCGCTCAGAAGGATGTCGGGTTGCAGGCGTTCGAGGACATCGAACGCCTCCCGCGCGGAAGCCGCGGTCGTCACGATCATCCCGTTCTGTTGAAGGATCAGTCTCAGGGCGTCGCGTGCGTCCTCCTCGTCGTCGACGAGCAGAACCGTGAGGCCATCCGGCAACCGGTCCCGATCCTGGCTTCCTTCGCCCGCACTCGATGGGCTCGCCTCCCTCTCGTGGTCTGCCGCCAGCGGAAGCAGCACCGTGAACGTGCTGCCCCGGCCCGGACCCAGGCTTTCCGCGCTCACGAAACCGCCGTGGTGCCCGATGACGTGGCGAACCACGTAAAGACCCAGCCCGAGACCGTGGTGGGCGCGGGTGCTCGAGATGTCCTCCTGCCGGAACCGCTCGAAGGCGAGTGGGAGGAACTCCGCGGTCATGCCCTCGCCGCTGTCGGTGACGCGGAGCCGGGCCTGTTGGTTGGCGGCGCCGACAGAGACCTCGACGTGGCCTCCGACCGGCGTGAACTTGATGGCGTTCGACAGGAGGTTGGACAGGGCCTGCTGCAGCCGGCCGGGATCCCCCCTCACCCAGATAGGGATCTCCTCGTGCTCTGAGGTGAGGGACAGACCCTTCAAGGCCGCGTCGCCCGCCGCGGCATCGACAGCGACCTGGACCACGCTCCGTACGTCGACGAGCTGCGGGTGGAGCATGAGCCCGCCTGCGGCGATACGCGACGCGTGGAGCAGGTCCTCGATGATGCGCTCCAGCGAGCGAGCGCTGCGCTCGATGATCTCGAGGGCGCGCTCTCTCTCGGCGGGATCGAAACCTCCCTGGCGCAACAAGCCGAGCCACACCAGTATTGCGCCGAGTGGCGTGCGGAGCTCGTGGGAAAGCAGCGCCAGGAACTCGTCCTTGAGATGGCCGGTCGCCTCCGCGCGACGCCGCGCGGCCTGCTCCCCCTCCACGAGGCCGGTGAGGTCGCGAGTGATGAGGCGGCTGTGGACGAAATGGCCATTGCGAACGAGTCCGCTTCCGTCGATCAGGACTCGCTTGACGGACCCGGTCTTGGTTCGAAGGCGGGTCTCATGGGATTCGAGGCGCTTCTCGGTGGCGAGCCGGGTGAGCATTTCGGCGGCGGCCTCCGGCTCGACGAGAAACTTGGCGATGTGCTGGCCGACGTACTCGGCCTCTGAGTACCCGACGAGCTCCAACTCAGCCTTGTTCGCCCAGAGGATGCGCCCGTCGGGATCCACCCATTCCAATCCGACCGGGGCGCCGTCGAGGAACTCTCGGAGCTCCTGATCGCTTTCGGGCAGGGGAACGTCGCGCTCGCCCCTCGTCATGTGCGGCGGGCCGCAAGGCTGGCGACAACGGTGACCAGCTCGGAAGGCTGCACAGGCTTGGCCAAGTGTAGCTGGAATCCTGCCCGCAGCGCGCGCAGGCGAATTGCGTAGGCCCGCTGCCCCGCGAACAGGCGTCCCATGCGCTCCGTTGCCCTACTGTTATCCAATGGCCCCTTCTCGCCAGAAGTTCACGCAGCCGGCTCCTCGAAGAAGGTAGTTTGTAGATTCTTCCCCTCGGCGCGACCTCAGCAGCGCCCCCGACCCTCTAGCGTCCTATCAGGATCAAAATGCCCGCCGCGACGGCCAGGCAGTTCAGGAGTATGCCCAGGGAAGCGACCAGGGGGACATAGCCCGCGAGGCCAAACAAGACGAGCCAGATCCCCAAGAGGAGCATGCCGATATTCTTCGTGAACGTGACCGTCATTGCGTGATTCTCCTGCTTGAAAGGGTGGGTTGGGGTTCCGGAGGGAACCTCGGAGTCCTGGCCTGGGCCTCGGTGATCTGGCGGCGGATCGTCTCGGCGTCGCTGCGCCTGTGGCCGTGGCAGCGGATGGGCTGCGAGCCCCCGGTCGTCTCGATGATCACATCACCGAAGAGCAGGCCCGAGTCGACGCTGACCGAGGCCACCTGGTTGATCCCGATTGCCTCCTCGAAGTGCCCGAGGAGCCGCGGGGTATAACGCTCCACGCGGTTCGGAAACACGGCCACTTGCGTCGGCCAGATGCGGTTGCCCTTGGTCCACCGAGAGGCGCGGAAGACCGGGACGTCCTTCGTGAAGGGGCGATTGCGGCCGAGGTTGACGGCCAAGGAAAGGACACCGAGGCCGGCCACGACTGCTACGGTGAGGGAGATGGGTTCCACGGTTCTCTCTGGACCGTTGCAACCCGCATGCCCGGATCGTCACCCCGCGTGAAGCTCCTTCTGGCACATCCTGACCACGGCGAGGAAGAAGGCGACGATCAGGGGTCCGGCCAGGAGGCCGGCGGGGCCGAACGTCGCGACTCCGCCGAGCAGCGAGAAGAAGACGACACCCCCGTGGACTTCCATGTGTCCCTTCATCAGGTACGGCTTCACGAGATGATCGACGATGCTCACGACGACCACCCAGCCCGCGAGGAAGAGCGCGGCGGTGGAATGGCCCGTGACGAACATGAGGGCCGAGGCCGAGAGGACGACGGCGCTTGCGCCGACGATCGGGATGAAGGCTGCCACGAACGTCACGACGGTGAAGACGAGCGCCTGCGGCGTACGAGTCAGGAGGTAGCCCACGAGAGCCACCAGGGCTTCGATGCCGGCCGCCACGACGGACGACACGAGGGCGGCGACCGAGACGTCCCGGAAGTCGGAGAGAAGCTGCCGCATCTGGGCCTCTTTGAGGGGTCCCACCTCGGTGGCCCACTCGACGAGCGTCGGGCCATCGAGGAGCAGGAAGTAGAAGGCCACCAGCATCATGGCCGTCTGCAGCAGGATGTTCCAGGTCGCGAACAGCACATAGGCGACGGCTCCGGCCATCCTTCCGGTCTGGTCCCCGGCCAGCTCCTCGACCTGTTTCTCGCGGCGCGGAAGCCTGGCGATCACCTGGCGGGCCGCGTCGCGTAGCGGAGCGGGGAGATCGTCGACCACGCCGGCCACGCCTTTGTTCTGCAGGGTGGCCCGGACCTGCGAGACGGCTTCGACACTCTGCTGGGCGAAGGTCAGCGTCAAACCGACGACGGGCAGGGCCAACAGCAATGTGACGGCCGTCGTAACCAGGGCGGCGGCAAGTGTCCGTCGACCCTTGAGCCGGGCGGCGAGGCGCTCGCACCACGGAGCCAGGGTGGCCGCCAGCACAGCGGCCACGAGGAGAGCGCTGGCGAAGGGATAGGCCAGGTACGCCACGAGCGCGATCGCCGCGACGGCCAAGGCGACGAGGATTCGGCGACCCAGGAGAGTCACTCTCCCCTAGCCTGTCTTCCCCGTTTCACCCGGGCGGGCCCTTCCCAATACCTTCAGCTTGTGGAGGACCGCCCTCGTCGGTCATGGAGTTGGCTCGATCTTCATCGAGCCGGCCGAGACCGGTGCTCGCGGTCGCGGACACGGGCACGTAGGTCCTGCCACGCAAGGACCACGCGAGGCGCCGTCCTGAGACCACTTGTGCCGTGTCGCGTTTCGTTGTCTTCTTCAAAGGTGGCTCGCCTCGGATTGAGCAAGAGGTATGCCACGGTCGGTGCTGCGGGGCTGGCATTGCTATTGCGTGGTTTCGAGGAGGAGTAACAGAACGCCCGACTCCCAGTCGATCCGCAGACTCGGTGACCAGCTCTTCTCGCGGACCGCGGGAGCGCCCCTGGTGCGTGGGAACGCCGTGCGGCTTCTGCGAGACGCCGCGGAGAACTACCCCGCGTGGCTGGCCGCCATCCGGTCCGCGCGGCGCGCCGTTCACTTCGAGAACTACATCTTTCACGACGACGACGTGGGTCAGCGCTTCGTCGCCGCGTTCCTGGAAAAAGCGCGCGATGGCGTGCCGGTCCGGGTGGTCTACGACTGGTTCGGCTCCCTGGGCAAGGCCTCGGCCGGCTTCTGGCGCCGCCTGCGCGAGGGGGGCGTGGACGTCCGGTGCTACAACCCGCCGCGGCTCGACCAGCCGCTGGGGTGGATCGGACGCGACCACCGCAAGTGCCTCGTGGTGGACGGTCAGGTCGCGTTCGTCACCGGCCTCTGCGTGGGACGGATGTGGGAGGGTGCCCCGGAGCGCGGCCTGGCCGCGTGGCGCGACACCGGCGTCGAGGTTCGTGGCCCCGCTGTGGCCGAGGTAGCCCACGCCTTCGCCGACACCTGGGCGGCCGCGGGCGCGCCCCTTGCCCCCGCAGACGTTGCCACCGACCTCCGTTCGGAAGGCGACCTGGACGTGCGCGTCGTGGCCTCGACACCCGGCACCGCCGGGCTCTACCGTCTCGACCCCCTGGTGGCGTCGCTGGCCCGCCGAACGCTCTGGCTCACCGACGCGTACTTCGCGGGCACGTCCACCTACGTGCAGGCTCTGCGTGCCGCCGCTGAAGACGGCGTCGACGTGAGGCTACTCGTCCCCGGTGCGGGCAGCGACGTCCCCATGATGCAAGCCGTGTCCCGCGCCGGGTATCGCGCCCTGCTGGAGGCCGGCGTCCGTGTCTTCGAGTGGAACGGCCCCATGCTCCACGCCAAGACCGCGGTGGCTGACGCGCGCTGGGCGCGGGTAGGCTCCACCAACCTCAACCTGGCGAGCTGAATGGGTAACCGGGAGTTGGACGTGGTGGTGGAGAGCGCGACCTTCGGCCGCTGCATGGAAGAGATGTTCCAGGATGACCTCGGCAACGCCACCGAGATCGTCCTGCGCGGGTGGGCTCGGGTGCGCGCCGCAGGGGACGTGCGCGTGGCCCGGGTGCGGGGCGCAGGAGGGAGTGCCACGCGTGCCGCGGCCGGCGCTCTGCGCATCGGCAACGCCCTCGGGTCCGTGCTGGCCGCGAGGCGGATCCACGGCCCCGCGGAGCGCTGGCTCATGGCCGAGGGCGGGCTCACGCTCGCCACTCTGGCCGCCGTCGGGTTCGTGTGGCCGCGCTTGCTGGCCTGGCCCCTGGCCGCGTTCAGCCTGTGGCTGGGACTAGCCTTACTCGCTCGTGCCGCGCGGCGAAGGGCGGCGTCGACGCCTCGACCGCCCGTGTGAGGGATTGATGCGCTTCCGAATATTGACTTACAACATCCACCGCGCGATCGGTGTCGACCGCCGCTTCCGTCCCGAGCGAATCGTCCGCATCCTCGAGAGCCACGACGCGGACATCGTCCTCTTGCAAGAGGTGGACGACGGCGTGCCGCGGTCCCGTGAGCTGGATCTCGCACGGGAGCTGGCGACCGCTCTCGGGTACGATCACATGGCCGTCGGGCACAACGTGGCTCTCCGCAAGGGTCGCTACGGCAACGCCACCTTGAGCCGGCATCCGATCCTTCGGGAGCGCAACATCGACCTGACCATCGGCAGGTGGAAGCGCCGCGGTTGCCAGCACACGGCCATCGTCCTCGAAGGCCCCGCGAGCGGCCGGCGACTCGAGGTCTTCAACCTGCACCTGGGCCTCTCGACGCGGCAGCGCGACCGGCAAGTGGCGCTTCTCGCGCGGTCCAAGGAGTTGGCCTCCCTGGCCCCCGACGTAGCCTGTATCGTGGGCGGCGACTTCAACGACTGGCGCTCGCGGCTCTTGCCGCTGTTCACCAAATGGCTGAAGTTCCGCTCCGCCACGGACCGCTCCATGGGCCGCGAACGCCCTCTTGCCACCTATCCGGCGTTCTTTCCCAGGGCTCCCCTCGACAGGATCTACTACCGCGGACCGCTCAAGCTTCTAGCGGCTCGGCGCAGCCGGCTGCGCCTGTCGCGGGTGGCCAGCGACCACCTTCCCGTGGTCGCCGACTTCGAGATCGCCTGACGGCGTCTAGCGCAGAGGCGCCGTCACTTTGCTTCGCTTCTTCTTGTCTTGCATGTGCAACAGGCGCAACTCCAGCATGTTGTAGACCCGTGTCAGCACCTCGAACATGTTGAACGGTTTACTGATGAAGTCTTTCGCGCCGGCTTGCAGCGCGCGCTCCTTGTTACCGGGGTGCGCGGTCATGACGAGGACCGAAAGGTAGCCGTCCTTTTCGACTTGCTTCAGGCCTTCCAGCACCCGAAATCCATCCATGCCTGGCATCTGGAGATCGAGCAGGATCAGGTCGTAGCGGTTCTTCTGGTGGAGCTCGCAGACCTGGTGTGGATCCAGCGTAGACGCGACGGAAGCATACCCGGCGCCCCGCAGCATGCGCTCCAGCAGACGGACACTGGCTTGCTGATCGTCGACGATGAGCACCTTGCCCCTCAGAACGTCGGATGAATCAACCATGACCGTCGTCCCCCTTTCTCTTGCCCTGACCAAGCCCCTTTTCTGCAAACGCCAGTGCCAGGTCCAGCGTGTCCATGAACGCATCGACCCTGAGTGGCTTCGTGAGGTACCGGAAGAAGCCTGCCTCCAGCCCCTTCGCGATGTCGCGGGGTACCGCATTGGCACTGAGGGCAACGACGGGGATGTGTGCCGTTGCCGGGTCTTCGCGCAGGATCTTGAGGGCTTCGATACCGCTGATGCCCGGCAGGTTGATGTCCATCAGGATCACTTCCGGCTGGGCGGCGCGCGCAAGTGCTATGCCGAGACTTCCGTCCTGGGCGCTGAGCAGGCGCAGGTCCGGGCGGCGCGCGATGAGTTGCTCGACCAGCCTCATGTTGGCCGCGTTGTCCTCCACATAGAGCAGGGTGCGCAGCCGCGGGACGCCCGGCACCTGCGGTTCTGGAACCGTTGTGGGTTCGGCTCCGTCCACTGCAAGTCCTGGTGCAACATCCGAGATCAGCTCGACCCAGAACTCGCTTCCCACCCCGACGGTGCTCTCCACGCCGATCGCGCCCCCCATCAGTTCGACCAGCCGCTTGGTTACCACGAGGCCGATGCCGGTCCCTTCCTCGGCGCTGCCCTCCTGCCCGAGGCGATTGAAAGACTGGAAAAGCTGCGCCACCTTCTCCGGGGGCAATCCGGCGCCGGTGTCCTTGACGCTGATGCGAATGCGTCCGGAAGTCTTCGGCGTGCACTCCACTTCGACCGTCCCCTGCTCGCGATTGTATTTGATCGCGTTGGAAAGGAGGTTGATGAGAACCTGCTTCAACCGGATGCGATCGGCAAAGACAAAGCGAGGACTGTCGAACTGGGGAAAGGTCAGTGTGAGGTTACGTTTTTGCCCCCGCGGTT
>JBGPYB010000062.1:0-26091 GCA_041493035.1 Vicinamibacteria bacterium | reverse complement strand
TCGGCCGAGCGCCGGATCGCGTCGGAGACCGCCCCCATGCCCCCCTCGGGCATGCCCCAGGACGCGACCTGCCCCTCGGTCTCCTGCCCGGTGGAATGGTGCATGAGCACGTAGGCCGTGCCGGGCGCGAATGGCCCGGCCCAGGTCCCGATGATGCCGTTGATCGACAGCATCCCCTTCACCACGTCGCTCTCGAACCAGCGGTCCAGCAGGTCGGCGCAGCTCATGGTGAAGAGGCGCGTGATGTCGCCGACGGTGCGCTCGTCGGCCAGGCCGCGCTTCTTGAGCCTCCAGAGTAGCCGTCCCGCATCCATCAGGTCGCCCGGCCTCATCGAGCCGATGTGAGGCGGCGTCTCGTCGAGCATCGGGTGCATGATCGCGGCGATGCGCCCGATCCACTCGTAGAAGGCCCCGATGCGCTCTCCGTCCTTCTTCGAGTATTGGCCGTAGGACGCGTAGGTCGCGGCGTTCGTGCCGCTGTCGATGATCGAGCGCCCGTCCGGGTGCGGCAGGTACCCCATCCCCAGCGGGTTGATCTTGTAGCCGTGCTCGCGCAGCCGCAGGTCGTTCACGATTGAGGGGGGCATCAGACTCATGGTGTACGAGAGCGTCGTCACCTTGAACTCGGGGGCCTCCGGCCAGGGCTGCGACGTGTCCGCCGCTCCACCGGTCTTGTGGCGCGCCTCGAGCACGACCGTCTTCTTCCCGTACTTGGCGAGATACGCGGCGGCGACGAGGCCGTTGTGGCCTCCACCGATAACGATGGCATCGTAGCGGTTCGCGGGCATGATCAGATCGCGCTCAAGACGTCCGAGCCCGTGAGGATGTAGGTCTTGCCCGCCTTGAAGTCCCGCACCAGAAGCGCCGGGCTCTCCGGGGTGATCATCGGCGCCAGAAGCTGCACTGGCGTCTCGATGTCGATGAAGCGAAACACCTTCTGCATGATCGTCTTCACCGGTTGCGCCAGCAGGGTCGGGTCCTTGACGATGCAGGCGTAGGCATGGGTCTCGCTCAGCGAACCCACGACGCGCTGGTCCTGCGTCACCGGGATCTGGGAAAAGTCGTTCGCGGTCATGCGCCGGATGGCCTGGGCGACGCTGTCCGTCACCTCGACCCCAACGATGTCGGAGACCCGCTTGTTCTTCACGAGGTCGCGGGCCGTCGGGCCTTCGACGTTCTCGTAACCCATCGTGCGCATCCACTCCGGGTTGAAGATCTTGCCGAGATAACGCGATCCGTGGTCGTGAAAGATGACCACCACGGTCTCGCCGGCCTTGAAGCGGTCCTTGAGTTGCAGCAGCCCCGCGATCGCCGAGCCCGCGGAGTTCCCCACCCAGATCCCCTCTTGCCGCACGATCTCGCGGGTCCAAAGGGCGGCGTCGCGGTCCGTGACCTTTTCGAAATGGTCGATCACGGAGAAGTCCACGTTCCTCGGCAGGAAGTCCTCGCCGATTCCCTCGGTGACGTAAGGGTAGATCTCCTGCTTGTCGAAGACTCCGGTCTCCTTGTACTTCTTGAACACCGACCCGTAAGTATCGATTCCCCACACGCGAATGTTCGGGTTCTTCTCCTTGAGGAAGCGCCCGGTCCCGCAGATCGTGCCGCCGGTCCCCACCCCGGCGACGAGATGGTCGATCTTCCCCTCAGTCTGCTCCCAGATCTCCGGCCCCGTCGTCTCGTAATGGGCCTCCGAGTTGCTGAGGTTGTCGTACTGGTTGGCCTTCCAGGCGTCCTTGGTCTCCGCCACGAGCCGCGACGACACCGAGTAGTAGGAGCGCGGATCCTCGGGATCGACGTCGGTCGGGCAAACGATCACTTCGGCGCCGAACGCCCGCAGCGCGTCCGCTTTCTCCTTCGACTGCTTGTCGGTGGTGGTGAAGATGCAGCGGTATCCCTTGACGGTGGCGGCGATCGCCAGCCCCATCCCGGTGTTGCCGCTCGTGCCCTCGATGATCGTACCGCCGGGTTTGAGGAGCGCCTGGCGTTCGGCGTCCTCGATCATGCGAACCGCTATGCGGTCCTTGATGCTGTTGCCGGGGTTGACGGTCTCGAGCTTGGCGTACACGGTCGCCGGCACCTCCCGCGTCAGGCGGTTGAGGCGGACGAGCGGCGTCCGACCGATGGTGCCGAGGATGTTGTCGAAGACGTTCTGGGCCATGTGTGATCCGAAGACTACTCGCAGTCCGCTGTTGGCGGAAGCGGGCAAAGAATCGATCGTCGGGGTCAACGCTTTCCATGAGTTGGCCTGGAGCGGATCGCCGACGAGACAGGGCTAGAATGGAGCCGCTGAGGGCCTCATGAATTTCGATCTCGACTTGTCGATGGATGTGCTGGCTCGGACGCCGGCAACCGTGCAGGCGCTCCTCAGTGGCCTCGCCGAGCCGTGGATCCGAGGCACCGAGGGTCCGGAGACGTTCAGCCCCTTCGACGTGGTGGGGCACCTGATCGATGGCGAAGAGACCGACTGGTTGCCGCGGGCCCGCATCATTCTGGCCCGGGGCCCGGACCCGCGTTTCGAGCCCTACGACCGCTTCCGCCATCGAGAGCGCAATGCGAACCGGTCCATGAGCTCTCTGCTCGCTGAGTTCGCCGAGTTGCGTGCTTCAAACCTGGAGCTGCTGCGCTCGTGGCATCTGACGCCGGCGGATCTCGATCTCCCCGGGCTTCACCCGACCTTCGAGCGCGTGACGCTTCGGCAGTTGCTCGCGGCGTGGGTCGTGCATGACTTGGAGCACGTCGCCCAGATTGCGCGGGTCATGGCAAAACAGTACGGGGCGCAGGTTGGCCCCTGGGCGCCGTTCCTTCCCGTCCTCACCGACCATGCCGCACCGCGCTCCTAGTCGGCTCCTACGACGAGGCCGATCGTGTGAGACAGTACCTGTGCCTTGGGAACGGATGGCCGAGCGATTGATGAATGATGCGAGGGCAAGTACCTGCGCGACGCTCGCAACCTCGTGCCGGGCAGAAGGGACATAACGATGCCGCGAGTGAGAGCGAGCCTGGGGATCGTTGCGGGTGTTCTTCTGCTGCTGAGCAGTGCTGCGCACTCGTTTCTGGGCTGGGCGGGCCTCAGCAGGGAGATGAACGACGCACGAGTTCCTCCGGCTTTGGCCTTCGGCGTGAAGCTGGGGTGGCAGTTCGGCGGCGCCTGCATGGGCGCGTTCGCGGTGATCGTCCTGGTGACCTTTGCCGGGCGTTTGCGGGGACGCAGCACGTCGTCATTCCCTGCGCTCGTCATCGGGATCGTCTATCTCGCGTTCGGGATCTGGGCGCTGGTGGCCAGTGACCTCCAGCCGTTCCCGCTCGTGTTCATCGTTCCCGGAGTCCTGCTCCTTGGAGCGGCATCGGGCGAGCGGGGCCGCGATAGGGAATCCAATGACTGAAGAACCGAGACTCGACGCACGCGAATACATTCGTCATGCCCTCGGAACCCTGGCCTACCGAGGCGCCAAGGTCGTGCGGGGTGCGCCGGCCGAGTTCGCCGCGCTCAAGATCGGCGGCACGAGCCGCACGCCCCTCGAAATCCTTGCCCATATCGGCGACCTCTTCGAATGGGCTTCGTCGCTCGTGCGCGGAGAGGAGGTGTGGCGCGACTACTCGCCGAACACCTGGGACGAGGAAGTCGAGCGCTTCTTCCGTACCCTGGGTGTGCTTGACCAAGCTCTTGCGGCGTCCGGGTCTCTGCGCTGCCCGTGGGAACGTCTGTTTCAGGGGCCGGTCGCCGACGCCCTTACGCACATCGGACAGCTCGCGATGCTCCGCCGCCTGGCTGCGTCACCGGTCCGAGGCGAAAACTACTTCCGGGCGGAGATCGCCGCCGGCCGCCTGGGCGCCGACCAAGCCGCTCCACGACGCGAGTTCGATTAGAGAGAACGGGTCCCCTGGGCGGGCGGTGCATCAGACGCCGAGGCAGAGCGAAGAATGGTGGCGGAGGTCGAGATGAATGCAATTCAGCTCAAGGAGAAGGCCTTCTTCCTGGCGGCCTGCATCGCCGGTTTCTTCCTCATGCTCGCTACCGTCATGATCATCGGATGGTTGAAGCGGAGGGGGCGTGAGGGAGCGCGAACACGCGGGATGGTCGTGAGCGCCGCCCTCGTGCTGGTGGCCCTGTACCTCGCCACGCCCTGGGTGGAGAGTCGTCTCGCGGAGGCGCTCTATCGCATGGACAACGGCCCGCTGCGTGACGGCTTCCACTTCCAGAACGGCCCCCACGTAGCGCCTGTGTTGGGATTCGCGCTCGTCATGGGCTTCTTGCACGCCCTCCAGAAGGACCACCCGCGGGCGAAACCTCCGGCGCGGCGCCGAAATGGGAGTGGGAATACCAAGTGGTACGACTGAGCGAAAGGACCCCTACGGCCTCGCGGCTGGCACCTCTGGCGACGTGAAGACCGCATCGGTGACCGCGGCCGGGGCGTCGAGCACGGGGAAATAGATGCGCGTTCCGTCCTTGGTGTTGACCTTGTCGTTCGAGAGCATCACCTTGCCGTAGCGCTGCCAGTTCTTCCACATGAACGGAACCGCCGGCGGCTTCTCGCCCTCCAAGACAAACTCCCACTTGTCCATCATGTGGGTCCCGCGGTTGATGTACGCCGTGTAGTGGTCCCTCGGCGTGAGGCCGACGCTGTCGAAGCTGAGCGAGACCCTGTCGTAGGTGACGGTTCCTTCCTTCGCTTCACCGTCGAGCTTCAGCGTGACGCCCGGGTCCTTCATCTTGTACGGCATGACGAGCCAGTACGTGTCGTTGACCCACGTCTCGTAGGCCTCCTTGACGTACTTGTTCGCCTCGGCGCCTTCGAGCTTCTTTCCCTTGAGGTAGGCGTCGCCCAGCTTGGTGTTGACGTTCATGAGGACGACGTAGGGATCGCCGGCCTTCGTCTTGGCTTCGAGGCGATAGCGCCCAGTCCACTTGTCCCAGGTGTGGGCGTGGCTGACGACGGTCTTGCCGCCATGCTCGACGGCAAAATCGAAACGGAGAAAATGGGTTCCGTTCCAGGCGTCCTTCCCGCCCATGGCTTCGAGGACCTGATCGGCCACGGCCACGGCCTTGGGGTCCGACTCGGCACGCGCGGGAATCGAGGCGCCGAGGATCAGCGCGCCCGTGATGACGGCAAGAGACGTCGGCGATTGGACACGCTTCATGGCCGGACTCCTTTTACTTCGACTTCATCGTGAAGGCTCCCGCCTTCGTCCCCCGGTCTAGGGCTTCGAGGACGTCGGCCGGACTCACCCTGCCGTAATACCACTCGCCGGCCGACAAGGCTTCGGCCGCCACCGCATCGTAGACGTCGAGGGCGCTCCGCTTCCCGTCGGCGAAGTTGAAGGCCTCGAACTCCATCACGACGTGGAGGCCGTCGACGCGCTTCACCTTGTCGAGAGCATCGACGGCCGCCTGGGCCTCTCCCGTGGGGGTGAAGAACTGGCCCGCCATGGCCTTCTCTTCCTTCGTCAGTTCCAGGTTCGGCGGGTTTCTTCCCGTGAGGCCCATGTACGCCTTCTCGACGGCGTTCAGGTCGTCCCCGTCGGAACCCTCGATACTCGACGAGGCCTGGGTGACGAGGTCGGCGGCGCGCCCCTTTGCCGAGAAGCGCCTGATCGAAGCGAGACCGCCCAGCTCCTTGAGATGCGACTGGTGGACCAGGTTGCGGGCGGCGCGGTAGGCTCGATCCCTGTCGGCAGGGGCGGCCTCCACCACGTGGGCAATGGCTGCCGCCACGTCGGCCGCGATTCTCGTCCGAGCGCGAGCACCCACGTAGCCGGCCAGGGCCGCGGCCTCGTCCTCGCCCGTGCTCGCGAAGAAGAGGCTGACGGCCGCCACGACCACGGCGTTCCGCTGAAGCTGTGTCGCGTCGACGTTCTCGAGGTCGTCGCCGGTCGAGTGGATGTACTCGTCGGGCCAGTTGATGAGGGCCGTGGCCGGCACGCCGATCCGCGCGGGCGTGAAAGCGTGGTGATCGGAGTGCGCGAAGTACGGAATCATCCGGGTGTGGAAGGGCTCGCGCGACCCCTTCACCGACGTGATCTCGCGGGAAAACGGAATGGGAACCTTGGTGCCGCGGGTCGTCAGAAGCTCGGTGTTCGCGTCCCGCACCATCGTCAGAACGCTCTCCATCACGTCATCGAGAGCGTGGGGGAGGCTCCAGGGGGACCTCGAGGCGTATTGGACGCGCCCGCCCCAGCTCTGCCGGGCCGCCACCATGTCCTGCTGGATGTTGAGCAGCATCTTCCGGGGCTCCTTGGGATTCTCCCGGAAGTACTGCGGCTCGCTGGCCAGCTCGTTCGTCCACCAGAAGCGGATGTCGCGCTTCGGCTGCGGGATCGTGCCGTCCTTGATCAGCCGCGTCAGCGAGCGGCCGATCTCGAGAAGGCTGGCGCACCCGCTGCCGTCGTCGTTCGCCGACGTCATCTCTTCCTGGGCGTGAGCCGTCAGCACGATCTGCTGATCGTGGATCTCGCTGCCGTGAATCCATCCCTCGACGAGCGCCTGCTCCGGCTGGGCGGGATAGACGGATTCGATGTCGACCTTCACTTTGTACGGCTTGTCGCTCGAGGCCATCCGGGCGCGGAGCGCGCGTCCTTTGCGAGGCGAGATCATCACGGCGAAGGTCGAAGGCGTGCCGTCCTTGACGCCGGCCACGTCCTTGGCCTCGAAGGGAAGTCGCCCCCACGCGACCTGGTCCGGCCCATCGAAGACGTCCGCGCGGCTCGAGTCGTACGAGACGACCCCCAGTGCGCCGCGGCGCCAGACGGCCTCCTCGTGCACTTTGGAGACACGGCCCTCGGCGAGGACGATCTTTCCCTTCACCTCTTTGCCGATGTAGTCGCCCTCGGCCACGCCGCGGCCGACGTCGACCAGCTCGGCCGTGGCGTGTGTCGTCCGGCTCTGGTCGGCGATGGAGACCGCGACGTTCGAGTAGGCGGCGAGCTTCTGTTCCTCGGGCTCCACAGTCCAGGCCTCGCCGAAGGTGCACGACCAGCCATGGCCGTCCCACTTCTGGCGGATGAGCGTGACGTCCTCGAGTCCGGCCGCCGCCGCCGCGCCGCGAATCCACTCGGCCGCGGCGAAGAAGTCGCGGCTGCCGTCGGTGCGGTGGAAATGCGTGAGATGGCGAATGTCCTCGAAGCCGCGGTCTCCCGAGATCTCGTTGACGAGATGGCGGAACACCGGCTCGGGGACGAAGGGAGAAGTCTGGGCGAATGATGGGGCGGTGGTCGCGAAGGCCGCGGCCACGAAGAGAGCCAAGCGTGTCTTCAATGAGGAACCCCCGGTGGGAAGTAGCGGGCAGTATACCCCCAGGGCCTGGAGGGCATCGGGGCGCTGCCACCCGACGCGCCGACGGAGACGCGCATCATGGGACGCGTTGTCGGGCAGCCACGCTATCCGTGCGAATGGTCTACTTGATCCCGATGACCATCGAGTCCGGCCCGATAAGGGGCTCGGCACGCGTTGCGGAAAATCCTGCCTCCTTCATCCAGGCCGCACAGTCAGCGCCGGTGTAGTCGAAGCCCCCCGGCGTTTCGATGAGCATGTTCAGGCTCATCATCAGCCCAAAGGCGTTCTTCGACCGATCGTCATCGATGATGGCCTCGTAGACGATGAGTGCGCCGCCGGCCGGGACTGCGTCGAACGCCTTCCTGATGAGCATCTTCTTCGTGGGGAGATCCCAGTCGTGCAGGACATGTCCCATCAGCACCACGTCGGCTTTCGGAAGATCTTGCTTGAAAAAGTCGCCCGGCAGGAACGTGAGCCGGTCCACGACGCCGACGCCCGCGACGTACTCCTCGAACACCGGGGCCACTTCCGCCAAGTCGAACCCGATGCCCCGGAGGTGCGGGTTGGCCAGCGCAATCTGCGCCGCGAGATCTCCTTGCGCGGTGCCCACGTCCACGAACGTACGGTAGTTCGTCCACGGGAAGGCTCGGGCGATCGTCATGTTGGCGCCGTGGCTGATGCCGGTCATCGCGGCGAGGAACTCCTTCAGGCGTGCAGGATCGGCGTAGAGCGCCTCGAAGATACCGGCCCCACCGGCCCTGATCTCGTTCTGCGGCGCCCCGGTCCGAAGTGCCTCCGTGAGGTGCCCCCAGAATGGATAGAGGCGGTGATTCGCCATCTCGAGGATGCCACCCACGTAGGAGGGCTTCTTGCGGTCGAGAAACAGATCGGTCTCGGCCGTGTTGGCGTAGCGATCCCCATTTCGCTCCAGGAATCCGAGCGCCACCAGCGCGTCGAGGAAGTCGCGCGCCGAGCGGGAGTGCAAGCCCAGGCGCCCGCTGATGGAATCGAAGGCCTCGGGGCCGCGCGACAGCTCGGTGAAGAGACCCATCTCGATGGCGCTCAAGAGTGTCTTCGAGGCCCAGAACGCCAGCCCCGTCTGCATGATCTTCTCGGGACTCGGTTGCGCGGGCATTGGTTCCTCCTTGCTCCTTGGATCAACGACTGGGCCTCGGTCAACGTCGCTTCAGCGCGGCGTCAATCACGGTCTCACGGTCATCACGACTCCACGCAGCCTGAATGGCGTCCTCGGACAGGCCGCCGATGCGCCCGAGAAGCCAAAGACCCGCAATGGCATGTCCCTCGCTCTCCGTCACGTGGCGGAGACCGTACAAATCGATGATGCCGACGCGGAGATCCTGGCCGCGCGCCTGGTCGAGCCACACCAAGAACAGGAAAGCGACGCCGAGGCTCGTTGCCCCTCGCCTGATCATCTGCGTGCGCTCCTTCTCGGCCTTCGATCGGCCGGCCCCCTACGCCGAGTGTTCACTATCGGACGGCGGCCCGCGGGCCGCCTTCCCGCTTCAGTGGCTAGTTCACCGTCAGGACCTCGTGGAGTTGTGAACGAAATTCCTGGGTGCACATTACGCCCGCACCCGCCGGCGGGTCAAACGCCCGAGGCCGGGCTGTCGCTCCTACCCGAACCCCGACACCCGCCGCTTCACGCCCAGAGCCGTGGCCAGCTGCGTGACGAGGGGCAGCGCCATTCGATAGGGCGTGTCGCGGTCCTCACGGAACTCGTCGGTCGCGATCAGCGTCTCGCGGCGCTGGCCGCCCGCGGCCGGATCGCGCAAGCGGGCGATCACCTCGCCGCGATAGGTCTTGTAGGTCGCCTCGTTCATTCCGCTGCTGCCGCTTCTTCTGTAGACAGTGGCGACGCACTTCAGTTCCAGGTCGACGAGATCGGAGAGCGCAACGCTCCGGCGGTGCAACAAGCTACCGATCGAGAGCGCAGACGTCGTCCAGTCGAGGGTGACGACGCGTGGCAATGCGTCCTTGACGGCTCTGTAAGCCAGTGCCGCCACGATCAATCCGACGAAGCCGGCAAACCCTGCCAACAGGAGCCTGCCGAACAGCTCGCCCTGCCCTCGGCGGCCCGTCGCGAAGAAGAGGACCGGACCAGTGAGCGCCAACGCCACGAAAGGGAGACCGGCGACCGCCGCGAAGCCCATCGGCTTCCGGAAGCGGACTTCCCGTCGCGGCTCCCACACCGCGACCCGCATCGACCCTTTGAACGCGGTGGGTGAGAACGGTGGGACCTTCTCCTGCGCGACGGCGCTCACGGCGCTCGACGTCACGATGTCGCGGGCATAGTCCGCCGGAGCCGAGATCAAGGGAATCACCTCTGCACCCGTGGCGGACTCGCGCAGCAGCTCGATCTCCACGTCCCGCGCGTCGCTCCTCAGCACCCGCGCGTGCGCCAGGCCCGCCGCGCGTCCGAGCCGATACGTGAAGTCCGCCACTTCCTCGCGCTTGTCCACGTGGGAGATGGGGAAGGAGATCTCGCGCGTGGCAGGCTTCTCGCGGCCATCCAGCCACTCCAGCCGGACACGCACACCGAGCCGCGCGCTTCCGCTTCGTCGCGGGGCCCTCACGCTCGCGACCGTGATCGCGCGGAGCCGGTCGAGGCCGATCCGCACCGGCGCTGGCGGTGGCAATAGATACCGGGTCACCGCGATCTCCATCTCGCCGGCGCGGCGGTCGACGCTCAGCCGTCGCAGGTGACCACCGGGCTGGCGGAGCGTCGACAGGCCGACGAGCACGACGGCCACCCAGAAGGCCCCGAGCAGCGCGCCCAGGACCAGCTCGAGGGGATCCGGCCAGTCTCCCGAGAAGATCGAGCGCAGAAGCTTCCACGGCGGAAGGGGGAGGAGGTAGACGAGGACGAGCAGGAAGATCCAGAACGACACGTACGCTCCGCGCGGCACGTCGCGCACGGTCGACTCCAGCACCAGGACCTGTTGCGGCTCGTCGCGGACGACATGCATGGCGGGCCTCCTGGCAGGGTCGTTGACTGGGTGCCTGGAACGCGTCAGTCCTTCCGGCCCGCCGTGACGCGCTGCTTCAGCTCGTCGAAGCAGTGGATCACGACCTGGAGCTGTGAGGGGGAAAGTATACGGCCGGCGTGTGCTGCCCTACGCGGCCACGAGGCGGAACAGCGGGCTTGTGACCGCCCGGCGGTCGAATGTAAACGTCACCTCGGCCTTCTCATGGCGCCCCCACAGTCCGATCACGTAGTCCGAGAAGTCGGCCGTGCCTTCCTCGTAGAGGTTCAGGGCTTGCTATGCGAGCTCGCTGCGTTCCACGGCCAGGTCCTGCGCGGCGAGCAGCCGGCGCAGCATCAGCGCCACCTGGCTCCGCCGATAAGGGACCCAGGCGGGTTCCGGTCGCGAGCGGCGTCGTTAGCGCAACTCCGTCCTGCCCATCACGCGAACGAAGGTGCCACCACGCGCAGTGGCCCCTGGAAGCGGGCGAAGTGGGCCAGGTTCCAGGTCAAGAGCGTGTCCACCTTCGCCTTGCGCGCGCACGCGGCGATCAGGGCGTCATAGGTCTGGCCTCCGGAGACGCCGCCGAGTTGGCAGTCCCGCAGCGCGCGCCAATGCTCCGCTGCCGTCAGCGTCACGACGGTGGCCTTCGACCAGTTGGCCTCGAGCAGTGCCAGCGCGTCGGCGGCCGACAGGCGGTACGGAGGCGGGAGTCTGGTCAGGACGGCATAAGCCTCCACCAGGCAAGGAGCGGCCAGGATCTGCTTCTCGTTCCGTCGTCGCCGCTCTTCGATCGCGGCCCGCGTCGGCTCGTGGTGCTCGTGCCAGCCGCATACTGCCGCCACCATGCAGCTCGTGTCGAGAAGATAGCAGCTCACCGGGACGACCGACCCGAGCTGTCGCGGTCACTGCGGACGCCCTCGGTTGCGGCCGCGACGTCGGCCACCGTGAGGGGCCGTGTCCGTGAGACGGCGATCGCGACCGTGAGGCTTCCCCGGCGTTCCAGCTTGACGGCCATGGGCGCCGGCTCGATCTCGATATGGCCGCCGACCACTCGCAGCTCGATCTCAGCGCCCGGTCGCAAGCGAACCGCCTCGCGCATCGGCTTGGGGACCACGATTCGCCCGACGGCGTCGATGGTGGATTTCATGGCAATGAGTCTACCAAATCTAATGGCGAAAGAGGGACCACACGCAGCAGGAGACTGACGTCATCTCGCAAGTCGCGCGGCCCAGTTCACGACGACGGTGATCGTGGCCTTGGCGGGGTCGTCGACCAGCTTGTTGATGAGGAAGCGCTGCCCGTCCGCGGTCACCACGTAATCGTTGCGGACGGCGACGATGCCGGGAGCCCGCACGCGCGCGCGGAATAGGGCCT
The DNA here is from genome assembly GCA_041493035.1 of Vicinamibacteria bacterium. Classification (GTDB taxonomy): domain Bacteria; phylum Acidobacteriota; class Vicinamibacteria; order Fen-336; family Fen-336; genus JBGPYB01. The sequence goes on along the minus strand of JBGPYB010000062.1, from coordinate 14,460 downwards.
TGGGCGGAGCGGCCTTGAACGCGGCGCCTTCGCCGTTCACGGCGACCGCCATCAGTCGCCGATCGGGAGACAGGTAGTAGAGCTCGCTCCCATCGCGACGCCACTGGGCCTGATCCCCGCCCTCAGTCGAGACCTGCCACGGCCCTTCGCCACTCGGAAATGCCCTCACGTAGACCTCGGCGCGCCCCGAGACGTCCGAGGCGTAGGCGAGCCAGCGCCCGTTGGGCGAAAAGGAGGCATGGACCTCGCTGGCCTCGGTCCGCAGAAAGGGCTGTGGCTTGCGAGCCCCCAAGAGCGGGAAAAACCAGAGGTCATACTGGGTCTTGGGGTCGCTGCTCTCGTAGAGGAGGACTCGTCCGTCGGGCGAGAAACAGGGATCCCAGCTCGTGGTGGCTCCATGCACGAGCATCTCCTCGGGGCCCCCGCCGCTCGAGGGGGCCAGGAAGATGTCGAACGTGCCGTTCCGATTCGAGGCGTAGGCGATGGAGCGGCCATCGGAAGACCAGGAAGGTGCGTTTGCGAACGTGCTCCCGAACGTGAAGGGAACGAAGGCACCGACCCCGAGAGTCAAGACGGCGAGTTGCCTCGATCCCGCCATGTTCGCAACGAGTCTCGTTCCATCCGGGGACAGCGCGGGATCCTGGTAGTCGCCGGGCGGTCCGACCAGGCCTTGCTCACGACCCTCTCGATCGAGCCACGTGAGCTGAGTCGTGTTGACCTCACCGCCCCGGTAGGCCACGACAGCACCGCCGGCCGAGACGGGCGCCCCTCCCCACATTTGCCGGTCGAGCTGGACCGGTGCGGCCAGCGTCGCCGCTTCGCCGATCAGACGGGTGCGACCGGCATCGAACTCCTGTGTGCGGAGCGCGCCGTCACGCACGAACAAGAGGTGGCCTGAAGCCGCATAGGTGGGCGCGGAGAGCGTCTCGATCAAGCGCTCTGGTTGCTGGCCGTCGAGCGAGCCGACCGAAATCGTGTCACCAGCCGGCCCGAAGGCGACGTAGAGATAGCGGCGCCCGTCCGGCAGGAAGAAGGGCCAGCGATGGGATGTCTCGCCCTGAGCGGCGTCCGGCGAGCTCACCGGCTCAGGCACCCCGCCCGTGGCGGCCACGCGACGCAGGCCGTACGCTCCGCCTATCCCGAACAGGATCACGCCGTCACGGCTCCAGGTCGCACCACGCAGCTCCGGAATGCCGCAGATCGCCTGGGGCGCGGCGCCGCCGATCTCGACACGCTTGAGCTTCCCCTGAGCGAAGAAGCCCAGGGAATGCCCGTCCGGCGACCAGAACGGCTGGAGGGCGCCCTCGGTGCCGCTGACGGGTTCGCTCTTTCCCGACTCCAGCGAGCGAAGGTAGAGACGGTCGAGCCCGTCGGCGCCCCTGGCCGTGAAAGCGAGATGCGTCCCGTCGGGCGACACCGCCAGGTAGAACTGAAGCTCGGTCCCTTCCGGTGGTGGTACGTCGAAGCGGACTACCGGCGTTGGCTGCGAAGCGCGCCGGTGGAGCACACCGGCCATGCCCAGCAGCACGAGCCCCAGCGTGGAAGCCAGAGTCCATGCCAGCCATTGATGTCCGAGCTGAGCGGTCTCGGTGCCGCCCGTGGCTGCCCCCGCCTCGGCGATCCACTTCAGCTCCTGCATCACGTCGTGCGCGGTCTGCAGGCGGTCGTCCGGGTCCTTCGCTAGACAGACCTTCACCAGCCGGTCGAGAGCCGCCGGCGACATGGGCTGGAGCTGCGCGATCGGCTGCGGCTCGCTCGTCATGATCGCGCTGACCAGGCTCGCCTGGCTCTTCCCTTCGAACGCCCGCTTGCCCGTCGCCATCTCGTACAGCACGCAGCCCAACGCCCAGATGTCCGCCCGCGCGTCCGCGTCCTTGCCTTCGAGCTGTTCCGCGACATGTACTGGAACGTGCCGAGGAGCGTTCCATCGCCGGTGAGGGCCTTCTCGCGAGTGGCCAGCGCGGAAACACCCTCACCCCCAACGCCCTCACCCCCAACCCCTCTCCCAGAGGGAGAGGGGAGTCCAAGCTTCGCCAGGCCGAAGTCCATCAGCTTCGACCCGGCCTTCGTCAGCATCACGTTGCCGGGCTTGAGGTCGCGGTGGATGACTCCTTGCCGATGGGCTTTGTCCATCGCGTCCGCGATCTCGATGCCATAGCGCAGCGTCTGGTCCAGGGGCAATGGACCTTTCTTCAGTCGATCCAGAAGCGTCTCGCCCTCCACCAGCTCCATCACGATGTAGTCGGTGCCGTCCTGATGGCCGACGTCGTGGAGGACGCAGATGTGCGGATGATTCAGCGAGGAGACGACGCGGGCCTCGCGCTCGAAGCGCGCGCGCAGGTCAGGATTCGAGACCAGGTGTGATGGCAGCACCTTGATCGCCACGCTGCGATCCAGCCGCGTGTCCTTGGCGCGATACACCTCGCCCATGCCCCCGGCCCCCAAAGGACCGAGGACCTCATAGGGACCCAGGCGGGTTCCCGAGGAGAGCGGCATTTCAATCCGGCAAGTCCTCGAAACGCACGAGGCCCTTCTTCCTGCCGCGCTCGACGCTCCGATCGATCAAACTCCACAGGCGCGGACTCTGCGACAACAGCAACGATTCGAGGTCCGTCTTCGGACCCACGGGCAATAGCACGGCGCGCGTCTTTCCGTTCCTCGTGATCAGGACCGGGCCGGTGCGCCTGAGTCCTTCGATCACGCGGCTGAGGTTGTTCTTGACTTCTCGGAGGCTCTCGGTCTTCACAGCTTCAACTCCTCGCCTTCGACAAAAAGGCTCGCTCCACGCTTCTCGCCGATGAGCGTCACGATCGCTCCGGTTGCCGCCAGCCGATAGAACACTCGCCACTCGCTGGCGCGCAATTCAAAGTCCGCATGGCTTGTTGGCGCGGTTCTCGATCGGCAGGCTGAACAGGAAGCGCTGGCCGTCGGCGCTGACCGAATAGGGATGGGCGGGAAGGGAGGTCAGTCCCACGAGCGCCGCGCGGCGGCGTGCTCATCATTTCGCGGCCGTCGTCAGGCGCCGCACTTCCTCGAACCAGTTCTGCACCATCACCAGCTCGGTCGGATGAGGGTCTGCACGTGTCATGAGAAAGCGCTTGGCGTCGGGAGACACTGCGTACTTCATCCCAGAGTCGCCACTAGCCACGAATGAGCCCTCGAAGAGGAGCCGTGGCTCGCCCACTGCCAAGGCTGGCTCCGTGGAGACGGCTGCCACCATCAGATTCCGGCCCTGGTCCGCGCCGTAGAAGATCTCGCGACCGTCGCGCGACCACTGCGCGCCCAGCCCGCCCTGTTTGGACACACGCCGTTTGCCCTCTCCGCCCGGGAACCGGCGGAGATAGATCTCCGAAGCGCCCGATTCGTCGGACGTATAGGCGATCCAGTGGCCGTCGGGTGATAGCGCAGGTCCGTGCTCCGAGGCGGGCGTGGCCAGGAAAGGCCGGGCCGCATCGCTGCCGGCGGGCGCCGCCAGGTCCAGAAGCCAGATGTCCATGGTGTACGTCCTCGGATCCATGAGGGAGAACGCAACGTAGCGGCTGTCCTGCGAGACCGAGCGGGGCGTGACCCAGGTGCCCGCCAGCTTCAAGAGCGATTGAGGTGGTGTGTTCGCCTCGACGTCGAGCGAGAGCAGCTCGCCCTGCTGGATCCCGAACCGCGCGAAGAGGACGCGCCGGCCGTCCGGGAACCAGACGGGCAGGTTCGGGTACTCCTGCCGGTGTCCCGTCAGCGGCGTGAGTGTCTTCTGCTGGAGATCGTAGGTCGCGACGCGTATCGACGTCCCGTCGCGGCCGGCGACCGCCAGGCGCTTGCCGTCCGGGGAGAGTTGAAAGAGCGCGTTGGCCAGTGGAAGCTCCTCGGTCTCGCCTACCTTGCCGTCGCGGTCCACCCACACCAGGTTGCTCCGACGGCCGCCGCCGCCGCCGACCGGCGCGTACGCGAGCGTGCCATCGAGTGATACCGCGAGCTGCGGCAGCGGAGCGCTGGCTGCACGCTGGTCGACCTCAACGTCGAGGGGGACGGAGACTGCCGTTGCGCCCACCTCCAGCCGGTCCTTGTCGAAGCGCGCCAGCATGAGTCCGCCGTCGCGCATGAACAGAAGGTGGCCTGACGCCAGGTAGCGCGCGTGACTGGCGTTCCGGAGCAGAGTCTTCTTCCTCGTGCCGTTGAGCGAGATCGCCTCGATGCGGTGGCCGTCGTCCGCCTGGGCGAGATAGAGCACGATGTCGGTGCCCGGGAGCGCCTGCGGGTCGAGATGCATCTCCGCCCCGTCCGAAACGACAACCGACAGGGGACCCCCCTCCGCCGGGACGGCCCGCAGGCCCACGCCCCACCAATCGAACACGATGCGCCCGTCGTCAGTCCAGCTTGCCAGTCCTCCCCAACCACACTCCGGCATTTCGCGGGCCACGAAGATGGGATCTCCTCCGCCGACCGATACCTTCCTGAGAGTGCGGTCCATGAAGAACGCGAGCCAGTTCCCGTCGGGCGAGAAAAAGGGGTCGCAAGCGCCCTCGGTCCCTGGGATCGGTCGGGGAGCAAGCTCGTCTATCCGGCGGAGATACAGGCGAGGCCTCTGGCTGCCCCCACCGAACGCAACCTTCGACCCATCCCGGGAGATCGCCAGCGCGGAGGAGGGATAGAACCCGCCCGGGTTGAAGGGCGCATCGGACGGCAACGGGATTGGGAACCGTGCGACACGCACGGCCGCGGTCGGCACGCGCCGGTCGAGGGCTTCGCGGATGCCCAGGGCGACCACGGCGCCGGCAACCAGGCCCAGCGCGAGAGCGGCCGTTGCAGAGCGACGGGCCGAAGCCTTCGCGGGGAGGTGGGAAGCCTCGCCCTCCCCGTCCGACGCGATCAGATCGAGCCGTGCCTCGCCGATGTCTCGTAGGCGTAGACGCGGGTCGCGGGTTAGACACCGCCGCAGCAGCGCGCGGATCCGCGCCGGCGTCTCCGCCGTCAGCAGGCTCCAGTCCGGATCCGTCTTCAGCACGGCCGCCAGCGTGTCGCTCACCGTCTCGCCCTGGAAGAGACGCTTGCCGGTCAGCATCTCGAACAGCACGACGCCGAAAGCCCAGATGTCCGCGCGCTTGTCCACGGGCTTCCCGCGCGCCTGCTCCGGTGACATATACGCCGCCGTCCCCAGGATCACGCCCAGCTCCGACCCAGCCCGTGTCAAGGTCGGCGAGTGCGAGACGTCGGCCTTGTCCGCATCGGCCTCGGCCGCGTAAGCTTTCGCCAGACCGAAGTCGAGCACCTTGGCCTTGCCCTCCGGCGTCAGCTTTATATTTGCGGGCTTGAGGTCGCGATGCACGATGCCCTTCTCGTGGGCCTCCTCCAGGGCTTCCGCGATCTGCTTCGCGATGGCCAGAGCCTCGTCGACCGGAATGGCGCCGCGCTTCAGCCGCTCCGCCAGGTCCTCGCCCTCCACCAGCTCCAGGACGAGCAGCAACTTGCCGTCCAGCTCTTCGAGGCCGTAGACCGCGGCGATGTGGGGATGGTTCAGTGATGCGAGCAGGTGGGCTTCACGGCGGAAGCGGGCGAGGCGCTCGGCGTCTTGCGCGACCTCGGCCGGCAGCAGCTTGATCGCGACGTCGCGTCCGAGGCGCGTGTCCCGCGCGCGGTACACCTCGCCCATGCCCCCGGCCCCGAGCGGGCCGAGGACTTCGTAGGGACCCAGACGGGTTCCCGAGGAGAGCGACATTCGACTCCTGGTGGTTCTTGGCCGATCAGTATAAGGCCGGCCCCTATCCCTTGGCCTTCACGTAGTCCTTGAGCTGAGGATCTGGAGGCCGGTGATCACGCCCGCTGCGGGCTCATTTCGCGGCGGCCGCCAGTTGCTGCACTTCCCCGAGCCAGCGACCTTCTCTTGCAGACTTACACCGAAGCGAGGCGCAGGCCGGCGGCCCGGAAACGCCGAAAGTCGCCCGAGTTCGCCGTCGCGAGCGGGGCGCCGGCACGAATGGCGGCCGCGGCGATCATGCAATCGATCAGCGAACCGCGCCTTCGCCCCGACGCATTGAAAAGCGCGGCCGCGACGGCGGATTCGTCCTCGGAAAATGGGACGCGCTCCGTTACCAACTCCGTGACCAAGCTGAGGAGCGTCGCCTCGACCGGGCCACACAGGAACTCCGTCCAGGCGATGGCGCTCATGCCCAGGGCTTCCCGGGCTACAAGCCAGGACCGCAGGCGCTGGTCCTCCGCGGAGCCGCGGATCAGAGCGCGGATCAGGAAGCTGGTGTCGAGGTGGATCACCGCGGCCGCCGCTCACGGCGGAGAGAGCTGGCTCGGCGTTGCGCGCGAACTGCGGTGGACCAGCGCTCGGCCGCCTGCGGCCCGAGGCGGACCGCCTTTTGCAATCTATCGAGCGTGTCCACGGGCTCCAGTGGGGCGCCGGACACAACTTCGGCCGAGGCCCGGATCGCCCGCCGCAGGGCCTCCGAGCGCGACACCTTCCAGCGCTGGGCCAGTCCCTCCAGGCTGCGGATCGTTTGCAGGTCGAGGGCATAGGTCGTCTTGACGGTGGGTGTGGCCATAACGTCATGGTATGGCCTTACCCACTCTCGATCAAACTGGTCATCGGGCCGTTCGAGCCGCCCAGCTCACGACGACCGAGATCGTGGCTTGGCCGGATCCCTCCACCAGTTGACATCAGATGCGTGATGCGTGATGCTCACCCGATGCGGACGACCCTGGACATCGATGACGACGTCCTACAGGCGGCCAAGGAGATCGCGGCCAACCGCGCCACCACCGCCGGCCGGGTCCTTTCCGACCTGGCGCGCGAGGCGCTCGAGCCGAAGCGGGCGCCCCGAGTGCGCAACGGCGTGCCGCTCATGCCGCGTCGGCCGAAGGGCAAGCCCCGGGCCACGATGGATCTCGTCAACCGCCTCCGGGACGAAGCGTGAGGGGCGTCGCGCTCCTCGACGTCAACGTCCTTGTGGCGCTCTTCGATCCCAACCACATCCACAACGAGCCCGCGCACGCGTGGTTCGCAGCCAACCGCAAGGGCGGCTGGGCCACTTGTCCCCTCACCGAGAACGGTCTCGTGCGGATCCTCTCGAACGCCGCTTACTCCGGTGTTCACGAAACACCCGAAGGCATCGTGCGTCGCCTCGACGCTTTCTGCGTCAGCGGTCAGCACGTCTTCTGGGAGGACGAGGTCTCGCTCCGGGACCGCCGGCTCTTCAGGGCAAGCGCACCGGTGACCTACCGCCAGATCACGGATGTCTATCTCCTGGGTCTGGCCCGGCACAAGGGTGGCCGGCTGGCGACCTTCGATCGTCGCATTCCCACGTCCGCGGTGATCGGCGCGGAGCGCGGGCACATGGAGCTGATACCGGCCTGATCCGGCGAACGACCGCGAGGAGCCCGCGTCGGATCATCCTTATGAATATTAGAATCGCTTTTCTATTTTGCAGGGGCGCCGCCCTCGCCGGGACATGGCGGACGACAGGCACACCGCGAGTGGTGTCATTGCCTCAGGCCCGCTGCCCAGTTGACGACGACCGTCATTGGACCGGCGCTCTCTTCGGGCAGCATCCGGTTGAGGACGAAGCGCTGGCCGTCGGGCGTGACGTCGTACTGAGCCAAGCCTCGTACTCCAATCTGGAACCGCGGTCTCGCTCCGAAGAGCGTCTGAGGAAGCCCGACTTCGAACCGAGCCCCGGCTCGGACCGGAACGGCCACTAGCTTGTCGTCGAGCGTCGCGTAGTAGAGCTCCTTGCCGTCCGCTCGCCAGACGGGGCGTCGGGGACAGGAGAGGAGCAAGCGAAGAAGCCCAGGGCGCGCGCCTCGGGGGAGACGCTGGCCGAACGTGTGGCCAAGGGTCCGTTGCCGATCGACCAGGTCCTGCGCGCGCCTTTCGATCCGGATCCTGCGAGACGCGCGCCGGCAGGACTTTGATGGCGACGCTGCGGTCGAGGCGCGTGTCCTTCGCGCGGTACAGCTCGCCCATGCCCCCGGCCCCGAGGGGACCGAGAACTTCGTAGGGACCGAGACGGCTCCCCAAGGCGAGGCTCAAGAGCATCCTGTCCGAATTGCCCGAGGTCAAGCGAGCGAGCGACGGCACGTCAATGTTGCTCGATCGGCCCAGGCAACACTTGGACCCGATTCGTTTCGTGGCGCGGCGGCTATCGTGTCGCCGCGACGAGCCCCCTGAGTTCCTCGAACCAGCCGGCCACGTGGTGCAGCTTGTGGCCACGCGGGGAACGGAGGTCGGCGCCGCTGACGTTGACTACATCATATGAGGCAAATAGACTCATGACATGAGTAAGAGACTTCAAGTGCTTCTCGAGGAGGCCGAGCTGGCGGAGATCCGGAAGCTCGCCCGCCGACAGCGCCTGACGACCGCCGCCTGGGTCCGGCAGGCGCTGCGCGGGGCACGACGCGCAGAGCCGGGAGCGGATGCGAAGAAAAAGCTGGCGACGGTCCGGGCCGCCGCCTTGCATGCGTTTCCCACGGCGGACATCGACAAGATGCTGGCCGAGATCGAGCGAGGTTATCTCGGAGGCGCCTAGGTGATCTTCGTCGACTCCAATATCCCGATGTACCTCGTCGGGAGCCCGCAGCCGCACAAGGCGGACGCCCAGCGCCTCCTGGAGGCCGCCATCGCCGCCGGCGAGCGGCTGGTGACCGACGCAGAAGTCCTCCAGGAGATCCTCCATCGCTACGTCGCCATCGACCGTCGCGATGCGATCCAACCGGCTTTCGACGCGATCCTCGGCGTTGTCGACGAAGTGTTCTCGATCACCATCGCGGACGTCGAAAAGGCCAAGACCATCGTGCTGGGCAGGCGGCGACTGTCGTCGCGGGACGCGCTCCACGCGGCCGTGATGGGGCGGGAGGGCGCCACTCGGATCATGAGTTTTGACGGCGGATTCGATGGGCTGCCCGGCATAGCCCGGCTCGGTGCCTGACCCGGTGCCGTGGCCCTCGATACATCGCGCCAGACCTGGCGCTCCCCGCGACAGAGTTGTTCACATCGACTCCGGAAGTGGCGCTGGCGCGGTGAGCCCGAGCGCCTGGCCCGCGGTCTCGAACTCGCGCAGGAGCCGGCGGCGGACGGCGGTGTCGGCCAGGCCGTAGCGCAGGCCGTTCAGGTTGATCTGCCAGAGGGTTTCGACCGAGAGGCCGACCTCGGCATGCGCCCGCGCGTACTCGCGGTTCAAGTCGGTGCCGAAGAAGGGCGGGTCGTCGGTGCTCAGCGTCACCGGTATGCCGGCCTCGATCAGGCGCTTCACGGGATGCGTTGCCATGTCGCCGAACGGCGTGAGGCACGCATTGCTCGTGAGGGCCACGTCGCAGCAGATCCCGCGCTCGGCCAGGAGGCGGAGGGTCGCCTCGTCCTCGACGGCGCGGACGCCGTGCTGGACGCGCCGCGCCTTCAGGTCGAGGACGGCCTGGCGCACATGCTCCGCTCCCGCCGTCTCGCCCGCGTGGGCCACCGTCGCATAGCCGGCTTCCCGGGCGCGGTCGAAGTAGGGCGTGACGAGGGTACGCGGGAAGCCGTCCTCGGGTCCGCCCAGGCCGATGGCGACGATCAGCGGGTTCGCCTCCTCCTCGAGGAGCGTGATGGTGAAGGGGCCGCTCTCGGGGACCGACTCGCTGGGGATGTCGGTAATGAGTCGCACGACTGGACCGCCTGCGGCCTCCGCGGCCATCAGGCGCCTGGTGACGATCGTGAGTGCCCGCCGCGCGCCGAAGCCGAAGCGTTCGTGGTTGTACGGCGTGAAATGAGCCTCGACGTACCGGATGTTCTGTCGCTCGCAGTCCGCAAGGAAGCCGTCGACCATCGTTTCGTAGTCCGCGTCGGTCCGAAGGCAGGCGCACATCGCGAGCCAGAGGTCAATGAACTTGCCGAAGCTCTCGAAGACGTAGAGGCGCCGCAGCTCCTCGAGGCTACCCACGGGGAGAGCCACGTGGTTGCGAGAGGCCATGTCCCAGAGCGTCTCCGGCGAGATCGTTCCCTCGAGGTGCAGGTGGACCTCGGCCTTCGGCATGCTGGCCAGAACGTCGGGCGAAGGGGTCATGGCCGTAGAATAGTGCGCCGGCGCGCGGAAATCCCGGTGGAAGAGGGCGCCTTGGCTTTCCTCGAACGTGCGGCCGCGTTCGTGTGGCCCGTGGCCGTGTTTCTGGCCGGCGCCACGCGGGGCGGACCGTCGGAGGTCGCGATGGGGGAGTCGGACACCCGCGAGCCGTTGCAGCGCGCGAGGGCGCACTGGGTGGCGCGGGACACCGTGCTCTGGGACGTGATCCCGACCCCCGGCCTCTCGTTCTTCCTGCTCCACGCCCGCGAGGGGCTGGATCCGACCTCGGGGGTCGTGACCCGTGTGCCGTTGGCGCCCGCCGGTGTCCCCGCCGGCGCCGTTCGCGAGCGCTTCCCTCACCTGGCCAAGCACACGGCGTTCACGCTCGCTCCCGGCGATGCCGCCCAGGCGGCCGCCATTCTCAGGGACCAACTCGCGCTGCTCGCCGTGGGCCCCGACGGAAAGCTCGTGATGGCCACGTCGGTCCAGATCCCGGGCGTGGTCGACGACGTCTTCCACTACGACGGTCCCCTGGGTGTCGCGTGGGAAGGAGGCGGCGTGCCCACGCTCCGGCTCTGGGCGCCGACGGCTCACTCGGTGACGCTCCGCCTCTTCGACAGCTCGTCGGCGGCCGACGGCGAGATCGCGCCGATGGCTCGAGACGACGCCACGGGCGTCTGGGGCATCCGCGGGACGCCGGCCTGGAACCGCAAGTTCTACCTCTACGAGGTCGAGGTGTACGCCCCAGAGGCGCTCCGAGTGGAGCGGAACCTCGTCACGGATCCCTACTCCCTGAGCCTGTCCACCAACAGCCGCCGGAGCCAGATCGTGGACCTCGAGGATCCGTCGCTGCGTCCCGCGGGGTGGGACAGTATCAGCAAGCCGCGCCTCGCCAGCCCCGTCGACGCCGTGATCTACGAGCTGCACGTGCGGGACTTCAGCATCCAGGACCTCACCGTCCCCGAGGCGCATCGAGGCACCTTCAAGGCGTTCACTCATGCCGACTCGAACGGAATGCGCCACCTGCGCGCTCTCGCGGACGCGGGTCTCTCGCACATCCACCTGCTCCCCGCCTTCGACTTCGCCACGGTGAACGAGGCCAAGGCGGAGCAAATCGAGCCGGACGCGCCGCGCCTGCGCTCGTTCCCCCCGGACTCGGACCGTCAGGCCGCTCTCGCAGCGCCCTTCCGCGACCGCGACGGCTTCAACTGGGGGTACGACCCGCTCCACTACGGCGCTCCCGAGGGGAGCTACTCCACCGACCCCGACGGGCCGGCTCGCATCCTCGAGTTCCGGGAAATGGTGCAGTCCCTCGCGAACGCCGGCCTGCGCGTCGTGATGGACGTCGTCTACAACCACACCCACGCGAACGGCCAGGATCCGCTGTCGATCCTCGACCGCATCGTCCCTGGCTATTACCACCGCCTCGACGGCGACGGGAAGGTCCTGAACAGCACTTGCTGCTCCAACACTGCCAGCGAGCACCGGATGATGGAGAAGCTCATGGTCGACACCGTCGTCACGTGGGCCCGGGCCTACAAGGTCGACGGCTTCCGATTCGACGTCATGGGCCACCACATGGTGTCGAACATGACGAGAGTCCGTGCGGCCCTCGACGCGCTCACGCCCGAGCGCGACCACGTGGACGGCCGTGGCATCTACATCTACGGCGAGGGATGGGACTTCGGTGAGGTCGCGGGGAACGCGCGCGGCTGGAACGCGACGCAACTGAATGTGGCGGGGACCGGCATCGGCACGTTCAGCGACCGGCTGCGCGACGGCGTGCGCGGGGGCGGCGCGTTCGGCGGACCGCAGGAGCAGGGCTTCGCCACGGGCCTCGCCGACGACCCGAACGGGACGTCGCAGGGGACCGCGGCGGAGATCTCGCAGAAGCTGCTCGTGTTCTCCGACTGGATCCGCCTCGGCCTTGCGGGGAACCTCCGCGACTATCGCCTCGTCGACGCCGAGGGCCACGAGGTGGCCGGCAGCGACATCCGCTACGGCGAGAAGCCGGCCGGCTACACGGCCGATCCACCGGAGCACGTCATCTACGTTTCGGCCCACGACAACGAGACGCTCTTCGACGCCATCCAGTGGAAGGCCTCCTCCGCCGCGTCCATGGCCGATCGCGTGCGGATGAACAACCTGGCCGTGAGCCTCGTGGCCCTCGCCCAGGGCGTCCCCTTCTTCCACGCCGGGGACGACATGCTGCGATCGAAGTCCCTGGACCGCAACAGCTTCAACTCTGGGGACTGGTGGAACGTTCTCGACTTCACGTACGCCTCGAACAACTGGGGCGTGGGGCTGCCTCCCGGCGAGAACGAGTCGAAGTGGCCGCTGATGCGGCCGCTCCTGGCTGACCCGAAGCTTCACGCTTCGCAACGGGATATCCTTGCCGCCGTGGCTCACTTCCGGGAGATGCTACGGATCCGGCGTAGCTCGCGTCTCTTCCGTCTGCGGACGGCCGACGAGGTGAAGCGCCACGTGGGGTTCCTGAACACGGGGCCGACGCAGGTTCCCGGCGTGATCGTTCTGGTCCTGGACAACCGCGGCGCGGACCGGCTGGACGACCGCTACGATCGCATCGTCGCGGTGTTCAACGGCCGCTCGGCCGAGGCGGCGCTTGCCGACGAGTCGCTCCGCGGCGTGCGACTCGCTCTCCACGATGTGCAGGCCGTTTCGGCAGACCCCGTGGCCCGCGGGTCGGTCTTCGACCCGGCGACCGGCCGCGTCTCCGTCCACGGACGCACCGCCGCAGTATTCGTCGAGGTTGCAGGAGCGAGCCGATGAACGACGAAGCAGAGCGCCTCTCGCAGATGGCCTTCTACGGTGTGGTGCTGCTCGTGTGCTGGATGGCGTTCCTGATCGTCCGTCCGTTCCTCGTCGAGATCGGCTGGGCCGTGGTCCTCGCGATCTGCCTCGACCCGCTCCGGATCCGGCTCGGCCGGCGCTTCGGTCACACGCGAACGGCCCTCGTCCTGGCCCTCGGGGCCGGCCTCCTGCTGGTGCTCCCCGCCGTGCTGGTTGCCACGGCGGTGGTGACCGAAGGCCGGCCGGCTGTCGCGCACCTCCAGGCGCAGCTTCAGAGCGGCGGCGGCGCTGCGGCATCTTTGCATCAAGCGTGGGAATGGGCTCGACAGCGGGCGCCGTTCCTCCCGCCCGAGGAGGAAGCCATTGCCACTGTCACCGGGAGCATCGGCAAGATGGCGGAGTTCGCCGCCGGACAGGCGGGCGGGCTGCTGCGGGGTGTCGTGGAGTTCCTCTTCGCCCTGTTCATCACGCTGACCATCCTCTTCTTCCTGCTCCGCGACGCCGAGGCGGGCGCCCGCGCCGTGAGGCGGATCCTTCCGTTCGGGCGCGCGCAGAACGAGCGCCTGATCACCCTGACGTCCGATCTCGTGATGGCGAGCGTGACGGCTTCCATCACGGTGTCCGCCATCCAGGGGATCGTCGGCGGGATCACCTTCGCCCTTCTCGGGTTCAGCGGCGCGGCGCTCTGGGGCGTCATGATGTTCATCCTGGCTTTCCTTCCGCTGATCGGGGCCACGCTCGTCTGGCTGCCCGCCGCTCTGTGGCTGGCGCTCTCGGGGTCGATCGTGAAGGGGCTGATCCTGGCCGCCGTCGGCCTCGTGATCCTCGGTAACGTCGACAATGTCGTGCGCCCCGTGCTCCTCTCCGGCCGGTCTCAGATGAACACCCTCGTCCTGATCCTGAGCCTGCTGGGAGGTGTCGGCGCCTTCGGCTTTATCGGGATCGTCCTCGGCCCGCTCGTCGCCGCGCTGCTCACGGCGCTGGTCGAGAGCTACGCCACCGAGCCGAGCGAGCCCCAGACGGCCACCTGAGGGTTATCGCGGAGCGAAGGCGATTCGGTCCTCGTGGCCCAGGAGATCGACCTTGGCAACGGCTCGCGCCTCGCGCCCTCCCGGCCGCGCCAGCGCGCGGATCACTATCCGCTTCGACTCCGGCCAGGCCAGCGGGATCGCATAGAGCGTCTCGCCCTTCGTCGTGAACCGGATGTCCTCGGCTGTGAACGGCTTGCGCTTGGTGTCGGCGAAGGGCCCTTCGACCACTTCGGTCGGGCCTTCGCCGAGGACCCTCCAGGGCCGCGTGCCGTAGATCGCCTCGCCGTTCTTGCCCAGCCAGGCCCCGATCTCGCGCAGCACGGCCTCGTCGGGCTCGGGGATGGTGCCGTCGGGGCGCGGTCCGATGTTGAGGAGGAGCGCGCCGTTCTTGCTCACGATGTCCACGAGATCGTCGACGATGCTGTCGGCTGTCTTGTAGTCCTGCTTCGCCGTATAGCCCCACGAGTTCTTGGCGACCGCGGTGTCGGTCTGCCAGAAGTAGGGGCGGATGGCCGCGAGCTGCCCGCGCTCGATGTCGAGGACACCGGCGGCGTCCGGGAACGACTCGCCCCCGTGCTTCTTGTAGT
>JBGPYB010000107.1:0-16627 GCA_041493035.1 Vicinamibacteria bacterium | reverse complement strand
GTACGTCTACGTCGAGGGTCCGCTCGACAGCAACCCGAACAAGCTCGCGTTCGCCCCGTGCCCACCCGGGAAGAAGGCCACGGGCGGCGGCGCATACATGTCCCCGCAGACGACCGAGCTGGCATTGATTCGCAGCGAGCCGGGCGGGGGCGGGAACGGATGGATCGCCCACGCGGGAGAGGTGAGCCCGTACGCCGGCAACTGGATGGTCGCGGCGACGGCGATCTGCACCAAGGTCGGCCCGTAGCCCGCGACCCCGACTGTCATCCCCGCCGGCCGACGGGGAGGCGGGCTAGGCAACCCTCTTCGGTTGCGCCGTTCTACCTGCTCAACGCCAGGATGCGGTCAACGACCGCGCTCCGACCAGCGATCGTTCGTAGCTCCCAAGAGCGAGCCTCGGCCAGGCTCGCAGCCACCCCGTCTCGGTCGTCCGTCAACCGCCGGAGCGCTGCGCGCAGCGCGTCCCCCCTGACAGGCGCGCCCGGTACGCTGACCAGCGGCACTGCGAGGCCGAGATCCTGGCAACGGCGAGCCAGCGCGGGCTGGTCGCTGAACAGAGGGTAGGAGATCATCGGCACTTCGTGAAAGATCGCCTCGTGCGTCGAATTGAGACCGTTGTGGGTGACGAAGACGTCGGCTTCCCGAAGGGCGGCCCACTGATCAGCGTACTCGAACACCTGCACGTTCGGGCGCAGAAGTGCGGCGCGCGTGGCCGCGTCGAGCCGATGGCCTCCCAGGCCGATCACGACGTCGACGTCGAGGTCGGCACAGGTATCCGCGACGGCACTCAATGCCGCCCGCGCCACCGCCTCGAAGTACCACCAGACTACGGTTCCGAACGCGACGTAGATGCGGAGCTTCCGGCGGGGGCGAGGGAACACGGCGATCGTGCTGTCCGGCTGGAGAGTCGGCGCGATCGAGCCGAAAAAGGCCATCGGCTCGAAGGCGGCATGGTCCTTCTCGTCGAGGAACTCCTCCGGCTCAGGATAGAGGTTCAGAAAGGGACTGAGGGCCTCGGCGTACAAGAACGGGCTCGCATTGCTGATCCCGTGAACTTCTTGGAGACACTTGACCGCCGCCCAGCACTCGTCGGAGATGGCGACCCTTGGATCCTCGCGCAGCGCCGCGATCACGCGTGAGGGGACCGGCGCGTGGTTGGGGCACACGTTGACGTATGGAATGCCGAGGCGCCGGGCGATCACAGGTCCCACCACCGAGAAGGTATCGTAGACGATCAATGCGGGCGCGAGCGCCGCGACCTCCTCCACCAGACTGTCGGCGTACACGCCGGCGAAACTGACGAACCGGCTGGGGACCGGGATCGATGTCGCGTCAGCCCGCTCGATCGGACGCCGGGCAAAGAGATCGACGAAGCACGCGCCAGCCCGCTCGACCTTCGTTCGGAAGTCGGCATGGGTCAGCACGTGCACCGTGCGGCCGCGGGCGCGCAGGCTCTCGATGACCGGCAGGAGGGCCTGGAGGTGTCCGACCCCCTGCATGCAGACGACTACGACGGATTGGGTCACGGCGAATCCGAAAGGCTCTTGCCTTCCGCGAAGCGTCGGAGCAGTCCGAGCGAGGCGTCGAGGCGCTCGGGAAATCGCTGGAGGAAGACTCTGCTGGTCTCCAGGGACGCAACGATCCTCCAGAAGGCGATCGCTTCGGGCTCCATGAGCGCGGATGACCGGTACCCTCGAAGGAAACGCGTCCACGTCTCGTCCGACATCGGCCAGCGATGGAAGGTGCGTCCGAGGTCGAAGGCGGCCGGCGCGATCTCCAGTTGCTCGTTGTCGATGATCCGGAGTCGGCCGCGGGCGTCGATCAGCATATTCTCGGCACAGAAGTCCTTGTGAATAAGAACAACCCGAGCCACCTCGGGATCGCGCCGGGCAATCTCGGATTGGAGGGACGCCACGTCACCCGCCGAGAGCTTCCCGGCTAGACTGATGAGCGCCAAGTCCGACTCCGCGGCTTCTCTCCACCTTTGCGTGCTGGAGGTCGGCGGGTCCTCCGCGCCGAGCGGGGTCGTGTGAAGCCGGCCCAGCAGGATCCCGGCGTCCTCTGCCCATGCCGCCGCTTCGCAGTCCCCGAGCGATGTGCCCTCGATCCACTCCTCGACGAGCACGGGCCCGTACTGTGCCAGCGGACGCGCAAAGGCCGCCCCCAGACCGGCGCCCAGCTCGAAGAGTCGGCGCGCGCCCTCCTCGCTGCCGAAGTGCCGCGCCTTGACCGTGCGCCCGTCCTCGAGGTCAACTCGATAGGCAAAGCGGATCCCTTTGCGTTCCTTGAGCGGGGAGATCAGGACGACCCGGCGGGGTCTCAGCCCGTGCTGCGCAAGCGCCCGGTCGATCTCGCGCCTCACCTCCAGCAGCGCGGTCATGACGGCAGGAGGGTCTCCAGGAGCCGTTCGCTGAAGCTGGGCTCGGCGTAGGCGTGCTGCCCCATGGCGAGCCGGTACCCGGGGGCTGCCTCCGCGAGCTCGTCACTCAGGCTTCGCGAGGGTAGGCTCCGGCCCCCGTCGAGGTCCTCGAAGATCGTCGAGCCGAAACGGGCAGACGAGCCCCCGTAGAGATTGGCCAGGATCCGCGCGCCGACCTCCTTCGGGGCAAGCCGCTCGGCGTCCCAGCCCGCGACGTCGGTTCTGATGTGCGGAAACACGATCGCGCCCAGCGGCGCCGAACCGAGGGGCTCGACCCGAAGCTGGTGCGCAACCTGTGCCGGACTCAGCGCGAACTCCGTGGACTCGGGTACTCCGTCACCGGTCACCATGCTCGCAAGCTCGTCGAGAGTATGGAGATACGGGCGCTCCACGGGCGGGAGACCTCGACGCAGCTCGGGAAACCCAGCCAGTGTGGGCGGGCGGACCTTCACCGCCGTGGGCATCCCACGGACCACGACGGATGTGCCGGCGCGACCGACGAAGGCACGATCGTTGGCCATCATGCGACAGCGCCCCGAGCGCAGAAGGTGGAGGGATAGCGTGGTCTTGCCCGCTCCCTTGGGGCCGACGATCAGAATGGCCCGGCCGGCCGCTTCGACGGCCGCAGCATGGACGTCCAGCTGCGTCCGGCGGAGGCGAGTGGCCGCGATCTCCTGACACACCCACATCGACGTGAATCGCCATCTGCGCGTCCGGGGATCCCCGGTCAGGTCAACCTCGAACGGGGTGATCCTCAGGAAGCAGGACCGCTCCGCGTCGCTGACGGTGAGTCCGTCACCGGTGGGCCAGGCAGGGAAGGAGACCACCTCCTGGTCGAGCGCGAAACACGCGCGCGGAGCAGCATCGAGGGGGCGCCGAGCACTCAGGTCGGCGTACGCATCGCGGGAGCTCGAGAGCCTCACGTGCCAGTCTGCGGCGCTCGGAGTGGGCGCAAACCACGGCTGCAGGACCTCCAGGAGCCAGTCAGCTGCGGCCGTATCGCTCGAGCGGAGCGCAATGGTCGCGGATCCGTAGGCAAGGGTGCGGTGCAGCTCTCGAGCGTGAGCCAGCATGGTCAGCGTTGCGCCTCTTGATGGATCCCACGGCTAGCGCGTTCGATGCCCTGCGCGCTCGGCCTGGACATCTGAAAGCTCCTAGCCGCCAATGGGCCGGCCCGCTTGGGTCTGGTCCAGGAGGGCGCTGTACACGTCCTTCAGTTGCCGGGCGGCGGACTCCCACGAGTAGCTCTGGTGCACGAACTCGGCGAGCCCCGGGTCGGGTCCGTTCTCGTACGCTCGCCTGACCACAGTCCGAATCGAAGCCTCCGATTCCGGGTTGACGTAGTAAGGCCGACTGCCCAGGTATTCGACGATGGGCGCGTACGGGCCGGTCGCGACGGCGCAACCCGCCGCCGCCGCTTCCAGCGTCACGAATCCCAGAGACTCGAACGAACTGGTCAGCGCGTGAACGCGGGCGGCCTTGAAGGCGCTCGGGAGGAGCGGATCGTCATGGGGAATCTGGCCAAGGTAGTGCACCCACTTTCGGCCTCTGAGCAGGGAGCGGAACTCCCGCACACCCTGCGGGTCTGTCGGATCCTCCGGTCCGATGATCACGAGGTCGAGACCCAGACCATCGAGGGCACGGATCAGTCTGCTCTGCCCCTTGTTCCGCCTCACGCGACCGACCCGGAGAACGAAGTTCTTGAGGCCATAGCGCTCCGTGAAGGCATCCGCGCGAGCGTCTCGGAATCTGTCGCCGTCTATGCCCGCATGGACGACTCTCAGCTTGCGGGGATCTAGACCGAACCGTGAGTGCAACGCCGCACTCTCGGCCTTCGAGGTCGCAATCACGATATCGGCGCGATGAAAAAGCCGCCGACGCAGCCCGTGGACGGTCGTGAGAGGCAGGAGTCGAGCAACGCGCACCGCTGCCCACCCCTTCCACACCGAGAGACCCGAGTCAAAGATGGCGGAGACGACGGTCGGAATTCCCAGGCCCTTGGCGCTCTCGACGAGCCCTGCCACCTCATGCGTCGAGCCGAAGACGTGCAGCAGGTCAAAGTCCCTCGACCGCTCCCAGTGGTTGAAGAGCGACACGTGCACCCCGAGTCGCTCGAGAGCCGCCTTCGAGCGCTCGACACGAACCGAGACGCCGCCAGGAGCCCAGATCGTCGGAGGGAAGAAGAGGAAGAAGGCAACCTTCATCTACGCCGACCCGATCCTGGACCGTGCGAGAGCCCCGTGGGCCCGGATCGCGGCGTGTCGAGTCAGCGGGCCGGCCGGCGCGAGAACGCCTCGATCGGGAACGGATCGAGCGCGTCTCCCCAGTTCCGCGCCGCCCGGAACCCGAGACACGTGACCCGCAGATCGGGCCCAGCGTGCCTGAGCTCGGACAGCCAAGAGGCCGCCCTGACGCGCACGGCCCGAGACCGTCGACCCAGACCCAACGCACGGCGTGCACTCATGCGACGCCTCCCTCGGTCCCCTGCGTGATCGTCGAGGACGCTCACCCCAGGCGATGCCGCATGGCGTCCCAGGAGTGCTCCAAGGAGGGGCCGCCGCACAGGACGCCACCTCACTGTCGAGTCTACCCGTCACCCAGTCCTTCTGTCCACGGCGGCCCGCGTCCCGTCACGCCGTCCAGCTCACCTCGTGATCTCTGCCGCCCTGCCCTGTGTCGTTCGCGGCCGCGACGGGCTCGCAATGGACCGCCCGGAGCGGGTCCGTGACTGGTGATGCCGGCAGTCGGCCGAGGATCACCCGGCCAAAGACCACGAGCTCCAGAGACTTGTCGCCTGAGACGCGAGCGTGTGATCCCGAGGCGCGAGAGCGGCAACGATCGCCGGATGTCCGAGGGCGCGCGCCTAGGCACGTCCCGCTCGCACATGGTTCAAGATCAGTTGAGTGAGTCGTGCTCGTTCACGATGGATCGACCTCATGCCTCTCTCTGCGACGGGCAACGATGGCACGCGGAGTCTCAAGCCGTCCACGGGCGATGATGCCCGCCGCGATCCGCCGCGGATCGTGTACCGTGGAATCGGCCACGCCGCTCTTAGAAGCGACGGACGCTCGCGCCGTTCACCGCGGCGGCTGGTGCCTCTGCGATCGGGGTGTAGGAGCGACGCCAAGAGGGAGCAGAATCGCTACGTGACCCGTGATCTCGCCCGGATCGTCACGAGGAATGCGCACTCGCGTGGCAGCTGCTGGCCGACGCTCCAGCAGACGCTGCTGCTGCGGGCGGTGCTTCTGACCGGCGCGCCGGCGCTCGAGGCCTTCCAGGCCTGGCGAGGGCAGGTGAACCTCGATCGCCTCGACCGGGGATCGTTTCGGCTGCTCCCGCTGCTGGCACACAACCTGCGCCGGCACGAGGTCCGGGATCCCATCATGGCGCGGCTCGAGGAGGTGTGCCGGGATACCCGGTCGAAGAACGTCGCCCTCATGGAGCGCCTTGCCACCCTGCTCGCGGCGTTCTCCGAGGCCGGGCTGGAAACCATGATTCTCAAGGGCGCGGCCCTGCTCGTCCTCTACTACTCGGATCCGGGGCTGCGCCCAATGAGCGACCTGGATCTGCTGGTGCGAACGGACAAGGCGTCGGGGGCGATGGCCCTGCTGCGGCAGTTGGGATGGACGCCGCAGCTGCCGGTTCCAGAACGCGTCGTTCCCGTCACACACTCGCATCTCTTCCAGGACCGCAGGGACACCAGACTCGATCTTCACTGGCACCTCTGCTGGGAGTGCTGCGGACCCGGGGCGGACGACGCCTTCTGGGCTGCGGCGCAGGCAGTGGCGGTCGACGGCGTGCCGACCTCGGCGCTCTGTCGAGCCGACCAACTCCTGCATGCGACCGTCCACGGCGTGGCGTGGAATCCGGTTCCACCACTCCGCTGGGTGGCCGACGCGATGCTGATTCTCCAAGCCGCCGGGCCGAGCTTCGAGTGGAGCCGGCTCCTCACCCAGGCTCGGCACCTCAAGCTCATCCTCCCGCTTCGAGAGGCGCTTGCGTTCATGCGAGACACGCTCGATGCGCCGGTCCCCGACGTGGTGCTGGCCACCCTCCGGGCCTCGCAGGTGTCGAGGTTCGAGCGGTTCGAGTACAGGGCCCGCATTCGACCCTGGGGGTGGTACGGCGCGCTTCCCCGCCTCGTCTGCCACTATCTGCGGCTGAGCGGCAGCGCCGGCCAACCCCAGGGCTTACAGGGCTTACGGGGCTTCCCGCGTTATCTTCAGCACCTCTACGGCCTCGCGCGCCTCCGCGACCTGCCGTCCGCCCTCTGGGCCCGGCTGCTGCGGAACGCCTGACCCACCCGGTCCGGCTACGTCCAGAGCTGCCGGCCTCGAGAGCCACTCGTGTCCTTGGCCTGGTCGAAGCGGCGGATCCTCGGCCCGGCCCCGCCGGGGGAGCGAAGACCCCTGGGCTCTCCGCGGATGTCGGCATCGGCGCCGGGCTGAGCCCCGCACCGACCAACGAAGACGTCGCCTCATCGAAGTCGGTCGGTTGTTGATCGGTGGGTCACGGGTACGTCGGCGTTGGCAGGCCGAGACGGCCGAACCCCACCCGTCGCACCTGGACGTGAAGGCGGGGTCACAGCGTGGGCTGTTATCGCGGGGCGCTCGTGGTTGCGGGAGCTCGCTCGCAACGGCCTGTGAGCCGGCCCTCGACTTCCGCCGGTAAATCGCGGTCAGAGCCCCGGCGGGCTCTCGATGACATCAGCGAAGGAGACGAATCGCCCCGAGAACGATGGGGTGGGCTCATCCCAGAGCGCCCGCATCGCGGCCAGGTACTCGTCGGTTCGAGCGCCCCGATCGGCGAGCGACACGCCGAGCGCCCGCAGAGTCCACCAGGTCAGATCCTCGCGGGACCATACTGCGCACTTCCATCTCACGGAAGGCCCCGCATCGGCCAACCGCGCGTCCCGATCGACCCCGCGCTTGATGGACCCGGCTGGCGGCGCCCGACACCGGAACCCCACGGCCCGCCTGTGCGCGGGCGTAGCGATCCGGGACATGGCTCACATCACGGCGTGGGCTCACCGGCAGCCTGCCGCGTGTCCTGCCCCCGGCTCGTCCGGGCAACGTGGATCATCGTGACGTCGCCCGCCTCCCCTTTCGCCACGCTCCGGGCGATACGCCGGCGACTCGCTTGAAAGCCCGCGAGAAGGCGGCTTCACTCTCGTAGCCGACGTCCAGCGCCACCGCCACCAGCTTTGCGGTCGTGTCTCGTAACAGGCCCGCCGCGACCTGCATTCTCCACTGGGTCAGATATTGCATCGGCGGCTGGCCGATGAAATGCACGAAGCGTTCGTGGAGCGACGACCGCGAGAGCCCCGCCGCCTCGCTCAATCGCTCCAGCGTCCACGCTTCGGCGGGCTTCTCGTGGATGAGGGAGAGCGCGCGCCCAATAACGGGATCCCGCATTCCGGCGAGCCACCCCTTCTGTTCCGGCGGGAGCGAGTCGATGTGCCGGCGCAACACCTCCACGAAGAGCATCTCGCTCATCCGTTCGAGCACCGCTTCGCCCCCGGGCCGCCTCGAGTTCGACTCGGCCACGACCGCCCGCATGAAGGTCGTGACCCAGGAGTCGGCTCCCAGCGTGCTCCCTGGAATCCGAAGCACGCGAGGGAGCGCCGCGAGAAGCGGATTGAACGGCCGGGCGTCGAGCCCCAGGAAGCCGCAGACCACCGTCGCACGATCAGGGTCGCTGCCGGCCAGGCGGGTCGTCGTCACGTCCGCCTCCTTCATACTCAGCGCATAGGGCAATTGGGGCGGGCGCGGCGAGAAGAAGAGGGTCGTGTCGACGCTTGGCGCGCGCATGCCAGGCGCGCTCGACATGACGTGCGGATCGCCCTGCGGGAAGAGGATGACGTCGCCCGCTTCCAGGCGAATGGGCGATTCACCCACAATCGCGGCCCAGCAGGAACCCTTCACGATCCCGTGGAACTCGATCATGTGCTCCGCGCCAGGCATGATGGCTGGGATGATCTCACGCACGTGAGGGGCCTCCGCCACCCAAGGCGGGGCCCCTTCGATGTAGTAGAAGACCGCGCCATGGAGCCGCACGGCGCGCAGCAGATCGGACAGGGTGTCTCCGCTCATCGTCCCCCCTGGACGTTCGGCAAGGACCCGCGGACACCTGGCAATGTCGGCAATGCGTCCCGGACGCTCGATCAAGTTTTCCCGACGCGCGGCCAGACGTCAACTCCGCCACCTTGGCATTCTTCTCCCATGAACGTGGTCCCAATCGGTCCGGCACATTGCCGAGGGGAGGGTTTCAGAATGACTCAGGTCGGTCTCAAGAAGCTCGATCGGAACCAGCACGCCATCCCGGTGGATGCGCTCGACGGACTGCGCGCGGGCCTCCGCGGCACGCTGTGCCTGCCCGGCGAGCCGGGCTACGACGACGCCCGCACGATCTGGAACGCGATGATCGACCGCAGGCCCGCGGTCATCGTGCGTGCGGCCGGAGCGGCCGACGTGATCCGCGCCGTCGGCTTCGCGCGCGAGCACCACCTGCTGCTCGCCGTACGCGGCGGTGGGCACAACATCGCAGGCAACGCCGTGTGCGACAACGGCTTGATGCTCGACCTGTCGCCGATGAAGTCGGTGCGCGTGAATCCCGCCGGCCGCACGGCGCGCGTCGAGCCGGGGGTGATCCTGAGCGAGTTCGATCGCGAGGCGCAGGCCTTCGGTCTCGCCACTCCACTGGGAATCAACTCCACGACCGGAGTCGCTGGCCTCACGCTCGGCGGCGGGTTCGGGTGGATCAGCCGCAAGTACGGGCTCTCGGCGGACAACCTGCTCTCGGTGGACTTGGTGACTGCCGACGGCAAGTATTTGCAGGCGAGCGACAAGGAGAACTCCGACCTGTTCTGGGCGGTGCGCGGTGGCGGCGGAAACTTCGCCGTCGCGACGTCGTTTGAGTATCGGCTCCATTCGGTGGGGCCCGAGGTCATGGCCGGTCTGATCGTTCACCCGTTCGCACAGGCGAGGGAGCTCCTCGAGGGCTACCGCCGCTTTGTGGCCTCGGCCCCCGACGAGGTCACCGCATGGGTGGTGCTGCGGAAGGCCCCGCCACTCCCCTTCCTTCCAGCCGAGGTCCACGGCAGGGAGGTTCTGGTGTTCGCCGTGTGCGCCGTCGGGGACATGCAGAAGGCCGAGAAGGCGGTCGCGCCGCTTCGAGCACTGGGCAAGCCGATTGCCGACGTCGTCGGGCCGCACCCGTTCGCGGGGTGGCAGACAGCCTTCGATCCACTGCTCACGCCGGGCGCGCGGAACTACTGGAAGTCGCACGACTTCAAGAAGCTCGACGACGGATTCATCCGGGTGCTGCTCGACGCGGTGGGCCGGCTGCCGAGCCCGGAGTGCGAGATCTTCATCGGACACCTGGGGGGAGCGATCAATCGAATCCCCGCCAACTCCACCGCCTATCCGCACCGCGACGTGGAATTCGTCATGAACCTCCACACGCGGTGGAGAGATCCGGCGCAGGACCAGGAATGCATCGCATGGACGCGACAGATCTTCGATGCCGCGGCCCCGTTCGCCACCGGCGGCGTGTACGTGAACTTCATGCCCGAGGACGAGACCCAGCGGGTGCAGACGGGCGCCTACGGGGCGAACTACGAGCGGCTGGCGAAGCTGAAGGCGAAGTACGATCCGGCCAATCTGTTCCGGATGAACCAAAACATCAAGCCAGCGGCCTGACCATGGGTAACGGGCGCACCCCTCGAGCGAGGTCGAGCGGATGACCCGGTTCTCCGGGAAGTGGAGCGCATCGAAGGACGAGGGGTAGCCAGCTGGCTGGCGAAGTGGAGCGGAACCGGGTAGACCGTCGTCCTCGCAACCGCATGGTGCCATAGCCAGGTGGCTCTGCGAGGACGGCTGATCTGGAACCGGTCACGGGCGATGACCGAGGAACAGGGACGCATGGCGCCGCCGGTGACCGGCCTGGTCGGTCTGGCCTTCCCCCTCACGGCCTGCGTCATGCCGTACCAGCCGCGGGGTTTCAGGGGCGGCGTCTCGGATACCCGCCTCGAAACGAACGCGAGTGCCAGCGGTCAGCGTGACCTGGCTAAGGCCCGAGCCTTCCCGGCCTGCCCGTTTGAGCCAGGGGGGGGCGGAGTGTCGTTCGGTCGACACTGGGAAGCTCGCGCCCAACACCTCGGATCGGCTCAGGGTTTTGATCCGCTGGGGACGCCGCGGAGAAGATACCGGGCTAGCGAAAGCCGTTCCGCGTACGCGGCTCCCGGATCAGGGTCGGAACACGTCAGTGCTGAGGTAGCGCAGCCCAGCGTCGACCACAATGGTGGCGACCGTCGCCTTGGGACCGAGCCGACTCGCCACACGGATTGCCGCAACCACGTTTGCGCCCGTCGACGGTCCGGCGAAGATTGCTTCTTCCCGCGCGAGGCGCCGCGCCATCGCCTTGGCCTCTTCCGTGGTCACCGTGAGAATCTCATCGACTTCCTTCGGCTTCCACAAGGGCGGAACGAAGCCGATGCCGATCCCTTCGATCTTGTGGGATCCTGACGGCCTGCCCGAGAGCACGGCTGACTCGGCAGGCTCCACGGCGAAGACGCGGACGTGTGGGTTGTGGCGCCGCAGCGCATGGGCCGTGCCGTGGATCGAGTGCGCCGTGCTCACGACGTGCACGAAGGCGTCCACGCGCTGGTCAGCCTGCTGCCAGATCTCCTCACCGAGCGGGTGGTAGCCGGCTTCGCCATCCCGATTGTTCAGCTGGTCGCACCACCAGTGCCCGGGATGGCGGCTGATCTCCCCCGCAGTTCTGATCATGGTCTTGATCAGCTGCTCGGAGATCTTCTTGTCGTCGCTCGGCACATCCGTGATCCTCGCCCCATAGGCGAGCATCGTGTGGCGCTTCTCTTCGCTGAAGGCGTCGGAGAAGACGAGGTGGGCCTGGTATCCAAGTGCGGCGCAGACGAGCGCGAGTGAGATGCCGGTCGTGCCGGCCGTGTATTCGACGACCGCGCCTCCTGGTGAGAGCCGTCCGTCCGCGGCGGCGCGTTCAATCAGCACCCGGGCCAAACGATCTTTCATGCTCCCGGTGGGATTCGCCGACTCCAGCTTGGCGACCACGCGCGCGGACCCGGCCGGTACGACGTGGCGGAGTTCGACCAAGGGAGTGTTGCCGATCGCGTCCAGTAGCTTCAGGCTTGGCATAGGTCACTCACCAACGGAGTGGGCGCTCTCGGTCCAACCATGATTTGACTGAGCTCTCTCTCGACGGCGAACGTGTCGCGAACCCGTTCCCAATCCTTCCTATCCGCGCCGGACTCCCGGAGCATCGCCGTCAACTGGACCCTTCACGAGAGGGTACACCTTTCCCAGGCTAACCCGCGGTAGTCCCGCGGCTCCGCGAAGGATTTGCGTCACCCTGTCGCGTTCCTCGCAGGGTTGCGACACGAGTACAAGCGCGAGCGGACGCTCAGGCCACCCGACTCACGATAGCGATGGAATCTACCGCGTGGTCAACGATGCATCAACCGCCCAACCGCGAAGCCAACAGGCCCAGACGGGGAACCGCGAGGAGCTACGGTCGAACTAGGCCTCCCGAGACTCTCAGGAGGCGGTGGCCCTGTCAGGAACCGGTCGGTTGGTGACTCGGAACGGCGACCGGAAACGGCTCAGTCCTGGCGGGAGGAACTGATCTCGAAAGAGGGACTTGCCTGAAGCGCCTTGGCCACGACCATCCTCAGCATCTCCACGCGAAAGGGCTTCGGGACGACGGGCAAGCCCCGTTCGCCGGCGCGGCGCATCACCTCGGAATCAATCATTCCCGTGATGAGGACGATCGGCGTGGTCGGGGACCGTCGCCGGATGGCCTCCGCGACCTCCCACCCGCTCATCTCCGGCATGGCGAGGTCCGTGACCACGATGTCCCAGCCCCCCTGATCGAAGCGAGCCAGTCCCCTCGCGCCATCGGCCGCAGTCTGACAGTCGTAGCCGAACGAGGCGAGTAGGTAGCGCACGACCTCACGCACGCTGGGATCGTCGTCGATCAAGAGCACCCGGGGGTGACGTTCTTCTTCCATGGTGACCGGAGCAGGTCTTGCAAGGCGTGCCAGCCTGCGAGGCGTCGTTCAGATCGCCAGAACGGCCTACGATTTGTCGGCTGGGCAACTCGGAGACCCTCCCCGGAGTGACGAAAATCGTCACCGAGGTCCCAGATCACCGTCGGGGCTGAGCTTCGCGGCCCGCGTCGCAAAGGACCGTCCGTGCGGCGGCCGCCCCCGGGAATGCCACCGGACCAGCGCCCCCTTCCCCCGACACCGAGAGCGACTACTACGGCGCGGCCTGCCGGCCCCCCACCCTGGGGGATCTCTCTGATGCCTAGCTGGCCCGCGTTCTTCCTCTCCCCCCGGTGCCGCCTCTCGCGCCGGCGGCTCGGGCTTGGGTTCATACTGCCGAGAGCGGTGGAACACCGTCTGCCTGAGCCCGTTCAGCTTCGACGTCTGCCGCCTGAGCTCGCACACGGAGTAGCTCTCTGCGGGGGCAGCGAGCCGAGCAAGGCGCCGCGGCCCTTGCCGATCTCTTGATTCCGCCCGTTCGGCTCGCGACCTCAGCGCGGCACATGGAGATGGAGGATCTTCCCCGATCCGGTCACGAACGGCGTCCGCCGCTCGATCGCGAGAAGCCGAGCCTCCCGCCACGCGCTGGCCATCACGGCCGCCACGTCGGAGCCGGCGCTCACCGCCGTGAGGAACGCCTCCACGATCGCCGCCTCGTCCACCGGTCCGACGGCGGGAGCGATGAGAAGCCGCAGGCGGGGCGATCCGTCGGCGGCGTGGTCTTCGACGAGCTGGTAGTGCGTCGGCGCGCCGCCGAAGCGTGCGGGCAGGACCTCCTCGAGAAGGCGGATCACGTCCGAGTCGAGAAACGTCATCCCCCCGGCGGTGAGCTTCTCGTAGCTCCGGATCGTGTGAAGCCGCCGGGCCCATCCGATCCGCTCGACCGGACAGCCGCACGGACGGCTCTCGGCGATGGCCTGGTCGCCCATCGAGACGTTCAGGAGCACGAGGGGAGCAGCGGGCCGAAGCGACGAGAAAAGGAGCGTTCGTAGCGGCAGGCCGTGGTCGCCGTCCGTTTCCGGCTGCACGACGGCGTGGAGGTCGTCGACCACGTGCACCTCGTCCGGCTCCCCGGCCGCGAGACAGCCGAATCCAACCACGCCGCACTCCACGATGCCGTAGCGCGCGACCACCGACGCCCCGGCGGCCTCGACCACGCCCCGCTGGGCGGCGGTGAGCGGCTCCCCCACGACCATGAATCGCGCGCCGCGGAGCTCCACACCCACCTCCAGGGCGGCGTAGCACAGGCGTGTGATCGAGCTGACGTAGGCGTGGAGATGGGGCGTCCTCCCACTCTCGAGGACCGTCGCTATCCAGCGGACGATCGGCAGCGGCGCATCGACCGAGACGTGTTCGGGGCGCGGGAACGTCCGGCCGGCCAGGTAGCCGGCCGCCCGCAGGAGCCGAGCGCTCCAGCGGTAGCGCGAATGGATCCCAGGCGCGCCCGGGTCCACCTGTGAGAACCACCGCTCGGGCGGAGGGCCAAAGCTCGCGTACTCGAGAAGTCGGGCGATCGCACCGCTCCCTGGGACGTGCCACAGCGCCTGCGTCCAATCGATGCCGTCGCAAGCATCGAACAGGAGCCGGGTGTCCTCCGCCGCCTCCCGGATGAACTCGAGGTCCATGAGGATGGCGGTACCGGCGCTCCGGCTCGCTCCGCTGCGTGCCGGCACGTGTCCGGCCGAGCGCGGATTCTGGAACTCGACGGGATCGACCGCTCGCGTGAGGCGCCCCCGGACGATCGGGCGGCGGCCCTTGAACTCGTCCACCGTGAGATAGACTCCGGCCTGGAGCAACGCGCGCAGCGCCCCTTCGACCCCGTCTCGTCGCACGAGGCGCTCCAGGTCGCCGAGCTCGCAGCCCGCGTGGTCGAGGAGCGCTCGATACGGGCTCGCGGCCCGCCCGTAGACCGCGACCCTGACGAGATCGAGGAAGTGCTGGCCGCGCCGTTCCTGGCGTTGGCGCAGGCCTGTCTGCGCCCCGTCCCGCGTGATGGGCCGGCGGAGGAGCCCCGGCACGCGCGACAGGAACCGGACGCCCGCCCTGGCGTCGTCGGTGAAGGCGATCGCCTTACCCGAGCGGCCCGTCGCCAGCAGGGCCCAACATGGTCCCCGGCACCGACATCCGCACGCCGAGTAGCCGAGCGGGGTCGAAGGGGCGCAGATCCAGCGAGCGGGGTGCGCCGTCTACGATGAGCTCGGCCAGCGCCAGGCCGATGCCTGGCGGGTCAGCATGCCCCACGGGCGATGGGCGGTCGCGACGTAGCGACGCAGGACCAGGGACTCACGTACAGGTGGCCGGTCGCGACGAACCCTGGAATTCGTGCATCCAGTGCGAGCCACTCCGAGCGAAGGGGCATCGGCGGACTCTCCTACCGAACCGTGTCCGGCTCGAAGGCGCAACGGGCGCCGAGGTCACCCTCGACGCCCGCCGGCCGATCCTCACCATGCCTTGCCATGCCGTGAGGCGTGGCAACTGGCGTTGCCCGGCGGCGAGCGAGGCAACCCCGCTAGCGGGGTGTTGTCTACGCCTGGTCGGCCGAAGGAAGATCCCGAGCCTGCTCCCGGTCGGCACGCCATGCTGTCCTAGGGGGCCATCGGCGAAACCATCGGGGCACCGCGACGCTACCACCATCCGTGAGCCCCAAGCAAGGCGCCCGGCCCACAGCTCCCTCTTCGAGCTCGCGGCTGGCGCGAAGCAAATGAGCCTCGCACATTACGGTAACGTCGAACGCCGCACCAGATGAGGCCCCAAGGCGTTACGCACTTGCGCGAGGATCATTGGAACCCGGCTGATCAGAAGGGTTTGCGACACCCCAGCCCGGAGTAACATGATCGCCCGGACTACGGGAAGCCAAGCGGCGGGCGGAGATCCGCGGGCGCGCCAAACTGAACAGCCTCCTGGAGGGCCAGGAGGCTGTTTGCAGTGAATTGGTTGCGGGGGCTGGATTTGCTGAATGCTACACAGCGCTGGCGGCCTATCGGGCAGACCTTGTACGGTCGTGAGGTCGAAACCATCTGGCCCCTACAAG
The DNA here is from genome assembly GCA_041493035.1 of Vicinamibacteria bacterium. Classification (GTDB taxonomy): domain Bacteria; phylum Acidobacteriota; class Vicinamibacteria; order Fen-336; family Fen-336; genus JBGPYB01. Next base: position 1,093 of record JBGPYB010000107.1, on the reverse strand, counting down.
GGCCGGGCAGTGAAGGCGCGCCGCCCTGGGGAAGAAGGCCGAGGCGATCCGGTACGCGGAATCGTGCCGCGGCCCTTGGACCCGCGATGGCAACCTCGACGCGCTCTGCGAGGAGATCCTTCTCTAGTCCGGCCTCATCGAAGAAGCGTACGAGCGTTACGCGCTGCGGGCGAGCCGCGGCGGCACCTACCCCGCAACCTTCCGTGCTGTCGCCAAGCCGTACCCGCACGAGTCCGCGTCTGGGTGCCCCCGATCATGTCCGAGGCGGTGAAGCCTCGCAGGCGATTGTGCGTCGACGTCCCCCGGCTGGATACAGTGCCGCCGGCGGCGGAGATCACACGCCCACGCTCGCGGCCTTGCGCTGCCACCACGATCGGCACAGACACCAGACGGCCTCCGGAGGCGGGATGCCTCCGGAGGCCGTCGAAATGGCCGGATGCTCCGGCCGGCGGGTTAGAAGTCGCCGCCGCCCATGCCGCCCATCCCACCCATGCCGCCCATGCCACCGCCAGGCGGCATGGCCGGCTCCTTCTCCGGGAGGTCCGTGATGAGCGCCTCGGTCGTCAGCAACAACGACGCGATCGACGCTGCGTTCTGCAGCGCGATTCGCTCCACCTTCGTCGGATCGATGATCCCCGCCTCCAGCATGTCCACGTACTCGTTGGACTCGGCGTTGAAGCCCTGGGTGGCCTTCGTGGCCGCCTTGACCTTCTCGACCACGACCGACCCCTCGAGGCCAGCGTTCTCCACGATCCGCCGGATCGGCTCCTCCAGCGCCCGCCGCACGATGGCCACGCCCGTCGCCTCGTCGCCCGTGAGCTTGAGATGGTCGAGGGCCTTCGTCGCCCGCAGCAGCGCCACGCCACCGCCTGGGACGATCCCTTCCTCCACGGCCGCCCGCGTCGCGTTGAGCGCATCTTCCACGCGCGCCTTCTTTTCCTTCATCTCGGTCTCGGTCGCCGCGCCCACCTTGATGACGGCGACACCGCCGGCGAGCTTGGCCAGCCGCTCCTGCAGCTTCTCCTTGTCGTAGTCCGAGGTGGTCTCCTCGATCTGCGCCCGGATCTGCTTGATGCGGCCCTCGATCTCCTTG
>JBGPYB010000200.1:0-7174 GCA_041493035.1 Vicinamibacteria bacterium | reverse complement strand
GCCCCGACCGAAGGAGCTGCCGGCGCTCCTGGTCGAGCTCGCACTTTCCGAAAATCAGAGACATACGCCTCGCCCGAGAGAGCGAAAGCGACGCAATCCAGAGATGGCCCCGAGGACTTCCCAATGCTAGGCGCCGACCTTTCGTGAAGCAAGGGTAGGACGCTTCTCGGCCATGGTCGAGCCGCTGAGGAAAGCGCGCGACTGACTTCCAAACGGAAGCGCGAGCCGACGCTGCCGTCCGGCTCTGGGCGGCGTCGTTCGGCCCATCGGCCCTCGTCAGAACTCGATCTGGCCTGTCAGCTGCAGCCTGCGGGGGGCATCGGAGATCGCGACGATCTGGCCGAACAGCGAAGAGGTGATGCTCGTAACGGGCGGCCTGAAGTTCGGATGATTGAGCAGGTTGAAGGCCTCGAGCTTGACCTTCAGCCGTAGCGGGCCTCCGAGCCGGACCGTCTTCTGCAGCGTCACGTCCATGTTCCAGTACTTGGGGTTGTCCGCGAAAGCCGTGATCGGGGCAAGCCCGAACAAACCCCGCAGGCGGTTGGCCTCTGCAGTGCGGAGCTCCCGGGCCGAGTTGCGGCTGTACCCCGGCGTCCAGTCACTGACGATACCGTCGCCGTCGAGGTCGCGCCCGCCGGCCACGATGTCGAGGGGGGTCTCGCTCAGGAACTCGAAGATGCCGGCGAAATCGAGGCCCCAGGGCAGGCGGACGAGGCCGTTCGCGACCAGGCGGTGCCGCCGGTCACTGTCGCTGGCGCCGTAGCTGAGCGTGAGGTTGGGCCGGACCGGGTTCTGGAAGGACCCAGTATCGGCGTTGTTCTCCGTCTTCGAGAGCGTGTAAGCGATGCCGAATGAGTAACGACTCGACATGCGCTTCTGGACCTCGAGCAGAAGCGCCTTGTACCGGACATTCCCCTGGCTCGTTAGCATGAAGATGTTCGTGAAGCTGGGGTTGGGGCGCAAGCCGGTCGAAGGGTCGGTCGTGTTGGTGCCCATGAGAAGCACCTGCCCCTCGCCCCGGTTGTAGACGAACGTGGCGTCCAGCGCGAGGTCTTTCCGGATCTCCCTGCACACGCCGAGGCTGGTGTTGACGTTCCTCGGCGTCACCATGTCCTCGGCCATCACGGCGATGTTGGGCGTGATGCTGGCAAGCGTGCCTCCCAGAAAGGGGTCGGGAAAAGTCGGGTTCTCGATCAGGACGTCGAGGACCTTGGGGGGCGTGAAACGCGCGCCGCCCTGGACGAAGAGCAGGACCTGGTCGTAGTAGATCCCGAGCCCGCCGTGAAGCGCGGTCTTGCCGTCGCCCCCGGGGTCCCAGATCACACCCAGCCGCGGCGAGACGTTGTTCCAGTCCCTGCTGATGCCCGGTCCCGCCTCCCCGCAGGTGATGAGCTGGCCGCAGGCTGGATTGTCGGTGACGTCCTCGAGGGCCTCGTTCTTGGCGGACTCGTAGTCGTAGCGCACTCCGAGATTGAGGGTCAGGCTCCGGCTGAGCGTCCAGTCGTCCTGGGCGTAGACGGCGAAGATGCTGTTGGGACGCTCGAGGCGCGAGTCGCCCTGGGCCTGGGTGAAGCGGCGCGGCCGGCCGGTCAGGAAATCGTTCACGCTGCGAAAGAAGAAGCTGCCACGGAAGTTGAGGTCGAGGTAGCTGTCGCTACGGAAGAGCTTCGCGTCCCCGCCGAACTTGAGGACGTGGCTCCCCGCCCAAGAGCTGGGGAGGTTGATCGTGTAGTTGTCGATGATCTGGTAGACGCGGTCCGTCCGTCCCTGAGGGAGGACGGGCGTGCCGCCGAGATAGGGGGCGACGGGGGAAAACTCGTCCACGAAGATGGCGGGGAGGGCCGCAGACTTGACTCTCGAGTCGAACCGCGTGTCGCCCACCTGTACGTAGAGCTCGTTCAGCTTGTTGCTCGAGGCAATCCATTTGTGGGCGAGGGTGAAGTAGGCAGTCCGGTCGTAGAACGTGCCTCCATCGGCGTCGAAGATGGAACCGCCGGCGCCGGAGGACCCCTGGTTGCGCACCCAGTTGCCGCTCAAGCTCAGCGAATGTTCCTGGTTGATCGCGTAGTCGACCCGCGCCGTGAGCTTGGGCGCGTCGAAGTACTCGGGGCGAACCAAGCGCACGGGTGTCCCCCCGCTGGTGTCAGGAAAAGGCGGCACGCCGTGCTGCTGCAGGAAGGCCATCGTCACCGGGCTGATCGTCGCTCCGGGCGCGGGATACGGTCGCGTGACGGCGGCGAAGGTGTCCAGTTCCTCCTTGTCGAAGGTGAGGAAGAAGTGCGCCCGGTCGCGCACGATGGGCCCGCCGAAGCTGCCCCCCCATTGGCGCCGCGTGAACGGGTCCTTGGGGCTGCCCTCGGGCACAAAGGGGTCCCGCGCGATCAGGTCCTGGTCGTGGTACATGTAGAACGCGCTGCCATGGAAGTCGTTCGTGCCCGAGCGCGTCAGCACTTGGACGACACCGCCCGAGGCGCGGCCGTACTCGGCCTTGAAGTTGTTGACGAGCACCTGGAACTCCTGCACCGCGTCGAGGTTGGTCGACTGGCGCCGGACCCCGAGGATGTCCTCGCTGTTGTCCACGCCGTCGATCAGGAACGTGTTGGAGCGGCCCCCGCTTCCGCCGATGCTCGACCCCTCGAACCCCTCCCCGATCCCGGGGGCCAGGCGAAGCAAGCCCAGATAGTCCCTGCCGACAAGAGGCATGAGGTCGACCTGCTCGCGGTCGATGACGGTCTCGACCGTGGCGTCGGTGGTCGCGACGAGGGGGCTGTCTCGCTCGACCGTGATCTCCGTCGCGAAGCCCGCCATCTCGAGCTGGAGGTCGATCCTGACTTCGGAGCCGAGCCGCAAGTTGACGCCCGTGCGCCGGGCGGGAGCGAAGCTCGGAAGCGCCGTGGTGATCTCGTATGGCCCCGGGGCCAGGGCCGGGATGCGGAACTGGCCATTCGGGCTCGTCACGGCCGAGCGTGCGACGCCGGTGGCCACGTTGCGGGCCGTCACGGCGACGTCCGCAAGGACGACGTCGGACGGGTCGAGGACCGTGCCGAACAACGTGGCCGTGTCGCCGGCCCACAGCCGGACCACCCCGGGACCGGCGAGCAGCCACACGAGGATCAAGCGCAGCACGGTCCCAGGCATTTTCGACCTCAGCGCTCCGGCAGTCGGGCCCACCCGGGAAAGGGGTCCCGCGCGAGCTGCCAACCCGTGGCGGACTCGGCGTCGGGGACGGCTCGCAAATTGGTGTGAGACCGAAGGACGGCCAGCAGCTCCGCATGGGGGCGCGTGTGCAGTGGCGGCTTCGAGGCGTCGGGCACCGGCCAGAGACGGATGGTCTGGTCGTCTCCAGCCGATGCGACCCAGCGGCCGTCAGGGGAAAAGGCAATCGTCCAGACCTGGCCCTCGTGGCCGAGGAAGACGTGGGGTTCCTCACCCGTGACCGGACCGATGCGCACGATGCCGTCGATGCCGCCGGTCGCGACCCATGCGCCCGTCGGATCCAGAGCGACGGCGCCAAGCCGGCTGCCGTGCGTCCGCACGGTCTCGGGCTTGGTGGCGTCGAGGCGGAACCGCACCAGCTCACTGGGCTGGCCGGGAGCCGATTCGGGCCTCACGGAGAGCCCCATTCCCAGTAGCGCGTCACGATGCATCGCGAACGGCCCGCTCGGCCCGGCCAATGCCCGGCCCGTCTCGCTCCGGAGGTCATAGAGCAGCAGACCCTTGCGGACGACGCTGGTCAGGAGTCGATCCGGACCCAGAAACCGAAGGTTGTCGAAAGCCCACCCCTCGGTCCCTTCGAGGGCGCCCGGCACGGGTGGCAGGACTCGCACCGCCCCTGTCTCGAGGTCCCACACCCGGATGAGCTTCTGTTCCGGTCGGCCGCCGTAGGGAGCGGCGGCCAGGAGTCCCCTCTCGCTGAAGGCGACGCAGCCGGCCACATTGCTCGGCAGGCCGGCGAGCTCGCGTACCGGCCCTCCTGCGAGGGGCACGACCAGGACGTGCCCCAGCCCGTCGACGACCGCCACTTGGCGCGACGCCGAGTCGATGGCCAGGGCGGGAAAGCGCAGGCTTCCTTTCATGAGGACGCGGCCCGTTTGGGTCGTGTCGGCGGACAGGGGCCAGGTGCGCACCGTGCCGTCCTGGGAGGCTGACACCAGCCCCCGCCCGTCCGGGGTGAACGCGACGCTCATGACGCTGCCCTGATGCCCCGCGAGGACGAGCGGAGGATTCTCCTCGAGCGACCAAAAGGCGGCGTCTGGGCCGTAGGTCGTGACCACCCAGCGTCCGCTGGGGTCGAAGGCGAGCTCATCTGGGTCCGACAACCAGCCGCCTCTCCGCATCACCCGTGGTTCAGCCCCTGGCGGAGCAGTCAAGTCCCAGAGCCCCGCGGTCCACCGGCCGCGCTCACCGGCTACGATGCCAGCCAGCCTCTTGCCCGTGGGATCGAAGCGCAGGCCGTAGGTGTCCTTGCTCTCGAGGACGCGGAGGGGCGTGGGAGATCGTGTCGCGATGGGCCAGACCTGGATCTCTCCCGATGCGTCGCTGGCCGCGAGTCGCCGTCCGTCGCGACTGAGCGTCACCCAGTAGACGTCGGCCGGAAGCTCCGCGACAAGCTGGGGCGGCGACGCCCAATCCTGGACCGACCGCAGGTAGACCTTCCTGCCGAGGAAATACACCAGGACGCCCAGATTGCCACCGATGTCGCCCGCCCGAATGGGCTCCATCGACCCGATGAGCCGCGGTTCACCTTCGGCGAACGGCCATCTGCGGAACACCTGACGCCCTCCCGCAGTCGTCAAAGTGAGAAAGCCGTCATCGCCCACCGCCAGGCCGGAGGGACCCTGCTCGAAGACCCCGCGCCGGAGCTCGCGTCCCTCCGGGATCGACCAGACCCGGACGTCCCCCTCCCGGTTGGCCACGAGGATGTCGCTTCCGGGCCCGAAGCCGACTCGAACCTGTTTGGCACCGGCCAGCGCGTAATCGCCAAGCAGAAGGGGTGCGCGCCCATCCCGATGGAAGACCTGCACCCTCGTGAAGCCGCCGAGGGCGAGCCACTCACCGTCCGGACTGAAGGCCGGGCCGAAGCTCCGGATTCCGGCCTGGCCCGGCGGGCGAACCGGCGTGAGCGTCGCGATGGGCCCACGCTGCAACGCCCGCAGGGCGAAGAGCCTCCCCACGCCCGTGTCAGCCAGCTCGATGCTCGCGATGGCGTAGGCGAGGGCGGCGGTCGGATCCCTGTCGATCTCGAGCTGGCCCAGGGCCACCACCTTGCTCGCTTCCGCGCGCCGCGTTTCGGCCTCGGCCGTATGGCGCGAGGCCTCGCTGCGCTGCCACAGGACGGTGGTGACGATGGCGACGGCAGCGGCGAACCCGACGAGGGTGACGGCGGCTGTGCGCCTCCGTCGCCGGCGCCGCGTGGCGTTTGCCTCCATGGCCCGGGCGAAGGCGTCCTCCGTGTCGGTGAGCGACACGCGGTGCCGCTGGCGCCAGAGGGCAAAGTCCTGATAGGCCGTCCCGGACCAGAGCAGGTCCTCGGTCCTGCCACGGTCGTGCCACAGCTGGGCCGCCCGCCGGAGCTGATCGCGGAGCTGCGCGCCGTCCTTGTCCTGGGTTTGCCAGCGCACCAGCCGGGGCCAGGCGGTGAGAAGCGACTCGTGGATGATCTCGACCTGGGTGTGGCTCTCGCCTCCGTCGCCCGCGAGCTCGTACTGCGTCAGCAGCCGCGCGTCGACCAACGCGCGCAGCACCCCCTCGGCCTCGTCGCGGCGCCCCTCCGGCTGCGCCCCTCCGGGGCCGAAAACCGAAAGCAGCTCTTCGCGCTCGCGCACGGCGCGGGTTCCCTGAACGGTGACCAGGTTGCGGAAGATCTCCCGTACGAGCGGCTCCCGCGCTGGGCCTGTCTGCCCGAGGGTCTCCTCGGCGTGCTGGGCGAGCGCCCCCGCCACGCCACCGATCTCCCGGTAGGCGTCCCGGGTGAGGAGGCTCTTCTCTCGATCGCGCCTCTCCCAGAGCCGCGAAGCCGCGAAGGCGAGGAGTGGCAGCGCGCCCCGCTCCTGCTGTAGCTCGTCGATCATCTCGTCGACGAGCGCCTCGTCCTCGAAACGGAAACCGAGTCGGGCCGCGGGCTCGACGAGCGCGCGGCGCAGGGCTTCGGGTGTGGGCGGGTAGAGGGGCGTCAGGTCGCGGAACACCGGCCGCAGGGCCTCGTGCTCGCCGCAGCGGAACAAGAAATCGTCCCGCAGCCCGAGCACTACGTGCACGTCGGCTTCCGCGGCGAGCCCGCCCACGAGCGACGCAAACCGCGAGGCGACACCCGCGCCGTTCTGCGTGAACAGCTCCTCGAACTGGTCCAGCACGACGAGGACCTGCGCGTGCTTGCGCCGCCACTTCGCCACCGCCGACACGATCGCCAACCCCGCGTCTCCCTCGGCGGTCTCACGCACCCCCTCCAGCAGCTCGGACATGGCCTCCACGTCACCCGCCAGGTGCGGGGTGAGCGCACGGGCAAGGGATACGGCCGGGCTCGACCCCGGCGTTGCGTACACCGCGCCCCAGCCCGTCGGCTTGCTCGCCAGGACTCCGGCGCGCAGGAAGGAGGTCTTGCCCACCCCCGAAGGTCCGATCACGGCGACCAGCCGATGCTGCCCCACCTTCTCCCACAGGGCCTTGACCTCGTCCTCGCGTCCGAAAAGGTAAGGCGCGTCCGCCTCGGTGAAGGCCCGAAGGCCCGGGTAGGGACTCGATTGCCGCTCCTGGTCCGACTGTTCCCCTGCGCCCGGCGGCCCCTGCGTCGTGTCGTGCGCCTCCCCGCAAAACGCGTAGCCGAACCCGTGGGCCGTCCGGACGAAGCGCGGTTGGCGCGCGTCGTCGTCGAGCGCCTGGCGGATGTTGTTCACGGCCTGGTTCAGCGTCGATTCGGAGATGAAGACGCCGGGCCAGACGACGTCCCGGATCTGGGCTCGGGAGAGCACTCGGGGGCGCCGCTCGACGAGCAGGCTCAGCAGCTCGTAGGCCTTGGGCTCGAGCGGAACAGGCTGCCCCGACCGAAGGAGCTGCCGGCGCTCCTGGTCGAGCTCGCACTTTCCGAAAATCAGAGACATACGCCTCGCCCGAGAGAGCGAAAGCGACGCAATCCAGAGATGGCCCCGAGGACTTCCCAATGCTAGGCGCCGACCTT
>JBGPYB010000167.1:0-9992 GCA_041493035.1 Vicinamibacteria bacterium | reverse complement strand
CTTCGTAGCCCCACACGTTTCCGAACTCGCTGTTGATGTTGGGCTGGCGGTCCTGCTTGAAGCCGGCTTCGAAGTTCCACGTCGAGCCGGGGTAGGTGCCCTCGCTGACCTCGTCGAGGCGCTCGTCCCAGGCCCAGCCGGGCAGGTAGTCGTGCCACGAGTTGATGTCGGTTTCGGTGTGCCCCCGCCCGCAGCAGACCGAGTTGTCTTCGACGAGGCGGGTCGCATCGAGCGATTTCGCCAGCCGATAGACCGAGGCCACCCACTGCTGGGTCTCGGGCCGGTAGACCTGCTCCGGCTTCTCCTGGCCCGGCTTGGGGACGTTCGTGAAGAGACCCCACGTCTCGTTGAAGGGGATCCAGGCGAAGACGGACGGGTGGTTGTAGTCGCGCCGGATCATCTGGCGCAGCGTACCTTCGACCTCCTGTCGCATCTCGGCGGTGGGTTCGCCCCACGAGTTGGGCACGTCGGCCATGATGAGCACCCCGAGGCGGTCGGCCCAGTAGAGCTTTCGCGGCGTTTCCACCTTCACGTGCTCGCGCAGCCCGTTCAGGCCGATCTGCCGGGCGCGCAGCACCTCGTCCCGGACGAACGCGTCGCTGGGAAACGTGTAGAAGCCGTCGGGATGGTACGCCTGGTCGAGCGTCAGCTGGAGGTACACGGGCTCGCCGTTGAGCGCCACGTAGCGATGGCTCGTGCCGGGCAGGTCCACGACCGAGATCGTGCGCATGCCGAAGTAGGTGTTGACGACGTCCGGACCCGGCCCCGCCCCGGCCAGCCGCGCCTCCACCTCGTAAAGGAACGGATCCTTTTGCGACCACAGGCGGGGCTCCGGAATCGCCACCTCGAACCGGACGCCGGTCTCCCCCCGGGGAACCCGGCGCTCCACCGCGGCCACGCTCCCGTTCTTGAACGCCAGGCGAAGCGTCAGGTCCCGGGGCGCCGCTTCGAGGAGGCGGGCGTCCACCGTCACTTTCTTCGCATCGATGTCGGGCGAGAAGTGCAGGGCGGCGAGGGCCGCCGTGCCGCGCGCTTCCAGGTACGGGGTCTGCCAGATACCGCGCGCGTTACCGTAGCCCTGCTTGCCTTCGAGCTTGAACGCGCGATCCACGTCGTCGACCCTGAGGGTCAGGCGCTGCGACGTGCCCCGACGCACGCGCGGCGTCAGCTCGAACTCGAAGGGGGTGTAGCCGCCCTCGTGCTCGCCGAGCTTCTCCCCGTCGAGCCAGGCGGTGGTCTTCCAGTCGGCGGCGCCAACGACAAGGAAGACGCGCCGTCCCTCCCAGGCCGGGGGGACCTCGATGCTCCGGGCATACCAGGCGATCGGCGCGCGGTCGGGAACACCGGAGAGCGGGGAGCCCCAGGGGAACGGCACCGTGATGGCCAGCGGGAAGTCCACCTCACCCCGCTGCCAGGTCTGAGCCAAGCCTTCGTCGCTCGCGTCGAAACGGAACTTCCAGGTGCCGTTCAGATTCACCCATGCCGGGCGTTCGAAGTCGGGGCGCGGGTGCTCCGGCAGCGGGATGTCTTGCGCAGCGCGGGCCGAGACCGCCAGGAGGATGGCGGCGGCAAGTGCCGCGCAAGCGGTCGAGAGGCCCTTCATACCGAGTCCGCCGTCGATGTTCATGGCCGATGACTCCGTGTACGCGACTCGCCGGGGAGGCCGATGGTAGTGGTTCCCACCGTTCTAGGCAACGCTCTTCTTATTGATCCGGCGCCCAAGAGCGGCCACGGGGACGATCACGCCGGCTTCACCCGCCAATAGGCGGCGAACCGCGCCACCCACGGCAATCGTCTCCACTTGCGTCGGCCTCGCCCGGTAAGCCACTCGGGCACACTGGATCTACGACGGAAACTTCAGGCGGCGCAGCAGGTCCTGGAAGCGGGGGTCGGAACGCAGCGGGTCGAGGGGTGGGTCGACCTTCAGGGCGGTGATGCCCTGATCGTGGACTTCATAGGCCCGCTCGAGCCATTCGAATGCCTGGTCCTTTTCGCCCAGACCCGCGTAGACCAGGGCCATGTCGTACGCCCCGACACCCTCCTTCTCGAATCGCTCCCGTATCTCTCGAAGGCAGCCTCGTGCCTCACTCACCTTGCCCGCTCGCGCATAGGTATTCCCACGGTGGCCGCTGCACCGCGGAGAAGCTTTTCGGTCCTCGGCGATGGCCTCCTCGTACATTCCCTTCTCCCGATAGACCAGGGCAAGGAGGCCGTGGGCCCATGCGAAGGAGTTGAGCTCGGGCATCTTCTTCGCACGCGCGAGCGCCTGATCGTACTGGCGGTCGAGGTAGTACCCGTACAAGAGCCCGACGCGGCACACCAGCGACGCGGGGTCGAGTGCCAACGCTCGCTCCAGGTACTCGATACCCTCCTTCGACCGGCGGCCCATCAGAACGAGATAGAACCCGTACTTGGACTGGGCCTCCGCAAGACTCGGGTTGAGCTCCAGCGCTCGCTTCATTTCACGCTCAGCCCCCGCCCAGTCCCAATCGAGAGAGAGCACGTCCCAAGAGAGGACCAAGTGCGCCTCGGGGAGCCTTTCGTCGAGCTCGAGCGCCTTCGTGGCCGCCGTCCTGGATCTGGAATAGCCCTCCCTGTAGGGCATCTCCCCCATCTTCGTATAGCCGGCCAGTGCCAAGGCCAACGTCTCATACGCCGCCGCATAGCCGGGTTCCTTCTCGGTCGCTTGCTGGGCGTACTGGATGGCCTTCTTGAATCCCTCCACCGTGCCCATGGTGAGCTCGTAGCGACCCAAGAGATGGAGCCGATACGCCTCGGGACTCCCGGTCTGGCGTTTGGTCAGGAGGCCTTGATCCGGGGGTGCCAGCCTCAGCCGGAGTCCTCGCGAGATCTGGCTAGCGATGTCCTCCTGGACCACGAAGATGTCGCCCATCTTGGTGTTGTATCGCTCGCCCCAGAGTTGCGTCCCCTTGGCGACATCCACGAGCTCGGCCCCGATCACGAGGGTGTCGCCCCGCAGGGAGACGCGCCCGGTCAGGACCGCCCCGACCCCGAGATCGCGCCCTACCTGTCGTGGGTCGACGTCGTTGCCCCGGAAACGAAAGCTCGTGCTGCGCGCGATGACCCGGAGCTTGGGGACTCGCGAGAGCTCGTCGATGAGGCTCTCCGCGACGCCGTCGCTCAAGTACTGGCTGCCGGGTTCGGCGCCTACGTTCTCGAACGGCAGCACCGCCAGCGAATCGATCCCGTGCGTCCCCGCCGCAGGCGCCGGGGAACGGACGAGGCCCCGGTAGACGCCCGCGGTCACCAGCGCCGTCGCGGCCAGCGCCAGCACCAGCCGCCTCTTGTGGCGCCAGATCAGACCGCCTGCGCGAGCGACGCCGGAGCGGCTCTCCTCCTCCTGATGCGACGGCCCGGAGACCCCGGACGAGACCGCCTCGAGCCCGAGCGCGAGATCGTGGGCCGAGCGGAAGCGGTCCCCGGCGCGCTTCTCGAGACATCGGCGCACGATGCGCACGAGCCCCGGCGGGATCCCCCGCCCCGTCTCGGACAGCTCGGGCGGGTCCTCCTTCAGGATCGCGTTCATCGTCTCGACCGCGCTGTCGCGCCGGAACGCTCGCACGCCGGACAGCATCTCGTACAGCACCGCCCCGAAGGAGAAGATGTCCGAGCGGGGATCCACCTCCTCCCCCCGGACCTGCTCGGGCGACATGAAGCCCACCGTGCCCAGCACCACGCCCGATTCCGTGGCCTTGGTGGCGGTGCCCTGGTCTCCTTCCTGGACGGGCAGCCTCGGGCGGGTCAGCTTGGCGAGGCCGAAGTCGAGGATCTTGGCCCGGCCGTCTTCCGTGATGAAGACGTTGTCGGGCTTGAGGTCGCGGTGGACGATCCCCCTGTCGTGAGCGGCGGCGAGGCCGTGGGCGATCTCGAGCGCGTGGTCGAGGGCCTTGCGGAGCGGAAGCGCCCCGCCCTCGAGGCGGACCCTGAGCGTGTGGCCTTCGAGCAGCTCCGAGACGACGTAGGGGACGCCCTGGTGGGCGCCGACGTCGTAGACGGCGAGGACGCTCGGGTGGTTCAGGGCGCCGGCTGTGCGCGCCTCCTGCTCGAAGCGGCGGAGACGCTTGGCGTCGGCGATCTCCTCAGGGAGCACCTTGATCGCGACCTCGCGCTCCAGGCGAGGGTCACGGGCGCGGTAGACCTCGCCCATGCCGCCCGAACCGAGCAGCCCCACGATTTCGTACGGGCCGAGTCGAGCGCCTGCCTCGAGCGCCATCGATGCTCCCGCGCCGTCGGCCTCTTCATCGGAAGGCCTTCTTCCGAGGACCGACGAGCCGGTTCGTGAGGGCTGAGTATAGCCGGTCGGCAGTCGGCGCGTACTCGCCGGCGGCAACGGTGGCGGGCGCTCGCGCGCTAACGAGACCGCCCGTTCCTAATCGGCGAGTGGTCGGTCCCGGCCAGCTCCCGGAGCACCGGCGGCTTCCGCGGATGGCACGACACGGCCACCCCTCGCGTCAGTAGTCGAAGCGCAGTCCGAACTGGATCGATCGAGCCTGGTTGCACTGCGTGTTGACCGTACCGAATCCGGGCGAGCTGAAGTTCGTGTCCGGAGGGCAGAAGGTCGTCCGGTTGAAGATGTTCCCGAACAGGGCCTCGAAGCGCATCTTCAGGTCGGCCGTCAGTGAGAAGGTCTTGGCGACGGTGATATCCTCGTTGTAGACCCTGAAGCCACGCACCGTCCCGTCGGCCCTCGCCGCGTTGCCGAAGGCGAGGGGGCCCGGGTCCTGCCAGGCGCCCCTGTCCAGGTAGCTTTCGCCGTTCGGGTCGAAGCTCCCGCTCGCCGCCCCTCCGTCTCCGCCGACGCGGTTGGGCCGCTTCTCCGTGTTGAAGAGAAGGCCCGCCATGTCGTTGGCCATGATGATGTGCAGAGGCCGTCCGCTCTCGTAGCGCAGGATTCCGCTGATGTTCCAGCCGCCGAGGAGGGCCTTCCTTGCCCCCGTCCAGCTCCGGGAGCGCCCGGGCGCGATGTCCCAAGTGAAGCCCACGAGGAACACGTGCGGCGTGTCGTCCAGGCTGAGCCCGTAGTCGGCGGTGTCCCAGTGGATGGGATCCTGGACCCCGCCGTTGATCGCCTCGTCGCCCTGGCCGCTCTCCGCACCGTTGTTCTTCAGCCGGGAGTACGTGTAGCCGACGCGGTACTGGAGCCCCTTTGAGAGCTGCTGCTCGAGGACGACCTCGATCGCGTGGTACTGGCTACGGCCGAGGGGAAGCCCGCGCCATTCGATGCTCTGGTACTGAGAATACTTCCGGAGCGCCTGGGCCACGCTTCCGCTGAAGCCCGGGTAGGGAGGCAGGATTCCGGCCGCCTGAGCGGCGGGCGAGTCGATGCCCGAGTTCAGGAGCGCAGCCCCCAGCGACAGAACGCGGGGATCGTTCATGTTGTAGTCGAGCCCCGCGCGTTGAGCGTTGTGATTCAGACGGCTCCCGTGGTTCCCGATGTAGGAGACGTCGAGCATCGTGTTGCGAGTCAGTCGGCGCTGGAGGGTCAGGGACCAGTTCTGGAAGCGCGGCAGCGTCTCGCCGTCGGGGGCCACCGCAATCACGCTGCCGCCGTTGGCGATGGTGGGGTCGATGAACGGCGGCTGCTGGATGATCGAGGTCGGGAACCCGGCGTCGAGGAGAAAGGCCGGATAGAGTCCGTTGGCCAGGTTCGGCGCGAATGGATTCGAGGAGAAGCCGATGTTCGGATCGCCGGTGAACTGGCTGAAGGCCACCCCGGCGTAGTAGATCCCGTACCCCCCGCGGACCGTCGTCTTGTCGCCGGCGCGATAGGAGAAACCGACCCGCGGTCCCCAGGCGTCCCACTTCGGATCCTCGAACGTACGCGTTCCCGCACGACCCGGACCGCTGCCCGCGAAGATCACGGCCCCCGGGACGTTGCCGGCGCCCGGGTTCGGCGTGTTCGGATCGAACGTCGAGTACTCGTCGTTCTGCTCCGTGCGGGCGGTCTGGTAGTCCAGGCGCAGACCGGCGGTCAGCGTGAGCTTGGTGTTGACCTTGAGCTCGGCGTGCGCCCACGGCGAGAGGTAGCTCTCATACCAGGTGGGCTGGGCGTAGAAGGACTGAAAGGCGTTGTGAACCTGCCCGAGCAGGAAGGACGCGTAGGGATCGCCGGTCTGGCTGAGGTTGTTGCCGGCGGCGTCGTAGCCGCCGGTCTCGAGCCGGTTGAAGTCGAAGTGGCCCGCCGCCCCGTCGACGCCCCAGCCCCTGTGCGGGAAGCGGTGGTGCCGGTACTCGAAGCCGATCTTGATCGTGCTCCGCCCCCTGACCCACGCGAGGTCAGTGGAGAACTGCCAGCGATCGTTCTTCTCGTACCCGAAGCCAGGCCATGAATTACCGAGGGGGTTGTAGGGGATGTTGCCGGTGAAGAGCACGAGCGGTGGCCCCGCGTCCCCGGCGAGGAGGCCGCTTGCCTGCTGGGAGCCCCACAGCCTCTCCGGCCAGGAAGCGCCCGCGGAGAGGCTGCCCCCGCCCATGTACCAGCGGTCCCAGGCCACCACGGAGTGGCTCATCAAGTTGTTGCTGATCGTCCAGTCCCCCTGGGTCTGGGCGTGCACGGTGTAGATGTGCTGCGCGAAGCCCTGACCTATGTACTCCGTATTCGCAGCGGAGTCGCTCAGCGCGTCGTTCGGCACGGTGCAGCCCTGTGCCCCACCGCAGTTCCGAATCGCGGGGCGGTCGTTGTAGTAGCCGCTGAACGTCGCCTTGAACCGGGGGGAGAAGGTGTGGTCCAGGCGCAGGAGGAGATTGCGCGCGTCGAGGGCCCAGGTCTGGCCGGCCGGGTTGCCCGCCACGTTGTTCGACAGTCCCGGACGGTCGGGATGCACCATGAGACCCGCGTACTGCGAGGCGACCCGGCTCAGCAGGGGATCGCTCGCGCGGATGACATTGCCCGGATAGGCGTCGCGCACGGGAACGCCGTTGACGAGGCGCGTGGTGGCGGGGTTGAAGATCTGGCCCTCGAAGATGGGCCGGCCGAGCGCGTCGACCCCGACCTGCCTGCCGGTCAGGAGCGCGCTGAAGTCGCCTGCCCTGAAGGCGTCGATCGGCGTCGTGTTCCCGAAGCCCTCGAGGGTGCCCGAGCGGTAGCGGGTCCAGTCGGCGTTGACGAAGAAGAACGTCTTGTTCTTCTTGACGGGGCCCCCGACGGTGAACCCCCAGGTCTTGTTGTCGAGCGGGGCCTTGGGCGCGGCAAAGAAGCCCTTGGCGTTGAGCGCGTCGCTCGCCAGGTAACCGTGGGCGCTGCCGCGCAGGCGGTTCGCGCCCGACTTGGAGGTGTACTCGATGAAGCCGCCGCTCGTATGGCCGTACTGGGC
Organism: Vicinamibacteria bacterium; assembly: GCA_041493035.1. Classification (GTDB taxonomy): domain Bacteria; phylum Acidobacteriota; class Vicinamibacteria; order Fen-336; family Fen-336; genus JBGPYB01. Next base: position 2,658 of record JBGPYB010000167.1, on the reverse strand, counting down.
GGAGTAGGTCGTGCTCACGACCCTGACCTCCTCGATGGCCTCCACGGGGGGAGCGCTCTCCGTGCTCCCCTGATGCCCGGAGGCGTAGCCGAAGGCAGCGCCGTCGAAGAAGTTCTCGGTGGCCCTGCTCTGGCCCCCGTTGATGCGGGAGGCAAACTGGCTTCCCCGGGAAGACGGATCGCCGCTCGGGCTCATGGGAAGGTACCCGGGCTGCATCTGGAGCACCGCCTCGGCAAGGCGGACGTCGGCGGCGGTGACGATCGGGAGGTCGTGGTAGTACTTCTGGTCGACGCTGTGACTGACGTCGGGCCGGGTGACGTCGAGGGGCTCTCCGCCGGTGACTTCCACCGACTCCGTCATCTCGCCGATCTGGAGCACGAGGTCGTGGCGGAGCACGTCTCCGGCGCGGAGCTCGATTCCGGTGACCATGGTCTTCTTGAAGCCGCGGAGGCTGACGGCGATGGAATAGGGGCCGAGGACCAGCGGCGCGCTGGTGTAGGCGCCGGCATTGTTGGTCGCGGTGACGCTCTGGACGCCGGTGGCTTCGTTCCGGACGGTGACGGTGGCGCCCGGCAGCGCCGCCCCCTGGGCGTCGGTGACGACGCCACCGACGATCGCCCGGTCCGAGCGCTGGGCCAGAAGGGAAGGGCTCGATCCCACGCTCAGGCACAGGATTATCAGGGCCCGGCGGGCCCGCAGATGGCGGTGCGCAGATCCCGTCCTCGTAACCGGGGTCTCGTCCGTCGGTGTCGAGGCGCCGGAGCTACGCTTGGCATCGGCGGTCTCCTCGGGGAGGACCTTGATCGCGACCTCGCGCTCCAGGCGAGGGTCACGGGCGCGGGAGATCTCGCCCATGCCGCCCGAGCCGAGCAGCTCCACGATTTCGTACGGGCCGAGTCGGGAGCCTGCCTCGAGCGCCATCGCCCCACCCCCGCGTCGCGGGCCTTCTCCTTGAGGAGGTCCGACTGGATGGTTGGTGGGGCTGAGTATAGCCGGGATCTGAACCCGCGCCGTGGAGGCGACGAGGCTTAGCGAGAGGCCTCGGGGAGCATGACGTCCGGCTCAGGGCCCTCTCCTGGCCATGGGCCTGGCCAGGCGTCCTGCCCTTGCGTCACGAAGTATCGGCCTCTACCATTGGGAAGACTTCAGGGCCATTTCTAGATTTCGTCGCCTCGGCCGAGGCTTGGCCTATGTCGCTCTCTTTCGGTGATTTCGATCTCGACCAGGAGCGTCGACAGCTTCTTCGATCGGGCCGGCCTGTCCCGCTCGAGCCCAAGGCCTACGAGCTGCTGAGCCTGCTCGTCGCGCGGCGCCCCCGCGCGCTCTCCCGGGCCCAGATCCGCAACGTCGTCTGGCCCGGCGTCTTCATCTCCGAATCCACGCTGAGCCAGGCCGTGAACAGCATTCGCCACGCGCTCGACGACAACGCGCGAAGGCCGCGCTTCGTCCGGACGGCCCACGGATTTGGCTACGCCTTCTGCGGGGAGGCGCGCGACACGACGGACGAGCAGCCTTGCAACGTGTCCGGCGCGCGGCCACGTCTCGTCTGGGGCGATCGAGTGCTCTCACTGACGGCGGGCGAGAACCTCATGGGACGCGACAAGGGAGCGGCGGTCTGTCTCGACGCCGCGAGCGTCTCGCGACACCATGCCCGGATCGTGGTGGAGGGACCCCGCGCGACGCTGGAGGACCTGGGAAGCAAGAACGGCACTTGTCTCAACGGTGAGCCGGTGGTCGGCACGCGGGAACTGAGGGACGGGGATGCGGTCCGTCTCGGCGAAGTGCAGGTGCTCTTCCGCAGCCTCCCGTTCGACGGATCGACGGCGACCGAGCGGGGGCCATGATCGCCGCCGTCCTCATCGCCTTCGCGGCAACGTTCCCGGTCACTATCCGGGTCGACGCCGGCCGGCCGCGCGGCGAGCTCAACACCATCTGGCGCTTCTTCGGCGGCGACGAGCCGAACTATGCCCACATGAAGGACGGGCGGAAGCTCCTGAGCGCCCTGGGTGAGCTCAAGCCCAAGGCCGTCTATTTCCGCACCCACAACCTCCTGACCACGGGCGACGGCACCCCGGCCCTCAAGTGGGGGAGTACCAACGCCTACACCGAGGACGCCCTGGGCCGGCCCATCTACGACTGGACCGTCGGCGACCGCATCTTCGACACCTACCTCGAGCGCGGCGTGCGGCCTTATGTCGAGATCGGATTCATGCCCCGGGCCCTGTCGACGAAGCCCGACCCCTACCAGCACGAGTGGAGGCCTGGACTTCCCTACGACGACATCTACACGGGCTGGGCCTACCCGCCACGGGACGACTCGAAGTGGGCCGAGCTGGTCTACCGGTGGGTCACGCACTGCGTCGAGAGGTATGGGAAGGCCGAGGTCGCGACCTGGTACTGGGAGACCTGGAACGAGGCCAACATCGGCTACTGGCGCGGCACGCCCGAGGAGTTCCTGAAGCTCCACGACCATACGATCACCGCCGTCCGTCGGGCGCTTCCCGAGGCCAGGGTGGGGGGGCCCGACATGGCCGGCTCCGAGGCGAGCTTCCTCAGGGCCTTCCTCCAACACTGCCTCGGCCAGGAAGTGCCCCTCGACTTCATCAGCTTCCACGCCAAGGGCGCACCCCGGCAGGTGGACGGCCATGTCCAGATGGG
>JBGPYB010000252.1:0-4672 GCA_041493035.1 Vicinamibacteria bacterium | reverse complement strand
CGGATCCCTGCTGATTCCGTGGCAACCGTCCTGCCTCCCGAGGGAGGATGGTCGGCCGTTGTCCGTGTCCCGGCGACGCTCTCGGAGGAGGATCGCGTCTGCCGTCTCCTGGAGCGTCGCGGCCTGCTGGTCCACCCGGGCTACTTCTTCGATTTCGAGACGGAGGCCTACGTCGTCCTGAGCCTTCTGACCCCGGAGGCCACATTCGATCGCGGCCTCGATATCCTGCTGTCCGACCTCACCACGGTGACCGTGCTATAAAAGGGAGTCGGAGGTGGTCATGTCGATCCGTAGGGTTTCCCCGCAAGACGCCAAGGCTCTGGTCGCATCCGACGGCTACGTCTACGTCGACGTCCGTTCGATCCCCGAGTTCGAAGGCGGCCACCCCGAGGGTGCCTACAACGTCCCAGTCGCCCATGCCGGGCCGGGAGGGATGGCGCCCAACGGTGACTTCGTCGCGGTCATGGAGAAGGGCTTCGGCAAGGACGCGAAGCTCGTTCTCGGCTGCCGGTCGGGAGGTCGATCCTTCCATGCGGCTCAGGTCCTGCAATCGGCCGGCTTCGCGAACCTCGTGGACCAGCGGGCCGGCTTCGAAGGAGCGGGCTCCGAGCCCGGGTGGCGTCCCGCAGGACTGCCGACGGCCGCCAACGCGGAGCCGGGACGCGACTACGCGTCGCTCCTGGCGCGAGGGAAGTGATCGGCACCGGGCCCGGGATCGTCGTGACCGGAGGGACGGGGGCCCTCGGCCGGGCCGTCGTGCGCGCCCTGCTGTTGCAAGGGCACAAGGTCGCGGTTCCCTACCGAGGTTCCGCCGGATGGCAGTCCCTGAAGGCCGAGCTGGCGACGGCGGGACGCCTCTGGGGAGATGCGGCGGACATGTCCGACCTCGCCGCGGCCCGTCGCTTCGTCGACGCGGCGGCGCGCGAGTTCGGCGGGCTCGACGGTGTCGCGGCGATCGCCGGCGGCTACGCGGGGTCGGGGAAGCTCGAGGCAACCCCCGACTCGGAGTGGGACGACATGATGCGCGTCAACCTCGCTTCAGCTCACGCGACGTGCCGGGCGGCACTTCCCCACCTGCTCCGCGCGGGCGGCAGCGTGGTAACGGTCGGCTCGCGGACCGCTGAAGCCGGCGGCGCCGGGGCCGCCGCGTACGCGACGGCCAAGATGGGGGTCCTGGCGTTGACACGGGCCCTCGCCAGCGAGAACCGGGATCGGGGCGTCCGGTTCAACGCGATCTCACCGGCCAGCATTGACACCGAGGCAAATCGGCTGGCGATGCCCCGCGCCGACCGTTCGCAGTGGACGTCTCCTGAGGCGATCGCGCAGGTCGTCACGTGGCTCCTGTCCCCTGCCTCTGCCCCCGTCACCGGGGCCGTCATTCCGGTCTGACGCCGCCGCCTTCAGCGCATCCGCTGGATCGTGGCCAGGATCGACAGCAGCAGGAAGAGGGCCGCGGCCAGAACAGCCCAGATCCGCCACGGAGGCGGCGGGGCGCGGCGCTCCCGCCGGGTGGGCGATCCGTCGGTGGCCCCAGACAACATACGGTCCTGGCAACGCGCGCACGACGCCAGGTGCGTCGCCAGCTCGACCGGCGCATTCCCCGGTCGCGCCGATGCAAGCGCGGCCAGGCCGGCAGGCGTGAGGTGACCTTTGGGGTCGGCCAGAACCGGAGGCATCGGGACCTATCGTCTCGGGACGAACGACGACTGTCAACGGCTATACTCGGCCGATGACCTTCGAACCCACGGCCTCGCGTCTCTGGAAGCGCCTTGCCCGCGAGGATCGTCTCGCGGCGGCGGCCTGCTTCTGGCGCGAGCCTCCCCAGGAGATCGTCGGGGCGGCGCTGGCCGCGATCGTGAAAGCCCGAAGGATGCGACCGCAGGCCGCCCGCGCTCTGTCCGACGAAGCACGTTCCCAGGCACTGGCCGGAATCCTGGACACGGGCGAGCCCCTCGCAGCGGCGCTTCTAGTGGCCCTGCACCTGGGCGAGCGACGTCCTCTTCTGAAAGCCTTCCTGGACGCGCTCGGCCTTCCCCACGAGGAGGGAATCCTCAAGGAAGAAGCCGACGCGTTACCGCCGCCTTCGCGCGAAGCCTTGGCCCGTGCGACCGCGTCTCTGCATGGCTTCGGTCAGGCTCAGGTCGAGGCCTACCTGAATACGATCTGGCTGCAGGATCCCGGGCGGTGGGCGGCGCTCGAGACGGTTACGGTCAACTGAGCGCCGACACCTCGGCTCCCGTGACAACCGATCGAATCTCGTCCTCGCGCCTGGGCAGCACGAGCCAGTAGCGTTCGACGTACGCTGTCACACCCAGACGGCGGGCGTAGTCGCTGGAGAACGCGATCATCCGGTCCGCTACGGCCGGAACGCCCGCCCTCTCAGCCGAAGCGCGAACCATCGCGCGAACATCGTCGAGGGAAGACGGAGCCACGGCGTGGAGAAGCGGCTGAAGGCGCGGACCCTTGGCCTTTTGTGGCCGCCACGCTCGAGCGTCGAGCCACAGGCGTGTCGCAAGACGGGCGCTCCGAAGGCGCGGCCGGAGCCCCTTCATCGCGTCCCGAAGACGCGGCACCGTCTGAGAGCGCAGCAGGAGCCGGCCGAGTCCCCCTTCTCCCGCCACCTTCGAGGCCGCCGGGGGAAGCCGAGCCCCAAGCTGAGCGAGGCGAATCCGCACCGAGCCCGACACGAAGACCTCGGGCCGCTCCTCGTACAAGAAGACGTCGCGTCCCGCCTCGGCCTGAAAGGTCCTGAGGGACGCCTCGTGAGCGACGCGGCGTTCCGCGAAGCCGCCGAGGCCGAGAGGAATGTACAGGTGCCGGGGGCCCGCGCGCATGAAGACGTCGTCCAGGATCGCCGCGGTGTCGGCGATCCAGGCCTCTTCGTCGATGCCGCCGGAGCGCTGTGCCCACGGATCGTGATTCGGGTCGCGCTCGTTCGCGCGCGGAAGCCCGAGGAAGAGCTCGCCGTCCCGTTCAGAACCCGGGTCGAAGAGGGTGACCACGAGAACGCGGAGGCCGCGCTCCCGCTCGGAACGCATCCGCGCCGCGCACGCCAGCTCGGCTTCACCGGCGCGGGCTGAGACGTAGAGGGCGTCGCAGTGCCCGATGAGGCTCATCGCAACGGCACCTCGCGGGTCACCGGCGTCAGACAGCGCTCCTCGTCGCAGGGCTGATAGGTCAGACTCACGGCGGGCGGCGGTCCGGCCGGGACCTCGATCTCCCCCTCGATACGCACGTGACCTTCGTACCGCTCGACCGCCGGATAACGGATGGCGCGCAGAGCGCCCGCGGCCGGCTTGAGCTCGGTCGCCACGAGAAATCGGAGAAGCGTCGGGTTCGCGTTCAGGTGCCAGCCGCCTGCAATGGTCAGTTCGACGACGAACGGCTTCCAAGGGCCGGGGGCGGCGCCGAGGCGGCCGCGAGCCTCCACGACCTCCGAAGCCGTTCGCCCAAGCTCGGCCAATGGAGACGGTCGCGGTGCGGGGAGCTCGTGAACCTTGAGCGGGGCGAAGCCGCGGCGCATGGTTGCCCGGACCAGCGTCACGTGGGCGTGGGGCCATTCGTCCATACCGCGGCCGAAGGCGGCGAGGAGACGCTCGGCGGACTCCGCGGCCTCGGGGTTCTCGCGCAGGCTCGCGAGGGCGAGAAGGTTCAGCGCCGAGACGCCGTTCCCCGAGGCGACAGCACCGTCGTGGGCCGGCTTGCTCCGCACAAGCAGCTCGTCGGACTCCGGCGCCGCGAAGTAGCCTCCGGCCGCAGCGTCGCCCAGGCGGCTCTCCTGCTCGACTCCGAGACGCGACGCCTCGCCCCACCAGCGTGAGTCTCCCGTCCCGGCGTGAAGCGACAAGAGCCCGTCAATGAAGAACGCATAGTCGTCCAGGAGAGCCGGCACCTTGGCCACACCGCCTCGATAGGCGTGGAGGAGCGTTCCGGAGGAGGCCTCCACCAGGTGCTCCAGAACGAAGTCGGCCGCCCTTCGGGCCGCATCGACGTAGGTCTCATCGCCCAGAACCCGACCGGCCCGCGCCATGGCGCCGATCATCAACCCGTTCCAATCGGCCAGAACCTTGTCGTCGGTGAGCGGGCGCTTTCGTCTGTTCCGCGCGTCGAGCAACGCACGCCGCCCCGGCTCGATCTTCGCGAGAAGGCCCTCGACCGACAGGCCAAGAGCGTGAGCACGCTCCTCGAGAGGCTCCGGAAGATGCAAGACGTAGCGGTCCTGTTCGAAATTGGGGCGCCCGTCGAGACCGTAGACCACGCCGAAGAGGGCGCGGGACTCGGGGTCCAGGACTTGCTCCAAATCCTCGCGGGTCCAGGTGTAGTAAGCCCCCTCGTGGCCATCGGTCTCGGCGTCGATGGCGGAGAGGAAGGCGCCTTCCGGACCGGTCATCTCGCGCAGAACGAAGTCGAGGGTCGAGCGGGCCACGCGCTCGAACCCGGCGTCGGGAGCGAGGGAAACGGATTCGGCATAGAGGAGCGCCAGCCCCGCGTTGTCGTAGAGCATCTTCTCGAAGTGCGGTACGAGCCACTCCGCGTCCGTCGAGTAGCGGTGGAACCCGCCGCCGATCTGGTCGTGGATCCCGCCACGTGCCATCTGATCGAGGGTCACGACGAGCATCTCGCGGGACTCCGCGTCCCCGTCCCGGGCGCGCTCCAACAGAAAGAAGAGGTT
>JBGPYB010000255.1:0-4523 GCA_041493035.1 Vicinamibacteria bacterium | reverse complement strand
CGGTAGGTACCGTGGTAGTCGTTCTCGGCGATCGCCTGCTGGAACGATCCACACAGCTGCTGCACCCGCGTCTTCAGAATGTCGGAGAAGCGGATGAGGAGCGGGAGGTTGAGGCCGCGGCTGCGGAGATCGTCGATCAGCTCTTTGAGGTCGATCTTGGAGGAGCCGGGTCCGGCGGGAGTGACCTCGACGTGTCCCGCTTCATTGATCGAGAAGAAGTCGCGTCCCCAACCGTGGACGTTGTAGAGCTCGAGGGAGTCCTTGACCGTCCACGCCCGAAGTTCCGTTTGCAACTCTGCCTATCGCCTCCCCCGCGCGTAGCGCGAAGCAGGATTGTAGCGCGCGCGGGGGGGTTGTCCAGGGAAAAGTGCCGCTAGAAGCAGAAGCGGATCCCGGCTCCCACCTGGAACCCGCCGGCGTTCACGTCGACAGGCGAAGCGTTCGGAACGGCGAACGTCGCCTTGGCCCGCGCGAAGCGCCCCTGGATCCCGACCCCCACGCGCTTCGCGAAGCGCCAGTCGCCGCTGGCGCCGAGATTGAAGCCGATCGGGCTGTCTTTGACCGCCGCCTGCGGCGTGCTCGTGACCGTGACGCTGTCGTAAGGGTAGGACTGGGAATAGGCCACGTTCTCGAGGATGTCCGCCTCGACCTTGAAGAAACTGATGCCCGCCCAGGCCGAAAGGTCGATCACACCCCTCTTGCCGAAGACCAGGACGTTCAGGTGCCCCGCCGTCTCCTTCTGCTTGCCGCTCACGCTACCCGTCGCCAGCCGGGCCTTGTCGAAGAACAGGGGATTGGGGAAGGAAGCGTTGTAGGTGGCGTTCAGGTCACGGTTGTACAGCGTGGCCGCGGCCGAGAAGCCGACGTGCTTGAAGGCATTGAACTGGACGCTGACGTCGACGCCGGGCGCCTTGTCGGCGGTGTAGGCCGTGGCGATCGTGGCCGTCTCCTGGTATTGGTCGAAGGAGAGGGTCTGGCTGAAGCTGTGGGTGCCGAGCTGGTAGCCCGCGCTCAGGAGCAGCTTGAAGCGGGGCGGGTCGTCGGCCGCCAGGACGGGCGCGGCGATGATCGACAAGGTCAGAACCGTCAGGCCGGCGCGCATCAGTTCACCCCCACGGCGGTCCAGGCCTGGGTCACGGCGGTCTCCGTGGCGCTAAGGGCGCCGTCCAGGTCGCGGGCCGCCTGGATCGTTGCCGCGCGTGCCGCCCTGAAATTGGCGCTGGCGGGCAGCATCTCGGTGAATGCGCGATAGAACGCCTTCTCGATGTGCTCTCGGTTGGCACCGCCCACGCCGGTGACCCGAAGGCCCGACACGCGGTTCTGTCCACCTTCGATGGCCAGGTAGTAGGCCTGGTTCGGAATGCCCGAGTTGCTGTGGACGAAGCCGTTGTCCTGGGGCCCCAGCTTCCGCAGGCTGTAGTGATCAGGATCGCCGTAGGCGGCGGGGTGGGCCATGGAGCGAAGGCCACCGGGAGTGACCACGTCCTCGCCGAGCAGGTAGTCCGCCTGAAGCGGGCCGTTGCCCGCGGGCTGGAAGAAGAACTCGACCGCGGTGCCCATCATGTCGGAGAACGACTCGTTCAGGGCGCCCGACTCGTTCTGGTAGATGAGCCGTGACGTGAAATCCGTGACGCCGTGGGTCAGCTCGTGGGCGACGACGTCGAGAGCCCCCGCCACGTAGTTCCAGTGTTGGCCCTGGAACGTCAGGCTCTCGGGCAGGCCCTCGCCGTAGACCATGATCCCGTCGCCCGCGTAGAACGCGTTCAAGTAGAAATCGAAGACGACACTGTCGGGGTAGCCGAAGATGTCTTCCCGGTTCACCGGATGGGTGACGCCGCGGATCGCGATGTCGGCGTTGTCGAGGCCGCGACGACCGAAGCGCCTGTAATAGTAGTCGTAGGTGTAGCCGGCATACGTGTGAGCGTCGACGTTGGCGCCGTCGTCCCACTTGTTGTCGGCGTCGCGGGCCAGGTCCGGGTCGAAGAGGTCCTCGACAGCGAAAAAATGGTTGAGGTCGCCGTGGAAGTCGAAGGTCGCGATGCGCGGGGGTCGGAGCTTGTCTTCGGCCACGAACTGGGTCCCCGATTTGTTGGCGCTCACCTTCTTGCGATCGCCGAGAACACCGGTGCCCACTCCCACCGCCGATTCCGTCTTGATGTCATCCCGGTCCTCGACCACGGCGCCGGTCTTCGCGTCGATGAAGAGCAACCGGATGTCGAAGCCGGAGCGCTTCACCCGCACCTTGTAGGTCAAGGCGTAGCTGCCCTCGGAGACGGGCAGCACCACCAGCTCAGGCCGGCCCTCGCGCCCGAAGGGGACCGCTGCCTGGTCGCGGGCGACACGGTCCGCCTCCTGGGCCGAGAGCGTGGGCTTGGTGTCGAGCTCGATGCCTTCGTAGAGCGTGCCGAAGATCGAGACGAGCCCCTGGCTCGCCGTCTGGACGACCAGCTCGCCGCCCCAAACGGGTGTGCCCGCATGGAGCTGAGCGAAGCGCCGATGGCGGCGTCCAGGCACCAGGGGATCGTCGTGGCTCTGCGTCAGGCGGATCTCCCCCGCGTCAGCCATCTGTTGGATACGGGCGGCCCAAGGTGCAAGTTGGGCTGCATCGGACGCTGCGATGCGCGCCTCCTGACCCTGAGCCCAGGCTGGCAACACCGCCGCCAGGAGAAGAAGGCAGCCCAGACGGACCCACCGCTCTCGCATGGCCTCTCCCGGGCCCCTCGCCGCCATACTCAGTCTCCCTTGCGGGCCAACTCCTCGTTCAGAATCCGGCGAAACTCGTCGATGGTCGGGGCTCCCGCGAGCTTACGGCCGTTGAAGAAGAAGGTCGGGGTCGCGTTCACGCCGGCCCGCATCCCCTCGTCCTGTGACGCCTGGATGGCGGCGTCGTGACGCTCCGACAGCACGCAAGTGCCGAAAGCCTTGGCCTCAAGGCCCATTCCCGACGCCCTCTTGGCGAAGTCCTCGTCGCTGAAGTCGCCCGGCACCACGAGGAGGCTGTGCCGGTACTCCCAGAACTTCCCCTGCTCTCCGGCACAACGCGAGGCGCGGGCGGCCACCTCGGCGCGATCATGTGAGGACAAGGGGAAGTCGCCGTGGACGAACCGGACCCTACCTTGGTACTCCTTGAGGACCGCGGCCACCGTGTCTTCGGCCCGCTTGCAATACTGGCACTGGTAGTCGGCGAACTCGATGAGCGTGACCTTGGCTTTGGCCGACCCGAGGGCCGGGGAGCTGGCGGGTATCGCGAGATCGAGCCGCGGCGGGTCCAGGCTGATGGCAACCTGCGCCTTTCCCTTGAGTTCCTTGCGGAACGCCGCCATTCGCTCGGCTGCGTTCCGCCGCCGCAGCGCCTTCTCGATCTCGGCCAGGGCCTGCTCGCGGCTCTTGCCCGCGAAACGGGCCGTGTTCTCGGCGTAGAGCGTGGCCGCGTCGGCCGGCGAGACGGGCGCCGCCTTCGCCTCCACTTCCCGTTTGAGGAGGTTTTCGACCGTGACGCCCTGGTTCGCCGCCTCACGCTGAAGGAGTTTTTCCGTCACGATTTCGCCAATCGCCTCGGCTCGCGCGTCGTACTCCTCCTGGCGGATCTGCACGAGTCGATCGGCGGCCCGGAGGTCGACCTCCGCTTGTGTGATCGGCTCGCCGTTCACCGAAGCGACCACGGGGGAGCCGGCGATGTTCAAAGCGGGCCGGGGCGTCGAAGACGTGAGCGAGGGCTCCGCGGCTTTGCGGCCGCAGGCGGAGCCAGCCAGTGTCAGGAGGAGGCCCGCCAGCAGCGGGATACGTCGCGAGAGGCGCATCAAATCAGGGTACGGTCGAGCCGCCTCTCCGTCAACTGGAGAGGCGGTCACGGCGCAAGGTCAGGCCGCCGTCCACCGTCACGACCTGCCCGGTGACGTACGAATCGGGCTCCAGCAGGAAGCGAACGACCTTCGCCACGTCCTCGGGGCGGCCGAAGCGCGGGATCGCCCCGCGCTCGACGTAGGCGTCGTACTTGCCCGCGTCGATCGACGCCCTCGCCATGCCCGCCGTGGTCGCACCCGGCGCCACGACGTTCACCCGGATGTCCGCCGCGCCGCCGTACTCCTTCGCAAGGACCTTTGCCGCGTGGACGAGCGCGGCTTTCGGTCCCGCATAGGCGACGCTCCCCTCGAAGGGGTGGATTCCCTGGATGCTCGAGAAGAGGACGATCGAGCCCTTCGTCCCCTTGGACAGCATCGCTTCGGCGGCGGCGCGGGCCAGGAGCACCGGCGCCTCGAAGTTCGCGGCGAAGGACGCATGGAGCGCCGGACCGTCGAGGTCGGCGGCCTTCACCCGAGCGGGATCTCCCGTCAGAGCTACGAGGCCGTAGAGATCGCCTTTCACGTTCAGCGCGGCATCGAGGTAGCGCTGCCGGACGGCGGCGTCGGTGACGTCTCCCTCGACGAGGGTCACGAGGCCGCCGTAGAGGTCCTGCATCTTCTGTTGGAAGGCGAGGGCGCGGCCGCGGTTCGAGCGGTACCCGACCACGGGGAGCGCGCCTT